>NZ_QRGB01000001.1:2522818-2838170 GCF_003449035.1 Pedobacter indicus
ATCAGAGTTTTTATGACAACTCAATAAGCAGCATAAACGGTCGTAATCATTCAATTGATACATTTATAGACCGGCCTATAGACAATCGCAGAGGTTTATCTCTAATAATCTGGCCTGATAAAGAAGTTCAGAAAAACATAGAAAAGTTCAATGGAGAGCTACGGGAAATTGACTCATCACAATATTACCAACCGATTTCGGATCTACATGTGACCGTTCTGTCCATTATATCGTGTCAAGATGGATTTACGATTGATCAAAGAAATGTCGATAAGTATATCGAAGTTATATCAACAAGTCTTAAAGATATTCAAGATATACAAATTCGTTTCAAAGGAGTTACTACCACGAAGGAAGCAGTCATGATTCAAGGGTTTATACTCAACGATAATTTGCCAACTTTGAGAGATCGGCTTCGTGAAAATTTTAGAAGCTCTACTTTAATGCAAGATATCGATACTAGATACCTTACAAAAACCGCCCATATAACCTCAGTCCGTTTTCGGGATCGAATCAGAAATGCTGAAGAATTTGTAAAGACGATTGAAAAATATAAAGGTCTTGATTTTGGCATAACGAAAACAACCGATATTGACCTCATATATACCGATTGGTATTGCCGGAAATCGAAGATTAAGTGGTTGAATAGGTTTGCTTTGGACGAAAGGGGTTATAGCAGGGAAGAAAACCATACATTATAATCAAAATCGTCCATTTCTTCCATATCAAAATCCATATTCATAGCTTGTAAAATTCCTTCAACCAAAGAATTTACATTAGCTTTCTTTGCAATGTATCCGTTAGAGCCTGGATTAATAATTCCTTGAAAATCTACGCAGTCAGTTACTACACACGGCACTTTTAAACTCAATGCTTCAAGAACAACATTAGGAAATCCTTCCTTCAGTGAGGATAAAACAAAGACATCTGCGTGCTTCATATAAGGATACGGATTAGGAGTGTAACCCTCAAGGAAAATATTATCTTCAAGTTTCAAATCTTCTATCATTGCCTTAAGAAACTTATCATAGCCACTATCTTTAATTAGGTTTTCTCCTACGATATACAATCGAACCTCTTGACGATGTTTGTAAACAATTTCCCTCATTGCTTTAATCAAAAACTCAAAACCTTTAGTCGCCCATAAACTACCTACAGCAACTAATGTTGTGCCGTTATATGGCTTATAGGGGTTATATTTGTTTGCTAACTGAATTATTTGATCACGATTGACAATATTTTGAATAACATCAACTTTCCCTTTTGATATTGGATAATATTCTGAAATTTCATCATGCATTTCAGAGCTCTGGGCAATAATCTTATTAGCTGATTTGACTGAAAAGCTTTTACTATTTTTCGTTACCGGCAATCCCAACATTGAGGAGATAGTATAAGAAGGCATGGTGTTAAAACGAAGTACGCTAATAAATCTCCTGAAAGAAAATAATTTATAGATACCAACAACAAAATTGAGATCGATAAAAGAGGTGAAGGTTATATCTGGACGAACTAATCGGATTGTTTTTACGATGTAATAAAACTTCCAAAAGGGTGTGTGCGATCCGATTTCAATGACGTTAACGCTGTTATTCAGAAACTCCTTGAAATCGCTCTGCCCTTTTGAGCAGATTAACAATGTTAAATCGAATCGGCTAGTATCCAGCGAATTTAAGATGTTTAGCGTATTCTTCGCCTCCCCTCCTTTTCTGAACGAAGGTAAAAGAAATAAAATTTTTAATTTCATAGCGAAGACAACCTTACCCTACGGCAAAGACTTCATCAATCTAAACTTCAGCATATACACCGCTGCGAGCGGCAATGTACTAATCAAGAACACCGCCAACCAATGCATATTAGAACCAATAATAAAGCAAATAATCAGAGCTTGCACAATTGCGTAAATTGTTGACACTACTAAGTGAGGCACTTTTCTCTCATTGGCTAAAATTTGATAAAAATGAAGTCTATGAGCGTCGAAGATATTTTGACGTAATGCCAATCGGTGTATAATCGTAAAGATGGAATCAATACCATATACGGTCAGGAATAAAATATAGATAGGGTTCCCGGATTCCAATATCAAGCGTAGCATCAAGAACATAACCCAAAATGCCATAGTTACGCTACCTACATCACCAGCGAAACATTTGGCTTTCTTTCTGAAATTGAAAAAAAGGAATACCACACATGATATCATGGGTAACCAGATAAGGTCACGCTCAACAAAGTTAAACACATTAATATTGACGTATTGTAGACCGCCAAGCACAACCAGACTGTAGAGCCCTGTAATACCATTGATGCCGTCCATAAAGTTATAGGCATTAATAATCCCAATCACCAGGATATAAAGTGCGATAATACCCCACCATGGGATAATTGTAAACACCGGCAGGAACTGAAACATCATTGACACAGCCGCCAAATGAAATAGAATCCGAATTTTACTAGAAAGCGTAATACGGTCATCAAGGAAAGAGATAATTCCAATTACCGCTGCGCCAGCCACTGGTAGCAGATAACTCGGATACATGATCCCGGCAATGATAATCGAAACTAAAAAGATTATACCGCCTCCGCGAATAGTAATCGTAGAATGCGAACTACGCTCATTAGGTTTGTCAATGATATTAAACTTGTCCGCTATTTTGAAATAGACGAACATGAGGGCGAAAAGCGTAATTATTAAGAAAATATATGTCATTGAACAGTAGGTATTAACTAACTCCCAACACCACTAATCATAAATCCGATCTCTCTTAGTTTATCTTTGTCTAAAATATTACGTCCATCAAAGATATGAGCTGGCTTCAACATATTGTCATAAATTTTTTGCCAATCATATTCCTTGAACTCATCCCACTCTGTTAAAATAGCTATCGCATGAGCATCTTTACAAGCTTCATAAGGATCAGATTCTATTTGAAGAAGCTTTTTGTTCTCTTCACTACTTCGTGTAGCTAAATAATCCAGATCATTATAAATTTGTTGCTCAGTTACCTTTGGATCGTAAACAGAGATCTCAGCTTGTTCAAACAAAAGGTGATCGGCAACATAGATCGCTGCAGATTCACGTGTATCATTCGTGTCTTTTTTAAAAGCCCAGCCAAGGAAAGCAATCTTCTTACCATTAACCGTATTATAAAGATTACGAATAATCTTATCCGCAAAACGACGCTTCTGATGATCATTCATTAAAATTACTTGCTCCCAGTAATCTGCTACTTCCATCAAACCATAAGTTCGTGCTATATAAACAAGATTTAAAATATCTTTTTGAAAACATGAACCGCCAAAACCTACTGATGCTTTTAAGAACTTCGGCCCGATACGACTGTCCGTACCAATCGCTCTTGCAACTTCGTTAACATCAGCTTCCGTGAATTCACATAACTCAGAAAGTGCATTGATGGAAGACACTCGTTGAGCTAAGAAAGCGTTTGCTGTAAGCTTCGACAACTCTGAGGACCAAATGTTAGTTGTTAGAATTTTTTCTTTCGGTACCCATCTTGCATAAACGTCAACAAGAGCCTGAATAGCTTGCTTGCCATCTTCGGTTTGCTCTCCCCCAATCAAGACGCGATCCGGGTTTAGTAAATCCTTAACAGCTGTTCCTTCAGCAAGGAATTCGGGATTTGAAAGAATATGAAATTTAACGCCACTTCCCGTATGCTTAAGAATGTCTTTTAGAGTGCTCGCTGTGCGGACGGGCAACGTTGATTTCTCAACCACAATTTTATCAGATTGGCTAACTTTAGCAATTTGTCTTGCACAAAGTTCTATCCACTTTAAATCTGCTGCTTGCCCCTTACCTTTACCATAAGTTTTTGTTGGGGTATTTACAGAGATAAATATTGTATCAGCTTCTTCAATTGCTTTTTCAACATCCGTTGAAAAGAATAAGTTACGATTTCTTGCATCAGCGACCACATCTGTAAGACCAGGTTCATAAATAGGTATATTGTTAATGTCCTCGTCATTCCAAGCAGCTATTCGTTGCTGGTTTAAATCAACAACAGTGACCTGAATATCTGGACATTGCTTTGCAATCACCGACATTGTTGGTCCACCTACATAACCAGCACCTATACAACAGATTTTATTAACTTTCATTATGATTGTATTTTAAATATTAATATCAGTTTTTATTTTTTCCAACACATTGGAAGGTCTCCATCCAATTTCTTTCCTAGCTTTGCTATCGTCAAAAGTTAGGGAAGACGTAATTTTACGTAATTTATCTGAACTAATAGGTGAGCGTGGTCCTAATAAGTCTCCTATCTTCGCCAATACTCTAGCCAATAACATAGGTATTTTTGTCGGTAAAGGGCGATCAAGTGATTCAGAAATAGCTCGCTCTAATTCACCAAAAGAAGGATTATAGCCATCTGTAAGATTAAATATTCCCCCTACTTCCGATAGCCTCGGTATTATCTTGACAATATCCTCTGCCCAAATTACACTCTTCTTTGAGTTCGCTTTACCTATACTGAAGTACCGGCCGGTATTTATACCATTGATCATAGCACCCAAGTTCCCAGGTGGGTTAGGTCCTGCAACAAGTGGCAACCTTAAGATACTTAGTGTAATATTGTTCAAACTCGCCCATTTTTTTAAATATTCTTCTGCCATTATTTTACTTTTTGCATATGGAGAATCTCCTAAAAGAGCATGTTTTTCATTAACATTCTCGCCACTTTCTAATCCATATACCGAAACTGTACTCATAAATATAAACGAAGATGGTCTCACCTCTAACTTGTCGAGAAAAGAGGTCAAGTTTACGGTTCCCCAATAATTCACGTCAAAAAAGCGCTGTTGTTCCCATTTCGATTTTGGGACCGAATGAGCTTTACCTGCACTATGTATAATTATCTCTGGAAGAAAATCAATATTCAGCGTAATATTCTTGGAAATATCTATATATTCTTTAGAAAATTCTTGAAGATCTTTAATCTCAAATTCAGTAGAAAAAGCGCTTTTCAATATTTTTCCTAAGAATCCATTACTACCAGTAAATAAAATTTTAGTTTTCTCCATGAACCTTTTCCAATATTTTCAACATTTTATTTGCTAAATAATCTTTATCAAAATATTGTTTAGCAATTGATAGGCTTTTTTCGCCCATTGAATTCGTTCTATCAGGATTATCCTTCATTTCAATAAGCGCATTCGCCAATTGCTGCGGGTCATTCGGGTCTAAAGTTAAACCAATTTCATGCTCAGTTAAAAAGTCTTTCATCCATCCCTGTGTGTTTTGAATAACCGGAACACCCGCTGCAAGAGATTCAAAAAATTTGTTCGGAGAAGATGTATCTAAAACTGGTGTTCCCTTTAATGGAACTAAAGATACGAATGCGTTTTGAACATATCCTACTAAATCGCTCTTAGGCATAAGCCCAAGTCGTATGAAGTTATCTATACCTTCTTTACTTGCTAACGCTTCCAATTCTTCACGTTGCTGTCCTTCACCAATTAATAGTATCTTGATATCATCCCGATTTGATTTCTTCAATAGTTTGGCAGCTTCGTATAACCAATAAGAATTATTAACCATTCCGATGTTACCTGTATATATCGCATAACTCTTAGAGGAAACTTGTCCGGAATCAAAAGAAACAGGCGTAGAAAAAAGCTTAATGTTAGCAGCATTCGTCACATCATCTACTTTCTGAAAACCAAACCTTTTCTTAATATTTTGGGTCATTCCTGGAGATAAAGTAATAATATATGCTGAAGCGTTGTAGCAGACTTTCTCAAACCAGTAAGCTACCTTCGTCATTATAGAGTTATCTATAATCCCAAGTTCAATAGCCCCCTCTGGCCACAAGTCTCTTGTTTCAAATACAAGCTTTCTTCCTCTGATGTATCTAGCGATTAGTCCTGGTAACCCAACGGTTATTGGTCCAGAAGAGGCAATAACAATATCGGCTTTAAGTGTTAGCGCGTAATAGGATGAAAGAAAGCTATATTGAATAAAAGACCAAATACGTTTTAGAAAAGGTTGTTTATTGTCAATAGTAACATTTATTACCTTAACATGTATACCCTCGAAATATTGATCCTCAATTAGTTTCTTGGCCTCTAAATCCGACTTACTATAAACACTCGAAACAACGGTCACTTCGTGTCCTTTTTCTACCCAATCCTTTGCAAACTCGTAAACACGAGTCCCCCAGGAGCCCTTAGGTGTCGAAAAATATTGATAGAAATATATTATTTTCATTAATATATGAATTTAGCTAATTCTCATTTGTCGTACTGATCGTTTTTTGAAAAATATCAATATATCGAAATGCAATATTTTTCCACGAAAAAACTCCAAAATCGATTTTTAAAAGATCATATGAATCATAATTATCCAGAATACGTTGGATAGCGTTCTCAATTGAAGTAATAGAAAAGGGATCGCACGACTCTCCCACTCCATCTATCATTTTATCTACACTTTCGTTGACCGCATAAATGATAGGTAAGCCTTGAGAAAGAGCTTCAATATAAACCAAGCCAAATGTCTCTCTGTAAGACGGCATCGCAAATACATGATTTTCTCTTAGCTTTTTTATTAAATCCATTTGATTGTCAATAGATCCAAAATATCTAATTATCGTTGGATATTTCTTGGAATAATCAACTACATCATTTTCTAAACCACCGCCTTTTCCATATATATTTAACTGTATATTTTTTCCCTTATTTGAAATTTTAACAACGGAGTCCATTAATCGCATCACATTTTTACGCCGGATCAAACTTCCAACATAAATAATTTTCCAAGGTTTAATATTATTTTTCTTTTGTTCTAAATTAGCCAGAAACTCCTTCGAAATTCCGTTATATATTATTTTACTTTTTTGTTCTATTTGCAGTCGGTGCTGATTATTAATCCTTTTAAAGAATTTAAATTTCAAAGAATCACTAATAAATATCACATATTTAGCATGATTTAGGATATCCAAACACAGGTTATTTAAATCAGGTCTAAATCTCATAAACACATCAATGTCAGTGCTTCGAACAGCAACAATATATGGTATTCCGGTTTTTTTATGAATATCCAATGCTATCGATCCGTCACTAAATAACGTTGTTGCAAATATAGCGTCTACTCGAGTCGTATTGACTTGTTCATAAAAGCTCTTTAGCAACATTTTTATTTTCAACCGAAAAAAAAACCTGTGGTAAAGCTTTATTTGCTTTGAAAAAACAACAAAAGAGTCTTTAGCTTGAAAAGTTACTCTATTTCTGGCAATGTCTTGCCCTTTTCGAAACGGAACGAAAACTACTTGTGAAACATCATAACTATCAATTTCCTCATAAAGACTTTTATGAACCTTAGAGCCCAAATAATCGTTACAAATATGCAGTATCTTCATAATACAAATACCCCTAATCGAAGTCCAAAATGGTCAAAATATCAACTATTCTCTCCGCAGTTTTACCATCCCATAATGGAATTACATCCCCCTTTTTCCACGTACCTGCAAATAATTTTTCCATTGCCGGTTTGATAGCTTTTGGATCGGTACCCAACAGTTCATTTGTACCTAATGTGATTGTTTCAGGCCGTTCAGTATTATCGCGTAGCGTCATACAAGGAACACCCATTACCGTAGTTTCTTCTGTGATACCACCTGAGTCAGTAACAACAGCTTTGGCACGTTCCACAAGATAATTGAATTCCAAATAACTTAAGGGTTCAACCATATGTAGGCGAGGATGAGAAACACCAACATTTGACAGGATTTTGGCAGTACGTGGGTGAACAGGAAAAACTAAAGGAAGATTTTGTGAATTATTTACAATTTCATCCATCAATTCTTTCAACTTTTCTTCTTCGTCTACATTCGCAGGACGATGAAGAGTCATAACAAAATACTCTTTTTCCTTTAGTTTCAATTTATCCCAAATTGCAGGTTTTTGAAAACGTGGTCGCTGCTCTAATAGGGTGTCGATCATTGTGTTTCCAACAAAGAAAATGCGATCTTCTTCTACACCGGATCCTTTGAGGTTTTCATTCGCTATATCGGAAGTAGTAAAGAAATAATTAGTAACACTATCTGTTACCAAACGATTAATCTCTTCTGGCATCGTCCAATCATCAGACCTGATACCAGCTTCAACGTGTGCAACTTTAGTATGCATCTTTTGTGCAGTGACTGCGCATGCCATTGTCGATGTAACATCACCCACCACTATTACAAGGTCAGTCGGGTTCGCTTGCAATTCTTTTTCAAATCTGATCATTATCGCCGCAGTTTGTTCCGCTTGCGTACCACCTCCAGCCTCTAAATTTGCATGGGGCTCTGGGATCTGTAATTGTTCAAAAAAATCACCAGACATCTTTTTATCATAGTGTTGTCCAGTGTGTATTAATCTGTAATCGATGTTATTACCTGATTTTTTTGACTTTTCAATGGCGTGTATAATAGGCGCAATTTTCATAAAATTGGGACGTGCACCTGCTATGATGGTAGTTTTCATAAAAATTTCTATTATAAATATAAACTAAAACTAAGAATTATCTCGAGACATTATATATACATTATGAAGCTTTTCGATGATAATTTCCCAGCGGAAAGCTTCAACTAATTTTCGCGCGTTTACACTCATTTCTCTCAACTGATCGGGATTATCAAAAACTTTTGTCAATACCCGCTCCAATGATCTCTCGTCATCAATATCTACAAGAAAGCCATGTTTTCCGTTTTCAACTATTCCGTCAATTCCGGTGTTTTTAACACCAATGATTGGCAGTCCACATGCCATCGCTTCGAGGTATACCCGACCTAATGTCTCTGGAAAACTCGGCATGACAAATAAATCCATATTAGAAAGGATACCAGGCAACTCTCTATTTGGAACAAAACCATGAAGTGTGACTTTATTTGATAGATCAAACCTAGTAATTAATCTTTCTAAATTTTGCTTTTCAGGTCCATCACCATATATATGATACGTGTAATCATAATTCACTGTAGCCAATGCCTTAATAACCATGTCTAAATTTTTCAATTTCAGCAAACGACACACAGAAATAATTCTAATACGAGTGTCTCTTTTTTCATGACTTTCAATTGTTGAAAAAAAAGAATCAGGAATCCCGTGAGGGATGAATACAGGATCAATACCGAAGGAATTAGCTATTTTTTTTTGCATGAAACTAATGGCAATATATGAGGATGGACCGACCAAATTGGTTTTAACTACTGAATCCTTTCTTTGGATACTTCTTAGAGTCACGATATAAGGTATACCATATTCTTTAAAAATATATCTTGCAAGGGAAACATCTTCATCAACATTCTGAGCATGAATCACAGATGGTTCGAAATCTTTAATAACTCTTGCTATCATCTTTCTATTAAAAAAGTAGCTGAGTTTATAAAATAATTTCCGAAATGAAAATTTAATTGGAAACATCAATAAACCATATATATGAACGGTATGATCCGCCAACGAATAGGTTTTACCTCTTCTTAATTTGTAATACGAAAGCCATCTTTTCGAAAAAACAGAGAGTATAATATTAGAATAAGGAGTAACAAATATATACTTAAACTCAATATTTGGATAATAGAGTTTAAATTTCTTTTCAGTCTCCAGAATTACATCATTCTCATTCTTTTTTCTTTCTATTTCCGAAATAGGTAGTATGTTAGTAATCACTAAAATACGTAAATTTGAATTTTCAATCATGATATAATAATGGTGTATATTAACGAAATTATTAGATTGTTACTTTGTGATCAATCCTTTGAGATTACGGAATTTTCCTCAATATACATCCTACCCTTATCAACATATCGTTGCTCAAAAGCCGAATATGATCCCATTAATGATTTTAAAATATTTTTAGGGCTGTGTTCAACCTTATTTTTATAAATATATACACCGTCGTCTGCATAGCCTCTAATAATTACTGCTCTATTCTCATTTTTCAATCGAAAATAATTGTGATGTATTTTTATAGTGGTTCCTGCAATATTGGTACCATCGTTCCGATCTCGTCCTCCATGCATATCCAACGAGTGAGATGTGTTATTTTCTAAAAACACATTATAACATGCTTCATAACTCGTCCCAGGGACTCCAGTTCCTGCTACATCATGACGATTATAGTCAAAAAGATTCGCTTTTATCAACGCCGATGCTCCATCTAGTACAACACCGTAACCAAGCCCGTAACGTCGATTATGATGTATATAATTATGATGTATAATCACATTGTCCGCACCTTTTTCTAAACTTATCGCTCCATGAGTCCACCCGAATAGTTCACAGTTTTCTACTATAAGATAGGAAAAAGAAGACCCTATTCCAACGGTTACGGGCTTCCTGTATACGTTCCTTCGATCGTTTTCCTTACCAGCTAACTTCTTTCCGTATGGATAGATATCAGTATCAGTGCCGCTTATTCTTAAGCCAAAAAAGACAACATTTTCACCTCCGACTTTAAAAAGAGGCGAGACACCTGCGGTATTTGTATAAATTAATGCACCTTTACTATTGTTGATGCCCCTACCACTTGCAATTGTCACACCACCAGGTACAACGATACTCTTATGATTGCTAAGATCAATCGACGCTTTATCATCAATGTATACAACCTCTCCATTTTGTGCAGTTTCCAAAGCTGCTAGCAATTCACTTTTCGTATGAACTACATAATCCTTCTTCTCCAATTCCTTAGAATAGACTGGAACAGTTTGATTTTTAAGTCCTCCGATGAATTCGCCATCCACCTTATCATTTGGAAGTCCTATGGTTTCGTCCTTAATAAAATTCTTCTGCCTGATGATTGAGTTCTGAGCAAACACGTTCGCACTTAAAATAAAAAAGCTTATAAAATACAAATAAAATACCGTTCGAAAATTCATGTCGTTAAAGTGTTTTTATGTTTTTGTGAATAATGACCCCGAACTGCTGACATATAGAGAAACAAAAGTAAAATACAAATTCCTGCTCCATGACCAATAATAGTAGTAAAAAATGCGCTATTACTAAATGCGAAGGCAGGAGCAATTAAAAATACGAACGAAAGTCGATAATCAACGCCAGATGAAATTGAATCATAAATATGTAAAAAAAAACCTAATAAAATAGAAACAACTATCATGCCTATAAAACCGTATTGAGCGTAACCGTCTGCCCATATATTCGCATTTGCATGGGGTGCGGCATTCCCCCATACGAAAGCACCGACAATCTCAGGCGCAGAACGAGAACCGTAAAAAGAATGATAATCAACCAAAACACCAAATAATGAGTTGTTGGCCATAAACATTTTGGGATTATGTAAAAAGAAATTATAGTATTGACCACTTAGAAACCCAGGCATAGCAATATTTCTGCGTAAAGTTAACGACGTTACTATATTCTTATACAAAATACTATCTACAAAATATATCGAATCTATTATTAATGCAATAGCAATCATACAAACAACACCAAACGTAATCAATGTCGGAACACTTTTTATACTCCTTAGTTTACCTAGAAAATATAAAATAAGAATCAATACAAAGCCTATAAATAACGCAGATTTTAAACCCGATATTGAGTATATAAACAATTCACCGGCCAAACCTAAAAAAAGCATCCAAATATTTTTCTTCTCTATATATCCGCAGATTATTAAAAAGGGGTTAAAAATAAAAAGAAGCCATCGGATCGGATAATTAGAGGATTGAGAGCTGCTTAATTGATCCTTATATTCTGTTCGAACATCGTAAACATCTCGTAATGAAACGAAAGAAAAGTCTAATCCAAAAACCGAAATAACATTAAGTAATAAAATACCGTAGATCACAAAAAAGAAGGCATAGAAGCCGTACATCGATAATGGTGGATAATTATAGTTGCTCAATGGACGACCCGCTGATCTGCATAGCAGAAAAAAACATAATAACAACACAACATTAAAGAAAACTAAATGATCAATTCCTATATAAATTGACAAATACGGAATAATCATCGATGGAATTAAAACCACCAAATACAGCGCCCATATAACTAAAACGCTAGGTCTAGTGGCTTGTACAGGTATCCAGTACATCGGAATCAGCGACATCAATGAAAAGAGAACTGTTACAAGCATAGATGGGTTATTAATATGATTAATTAGATCTGATGAAATGAAATGTTCAAAACCAAAACATATTAACAGAATAAAAACACTCACAAGAAATGTCAACCTTCTTCTAACTTTATTTTCTTTATTCATTACTACCTCAATAATAAAAGTAAGATACTAAAACTTCATCGGATTATATTTTTCTCTTTCAATGTAACATATTTTAAGCATATCAATATTAAAAGAACGTAAGAAATTGAGCTACCAACGCTGTATATTAATATCGTTGGATCAATCGCATATCCTAAGATTGGTGGCAAACATAGAGTACCAATAGTAAGAATTACCCTTATGATATCCCATATTAATTGAACCTTCTGAAGAGTTAACAGATTTAAAATCTGTGACAAGGGCGAAGAGATAAATTGAAGACAAAAAGGTAAGGCTAGGATTTGTATGAAATATCCGGATTGCGACCATTCTTGCCCAAAGAATAATTTAAATATTGGCTGCCCCCAAAAGGTAGCGATAATAAATGGTACAAGAATTAAAAGAGACAACCGCAAAATTAGATTTTTGTATAATTTGCTTAAGCCAGGTTTCTTTTCCCTTATCATTTCTGCACACTCACCTATAAACGCTTGAGAAACTGATTTTCCCACTACTCGCATTGGTAGTGAAATGAGTGTAATACAAAAAGCTAATCCTCCTGCTTCCTTTGGTCCAAAATAATACATAACTAATGGCACAGGTAAATATAATCCTAGAGCGTTAATAAGACCGGAAGGTGTACCATAAAATATATAATCACGGTGCTCCTTGACATGCGAAAAAATTATTAACTTGGATAAAGGAGTCCAGGTCAAGACTTTTCTCTTTTTCAATACACGAATCAAGTTTGTCATCCCCGTACCTTGATTAAAAAAAGTACCAAAAATTAAAGATAGACCAGATGCTGAAAATAATCCTAATATAATTTGTACAACATTCTTTACAAGGATCTGATTTATAAACGAATAGGAGATGGCTTTATAAGCTTTAAATCGAACAACAGCACTGGTTAAAATTCTCGTACAACCAGTAATCAACAAAGTTAAAGGAATCAACCACAAAAAATCTACAAGTTCAGAAACATTGAAAGTTTCATAAACACTTATGGGGATAAAGATTAGAACAGCAGCTATTAGCAGTGCATACCCTAAATTGGCAAATAGACAAATCCACAACAACTCTATAAATTCATCTGTTTCTTTTTGCAATGGTAATGCCATTTCCAATTTTAAAGATGAAGAGTTTGTAAGGATATTTATAACTGATGTGAACACACCAAATACTCCAAAAGCCTCTGGTGGGAAGATGCGTGTAATGACCGGACTCATAAGCAAGTTAATTACTTGTCCTAGTGCACTTCCCCCCAAAAGAATCAAAACATTGTTGAAAAAGCTATTTTTTGAGGGACTAAAAATTTTCTTAAACAGAACCACAATGTCAATCAAAATACTACACAATCAACCATTGTATAAGAAATTAAAGTGTGAAATCAATTTTATAACCTCCCATCTACTAAAGCTCTATCTAAACAAGCTTTGGTATCGAATATAACCCCATTATTACGCTTAATTTTCTGATAATCAAACTTCAAGAACTCGTTATGTGCCACAGCGACAACAACGGCATCGTAAACAGTATTCTTATCCAATTTGTTCAAAATATCTACCCCATATTCGTGCTTAACTTCTTCTGCATCGGCCCATGGATCATAAATATCGACATCTAATCCAAAGGATACTAACTCATGGTAAATATCGACTACACGAGTATTACGAACATCAGGGCAATTCTCTTTGAAAGTAATACCCATGATTAAAGCTTTAGATCCTTTAATTTTGTGGTCTTTCTGAATCATTAACTTAACTACCTTATCAGCTACGAAAGGCCCCATATTATCGTTTACACGACGACCAGAAAGAATTACCTGAGGGTGATAACCCAAAGCTTGAGCCTTATGAGCCAAGTAGTAGGGATCCACCCCTATACAGTGACCACCAACCAGCCCCGGTTGATATTTCAAGAAATTCCACTTAGTTCCGGCAGCTTCAATTACATCATTTGTATCGATACCAACACGATCAAATATTAATGATAATTCATTAACAAAAGAAATATTAACGTCTCGCTGAGCATTCTCAATAGCTTTCGACGCTTCAGCAACTTTAATATTGGGAGCTTTATGCGTTCCTGCTGTGATAATGGAACGGTAAAGATCATCAACACGATTTGCAATCTCCGGAGTCGAACCTGAAGTTACTTTTTTAATTTTTGTTAATGTATTTATCTTATCACCAGGATTAATACGCTCAGGAGAGTACCCAGCAAAGAAATCTTTATTAAATTTTAGACCAGACGTTCTCTCTAAAACAGGGACGCAATCTTCCTCAGTACAGCCGGGATAAACTGTTGATTCATAAATAACGATATCACCCGACTTAAGGATTGAACCTAACATCTCAGAAGCCTTAATTAACGGAGTAAGGTCTGGAGCTTTAAATTGGTCGATTGGAGTTGGAACTGTAACAATGAACGTATTATAATTCTTTAAATCCTCTTTCCTAGCAGAAAACGAAAGACCGGTTTTACTCTTTCCTTTTTTATTCTCAATTACAGCTTTGAGATCAACCAAGTTCGCTTCTTGGGTTCTATCTTTTCCTTCGCTCAACTCGTCCACACGAGCCTGATTAATATCAAAACCTAGAACATCATATTTTTTGCCAAATTCAATAGCCAGCGGCAAACCGACATAACCCAAACCAATTACAGCTATTTTAGCATTATCAACGGCACCGTTAGAATTATTTTTACTCATTTTATTGTTATTTTATTTTTTGTAAATCTAAAAATTGAATATTAGCTTAATATTATCTCGATAAATATCTTTTTATTTTATCTTTCCATGAGTTCTTTTGAAGATCCTCGCCATAACCGTAGCCGTAGCCATAACCGTAACCGTAACCGTAACCATAAGAATTTTCTTTCTTCGCATCATTCATGACTACCATAAGATTATTCATCTTCTTATTCCTTCTAATATCTTCGACGATGTGCAGCTGCTGTTTGAAAGTATAGTTATACCTTACCATATAAGCAGTTACGTCTGCAAATGGTGCTAGAGAGAAAGCATCCGCCACCTGACCTATTGGCGAGGTGTCGACAATTATTACATCAAAGTGTTCTCGTAACTCTGAAAATAGTTTCTCAATCTTAGGACTTAAAAGCAACTCAGCAGGATTAGGAGGAATTGGACCAGATGAAATAACCCATAAGTTATCAACCAAGTTAGTCGGCTGTACAATATCGGCTAAAACCATATCCTCATTAACTAAGAAAGAGGTAAACCCGCGCCCTTTTTGGGTAGACAGTCCAATATCTTTCATCAGCTTAGGCTTACGAATATCAAACTCCAACAAAACTACTTTTTTACCTGAAAGCGCTAAACTAGCACCTACGTTAATTGAGAAAAAAGTTTTTCCTTCTCCCGACATAGATGAGGTGACCATTAACACCTTGGCGTGTTTCCCGGGTGCAGCAAATTGAAGATTAGTTCTAATTAACCTAAACAGCTCAGCAATAGCAGTTCGGCTACCTTTTTTCACTACTAACGCATCCTCTTCGTCGTGGTGTACTAGCTCTCCTAACACAGGGACATCTGTAATTTTTTCAACATCTCGCATATTCCCTACTTTGTCGTCTAACAACCCTTTAGTGTATAATGCTCCGATAGGAATTCCAAAACCCACCACTAAAGCTAAAAATGCAACAAGCACCTTCCTAGGACTAACCGGAATATCATTAGTAATCGCGGCATCAATAATACGTGTGTTCGATACTGTCGACGCTAAAGATATAGCTGATTCTTCTCGTTTCTGCAATAAATAACCATATAAAGCTTGTTTAATACCTTGTTCACGCTGAATTTCCAACAAATTGCGTTCGGCTGACGGAATTTGGGAAATTCGAGACTGAAACCCACCAGTTTTATTTTGAAGATTATTTCGCGTTATAGTCAACGAGCGCTTTATATTACTTAAATTTTCTAAAATATTAGAGCGTAAATTAGCTAACTGTTCATCCAAACTTTGGACCAATGGGTTCGCCGGTTGAACATTACGAAGAAGTTTTTGACGCTCCAACTGTAAATCATTATATTTTGACGTCAAACTCACTAAAGTAGGATCTGAAATCCCCATCGAACTAGGTACCAATTCATCTCCAGCAGCATCCTGCATATAACTTTCCATACTCTCCAACACAGAGATTTGCGTTTGATAATCAGCTAACTGCCTACCGTACTCAGACGCTTCCTGCATATATTGCTGCGCTTCGTTTCCAATATCAGTAATTTGATTTTCGCGTTTATATTGCTCAACATCTTGTTCAACGTCTTCGAGTTCAGTTACTAGAAAATTTAAGCGTTCGTCGATAAACTTTACCGTGTTTTGGGCAATTTGGTTTTTATCTTCGATCGCCTCCCTATTATAAACTTCGATCAATTTGTTAATGATATCCTCCGCTTTAGTCGGAACAGCATGAATCAAAGAAATAGATAAAACAGACGCATCTTTGTTAACTGGACTAATATTTATTGATTCATTATAAACGGCAGCCATCTTCTGTAAATCGTTAAATTGAATCCAAATAGTTTTACCTTGGCTTACGTTACCTGATGCGGCGGTTAAAGTAAATGTAGCGTATTTTTTCTTAACCTGTTTACCAAATTCATAGTCTTCCGAACCATCTTCGTCTACTAAAGTATATCTATTCTTATCTTTAATGTCCACCTTAACCCTCTCCCCTAACGCTGCTGAGTCGAGACTTGATAATGTTATATTAATGGGAACCGAATTACCATAAATTTCAGATGTTTTTATATTTCCTTCCGTATAGAAGGTCGTTTCTTGATTTAATTCTCTTAAAACCCTAAACATTAATGTTTTCCCTTTCAGAACCTCTATTTCATTATTAATATTTTGATTTGACTTAAATATATCCAAGTCCTGAAACGCTGCAGCCGGGTCAAGTGAAGCACCCCCTTTTTTGTCGTCTTTAATAAGAACTTTCGAAACAACTTCGTATTGGGGAGTTGCATATCGCAAATAAAGAAACGCAACAAACAAACATACAACTAAACTAATGGCGAACCAATGCCAATGTCGAAAGTAGTTAAAAATTAGAGCTTTAAGATCAATTTGTTGATTTTGGTTTTCCTGATGATGAACTTCTTCTTGATTCATTCTTTTATTAAAATAATAATTTACAATCTCGTAGCAATAATTGTTATAATTGATAAAATACCCATTATAATCGGAACTGAATTCGGGTTTCTATTCGCTTGCCTACCTTTCATATCCGAAGGTTCTACGTAGACAATATCATTTTGTTGTAGATAGAAATAAGGCGACTGAAAAGCATTGCTGCTGTTCAGGTTTAAACGAGCCATGTTTCGCTTGCCATCAACTTCACGAATAACCAACACGTTTTCACGCATACCAAAAGAAGTCATATCCCCTGCTCTACCGAGTGCTTCCAAAACATTGATCTTTTCATTATCAACCGTAAAGGTAGTTGGTCGTGCAACCTCCCCAATAACGGTTACTTTGAAATTCATATAGCGAACATTAACAATTGGATCTTTAACATATTCGCTGATTTCATTACGCATTTTTTCATGTGCTTGGGTTAAGGTTAAACCTTGGAGGTTCACTTTGCCTATGACAGGAAAATTAATGGTACCATCATTACCTACTAAATAACCTTCTTTGCCTAAGTTGGTACTTCCAGCTGCTTGCGTTGTGCTTAATTGTGGGTTACTTCCTTGGATAACAGCGCCGGTATTAAAAAGTGCATTGGATGTTGGGTCTAAGGTGCTGACGGTAATCCCCATAATATCCCCAACTTGGATTTTGGGTTCGTGGGCATTGGTGATGGCTTGCTGGTAGGCGTCACTCTGTTGGATATCATCAAAATAGACTAGGTTTCTTTGTTCGGCGCAACTGCTGAAGAGCAAAAGGATGCCGACTACCGCGAGGTAAAGTAGGTTGTTAGATTTCATATGTTCTATGAGTTAACTTTTTGCAAAGATAGGCTTTCAATGTTAAGTTTCTGAAAAAAATGTATTTTCTGTAATTTTATGGTGATTTTGTATATCACGAGTCTCTTTTGCGACGGTAAAAGCAATCATCATACCAAAAAGGCTTTAACAAATTCTAATCTCATACGTGTACAAATAATAGCCTTTTGCATATTTTTTCATGGGTTAAGTGTAATTTATTCTATATTCGTTCCGTTTTCAGATTAAAGCCTTAGACTTAAATTGCCCAGTGGAGAAATTAGCTATACATATTGTAGAAGACGAAGTAATCATTGCCATGGACCTGGAAGATATTGTAACAAATCTGGGTCATCGGGTTGTACAGGTGTCTACTTCTTATGAGGAGGCTTTTGAACATTTGGACAATAATAAGGCGGATATCTTTTTGGTGGATATTTCACTGAAGGGTGTAAACGAGGGTTTGAACCTGGCGACGGAGCTGGATAAAAGGGATATTCCGCATATTTACATTTCTTCGCATAAGGATGAGATGACGATTCAGAAGGCGCGGGCTACGAATGCTTACGGCTATGTGATTAAGCCTTTTGATGTGGGGGATATTTTTGTTGCGCTTGAGATGGCAATCGGTCGCATTAAGGGTGAAAAGGCGCGGCGGTCTACGATCATCAACGAGGGGGGCACAAAAAACATTGTAAACTTTATTGATATCCTGTACGCGGAAGCGGACGGGAACTATACGCATATTTATACGGTGGAACGGAAATTTACGCTGCGCGCTAACCTGAAGCGCACGCATCAGGAGGTGCTGAACCATGATTGGTTTAAGCGGGTGCATAAGTCTTTTGTGGTGAATGAACGACACATTGATAAGATTTTACACACGCATGTGATCTTGAAGTCTGGGGAGGTGATTCCGGTGAGTAAAAACTATTAACTTGGTAACTTCAACACTGGTATTCAATACAATATTCAAAATCGCCTACTTTAGTTTAAATGTTCTTCCTGTTTTAAGTTTATATTTTAAATCCTGAACTTTGATTTGTTCTTAATTGCATGCGTCGCCCTCCATTCTTTTTACTTTCATCTGCCGCAATAATAAACGCCATGATTTCAAGGGTTTCTTCTAGGCTAACTGGAGATTTCTTTTCCTCAAAAAAATTGATAATCTCAGAAGCTATTGGTTCGAAACCTTCGAAACCACCTAAAATAATATTTGATTTCTGTCCGAACACTACTCCTCCAAACCCATCGCTGCCCCTTCTTGCTCCTCTAAATGTTCCTATTCTTCCGTCACGCCATTGTCCAATTAAATAGTCATAGTTTTCATTATTAATTCTTTGGACACTTGTACACCCCGGCCCCATTATAGCAAAAAGCATCTCAATACCATTGATAGCATTCCAAAGTAAATCAGGTTCTGAACCATCAAAATGGGCTGGACTATAAGTATGCGCACCTAAAATTTTTCCTACCCTCCATTTACTTATCCAATTGTCTAGTCGCCTAATACTATCTATAAACCTCAAAGAGGAAGAAGAGAAAACTGGCGTATTGTGACGTTTAGAAGAGCGATAAATTGACAGCGCGTCATCCCATGACCCAGCGAGAGGTTTATGGATAAATACTGGCTTGCCTGCTTCGATAGCTAGAAGCGCTTGTTCCCGATGCACGCGCCCATCATTACTTGTGATTATAACACAGTCAACAAGTTGTAAGAGTTCTTTAATTGAATGCACTATATTCACACCAAGTCTTCTTAACGCTTCACTATATTCAGGAACTCTAGCACTTCTATAAGTTAAATCTCTCGTTCCGTGGGGATAAGCCGCGGAGACACGATAACCGTAGTATTTCCCTTCGTCAGAGACTTTGTTAATTATCCTTGTTAATTCAACCGACAGCATATGGTCAAGTCCTATAATTCCAATACGTCTGCTTTCCCGGGGTGGCTTTTTGTTCATAATATTCATAAATCTTAAGAGCTTAAATTAAGGACTGACCATGATCACAATGCAAATTATAATATTATTTCACAACCGAAATAGCAGCTTGTTTTCGAAGTTACATAAATACAGTTAAATATTACTGCAATAAAACAAATATATATTGAAATATAAAAAGCATCGTTCACTTTATTGATATCCTTTACGCGGAAGCGGACGGGAATTATACGCATATCTATACGGTAGACCGAAAGTATACGCTGCGCGCTAACCTGAAGCGCACGCACCAGGAGGTGCTGAACCATGATTGGTTTAAGCGGGTGCATAAGTCTTTTGTGGTAAACGAACGCCACATTGATAAGATTCTGCACACGCATGTGATGCTGAGGTCTGGTGAGGTGATTCCGGTGAGTAAGAATTATTGATTCACAAAGGTGCTGAAAATGATAGGTGGGGCTAGTGAGGGGGAAATTTCATATATTTGTGGTAGAGGCAAATATTGTCATTTTATTAAATATAAGAAGCTATGAAATTAACGATAAATATCGAAGGGGAAGCCGCTGAACGAAAAATCAAGGCACTGCTAGATAAGTTAGGGGTGGAATATTCAATCGACAAAGATAGTCAGTCTTATAAATGGTGGGAGGATCAACTACTGGTTCAAGAATTACATGAACGTTCTCAGCGGCTAAAATCAGGACAAGACGTAGGTGTAACTTTTGATGAAGTAAAACGCCGGTTAAATTCTAAATAAATAGATAGTATAATCAAAAAAAGTGTCGCTCACAGTTATTCTTTCTTCAGTTGCAGAAATGGAATTGCAGGAATCTTACGAATGGTATGAGTATAAACAAGCGGGATTGGGTGAAAGGTTTCTTGGACAAATTGAGGCATCGATTAATGCAATTGTTCTTAATCCCGAATTATATCCAATAAAAATTAGATCATTTCGCCAATACGTTGTATCCAAATTTCCATATATTATTGTCTATGAACTAATTTCAGAGCAACGATTAATACATATCCTTCATATATTTCATACTGATAGAAATCCAGTTAGAATTACGAAAAATCTTGGGAACTATGACAGCTGAGCACACCTAGGTTCATCAAATCTAATAGGAAATTGTCTTTTGGATCTCGGCTTAGGAAATGGGTAGGTTGAATTTGTGTCGAAGATAACCCTAATTTGGTTATTTAAACATCATAATTTTAAACCAGCGATTAATTGGAGTGCTGATTAAAGTGTACTAACCACTATGGGTATTTATAGAATCACGGTCACCCTCCTTCCTTCTAGGCCAATCTAGCTTCTCTGTTTGATAAGAGCTTTGAAACAAATAAATGAAAAGGAAAATAACTGAAAAAGAGGCAGCAATAGCAAGTACAGCCGGACGACGTTTTTTTTTATAGATGTTTTGTATTATGAAAGTCCAAATTCGTTTTTGAGTACGAATTTTATGCCCATCACTTGTCCACTTCCAATCGCTAGATTTTACTCGGTTTTCTAACCAGGATTCTACAATTTTTCTTTCATAATCCGTGCAGATGCCGTCTATATATTTTTGTAAAAGGACTTTGTAGTCTTTCTGCTTCATTGGATCATACGGTTTAATAATAGAAGCAATAAGAGCTCCTTAAATCTAAGAGCTTTTATTTATCAAACAGTAGACTATGAATCGGAAAATATTTTACAACTTCCTGTTTATCAGCAACAAAATATTATCATTTGTAAGATCATAATCGAAGGCACCTCACTCGAGGTAAATTTAGAGAATAGATTATGGTTTCATTAAAAACTTCTCAAAAAAGGCATAAGCGATGTCATTTGCTTCTTTATCCGGTCGGTGCGTAGGCCGGTTAGTCATCCCTACCCGATCATCATAACCTAGTAGCTTGTTCACGGCTATAGTCGAATTCAACGGGATCCAGCGCTCTGGTGGGTCTTCAGATCCGCCAGACACCAAAAAAGGTCGCGGCGCCATCAGGGCATGCAATTCATGCAGATCATAACCGTTCTTAACAAGCTCTGGATAAAGGCCTTGTGCGGGGTTATCTCCTGTAATGAGTGCTCTTTTACGCCAAGGTTTAGGATGATAGCCGAGATACCAGGGTTCCCAATAGTTGACCGCAATGCGACTTTCGTCGAATACGATTCCAGGATCAGACCAAACGGCTGCAGCGAATTTGTCATAAAGCGTTGAGGCAAACATGGACCATTTTCCACCGAAAGATAAACCGATGATACCGATCTTGCTGCCGTCTACCTCTGGTCTTTTGGCCAATGCTTCCAGAGCATTGGCGCCGGCATAACCCAACATGGAAAGGGGCTCTACTTCAGCATGTTCGATACTGGGGTAATAGAGTGAATAGGTTTTGGCTTTGGTAGCTTCGGTGGTGCCGATGGAAAGACTAACGAAGCCTCTTTTGGTGAGCTGGTAGGCAAAGTCAAAATGTGGTACGTCCCTGCCCTGCCCGATAGCGGTTTCGGGTTCGTAGAAGACGCTGATGACGGCTGGGCGCTTACCCGTTGTGGGGTTCTTGCCGGGAACATCATCGTCCGGAACGAGCAGGTAGCCTTCGGTACTTTCATTAGGTAGCCACTTGAATCGTACTTTATACTGTGTAAAGTCTTCACGCTTGGTACTGCTGAGGATCTCGAGCTGCTGGTCGGTTATCACGTCCGGCCACTCGCCCATCAATTCCATCCACCGCTCGCGGATTTCCTTTCTGCGTTCTGCCCAGTCGGCTGTGGTTTTTACCTGCCGACCGTCGTAAAATTGAAGGACGTTCCGGTAGTCGCCAAATTTGCCCTGAAATTCGGGAGGTGGGGTGAAGTATTGGGAGATGTCTAAGGATTGCGCAAAGCTGCCGAAACAGCCTGCGCAAATAAATAAAAGGATACTTGATATTGTTTTCATTACTACATAATTTCGTTCTGAGCCAGTTAGCACTTAAAACGTATAACCGGGATTCTGCTCCAAGGCCTTGTTCCGCTCCCATGCTTCGCGAGGTATGGGAAGAAGGATGGGCTGAGTTTGTAACCAAGGTTTGCTGTCTACATTAAGCTGTGCGAAATTTGGACGGTTTTCACGGATAAAATCGATAAAGCGCCCTCTTCGGTTAAGATCGGAGAAGGCTCCGGCTGATTCCCAGATAAACTCCATTCTTCTTTCATAGAAAATAGCATCGAGTACAGCATCCTTTCCTAAGGCGGTTGACTTGGCATCAAGTTCTGCTCGTTGACGGATCAGGTTAACTTGTGCCATAGCTTCGGCACTGCGGCCGACTTCATTCAGGGCCTCAGCATAGTTTAACAGGATTTCGGCATAACGCAAAACAGGTGCGTTGACACCGGACATGCCGATGGTCGCTTTTTGCCAGTACTTGGTGGTTATATACCCGGTTTTAGACCATCCGTCTGGCACGCTGGTAGGCATAACAAAGTCTGGCATATCTTGATGAGGTTCGCCCGGGCCAATGATAACATCCCAATAGCGTTCGTCTTTAATCTTACCGCTACCGTCTTTCTCAAAGGCATTTACCCAATGGCCTTGTGGAACGAAATTGCTCCAAGCTCCTGAACCTGTGAACTCAGATGGTGCGCCGCGTGGTGCGGTACGGTAAACAATGTTGCTCCCTTCGCCGTCATTTCCACCACGGAATTGGGTAGCAAAGACGATCTCTTCATTGGCTTCATTTTCTTCTTTGAAGATGTCTCTGAAGTTTTCAACCAAACCATAGTGACCTGAATTGATGATCTCTTCACTGACACGAACTACATCAGCCCATTTCTCTTGCCACAGGTAGGCTTTGGCCAAGAAACCCTGAGCGGCACCCTTTGTAGCACGACCAAAGTCGTCGCCTTCCCAGGTTTCAGGCAATACGGCAATGGCTTCGGTTAGATCGGTTTCAATCTGTGCCCAAACTTCTTCTGCGGTAGCACGGGGAATCTCCATCTCGGAACTGGCATCAAGTTCTTCTAAAACAAGGGGTACGCCGCCGAAATAGTTGACCAGGCGATAGTAATAGATAGCACGCAGGAACTTGGCTTGTGCCAATATTTTTTCTTTAACATCGGCATCCAGCTCTTCCATCTGACTGACGCGTGATATCGTAAAGTTGGCGCGACTAACACCGGTATAGGTCTGCTGATACATGTCACGGATTTTCGTGTTGCTGGCGGGAAGTGCCAATGTGTGGATTTCAATACGAGCTGCCGATCCGTCCATTTCATAGAGATCGCCACTCATAGCCCATTCAATATCAGCTGCATCAATCGAAACGCCATAGGTTTGGTTGGGTTGTAATTGTCCATAGACACCGGTTAGTGCTTGTTGGGCGTCTGATTCGGTTTGGAAAAAGTTAAGATCGGTTAACTGGTCTTTGGGGGTAAGTGTTAGAAATTCGTCGCCGCACGATGATACGATGCTGACGCAAATAATGGCTGTTATATATTTTATGATCGTTTTCATAATATCTTTTGAATTTGAATTCTAGAGTGAGAGATTTAAACCAAAGCTAATCGTACGCGGCATAGGATATACACCATCATCTATCCCTGCCCGGATGGGATTGGTGCTTCCCACCTCTGGATCAAAACCTGAATAATTGGTGAACGTGAAAAGGTTCTGCGCGCTGACGTATAGCCGAACACTTTTGAATGTCTTGGTTCTTTCAAGCAAACCTGCCGGAAGGCTATAACCTAGAATCACATTCCGAATGCGCAGATAGTCGCCGTCTTCAATGTAAAAAGAAGAAGCGTTGGCGTAGTTACCATTGGAATCTACATATTTGAGTTGTGGGATTTCATTTTTTCCGCTTCCGGGTGTCCACCGGTCGAGAACCTCAATAGCGCTGTTAACGACGCCGGAACCACCGAAATATTTCATCGGGTAGGTTGAGAATTTATTGGAATGGAAAATCTGGTTACCGGCTACACCTTGCAACATCAGGTTAAAGTCAAAGCCTTTGTAAGTCAGGTCGAAATTAGCACCGTACATGATATCCGGCCATGGGGTTCCGAGTTCGACACGGTCGAGGTCAGTCAGCAGGTTATCACCATTGATGTCTTTGAACTTGAAGTCACCTGCTACCGCATTAGGCTGTAGGCTTCTATTGACTTCTTCGTTGGTCTGATAGATGCCATCTACCACGAAGCCTCGATAGTAGCCGATGGGCCGACCTACTTCGGTGTAAGATGCGCTCATGCTCGTATATTGCAGTGTGGGTCCGTTGATTGGGCGACCGACACCGAGACTTTTAACAACATTGGTAAGCGTGGAAAAGTTTCCGTTGATACTGAAATACAGATCACCAACGGTTTTCTGATAGCCTAATGCAAATTCAAAACCTTTGTTCTGCACTTCACCTCCGTTGACCGATGGTGCTGAAGCAAAACCAGCTTCATAGGAAACCGGTAGGTTTACCAGCATGTCTTTCGTATTTTTGATGTAGTAGTCGGCCGTCAAAGACACCGCATTTTCAAAAAGGGTGGCATCAATACCGATATTGGTCTGCTGTGTGGTTTCCCATTTCAGGTCGGGATTACCCGGTCTGGAAAGAGAGGCACCGAGTACCAGATCCTGGCTGGGGCCGAAAACGTAATTATCGCTCCCCGTGCCGCTACGGATGGTATTGAGATAACCGAAAGCCCCGATAGCATCGTTACCCAATTCACCCCAGCTAGCTCTGATTTTTAAGGAGTTCAAAAAGTTTGCATCGGCGAGGAATGCCTCATCGGAGATGTTCCAACCGGCAGACACCGAAGGGAAATTACCCCATTTGTTGTTAGGGCCAAAATTGGATGATCCGTCGCGACGGATACTGGCTGAAAACAGGTACTTGTCTTTATAGGCGTAATTCACACGGGCCAGATAGGAAGCGAGTGTATAATCTCCTTTTGTTCCGTTAGCTTCACGTAAATCTGACTTACTACCGTTGATGATTTGCAATTGTTCGTTCGCAAACTCCCGACCGATGGCCGTGATCCAGTCAGTTTGGCTGCGCTGCGCTGTTTGACCCACTACAGCCGACAGGCTATGGTCACTGAAGGTTTTAGAGTAAGATAAGGTATTTTCGATAAGCCAGGTCATGTCTTCGGTCGCTGTTTCACTTAGATAAGCCTGTAGATTACGATAGTGTCCGCGATCGACCGTAGGCTCCCACGCACGATTACGGTTGTTATCGTGATCGATCCCTACGCTGGATTTGAAGGTCAAATCGGGTATAATTTCATAGGTTCCAAATACATTTCCGAAAACGCGGCTGTTACGAAGTCGGTTGTCCATAGATTGTGCTCTGAGAACAGGATTATCACCTTGCGTAGTATAATAAGCTGAATTTCCGTCGATCACAGAACCCGGTCCTAATGTCGGATAATATTGTTGTGCAAGGTTAAAAATACCACGATTCATGACCTGATTTTGCTGGCCTTGTCCCTGTGTATAGGTATAGGCCAGGGAGCCGCCGAAGGAAAGCTTATCGCTTGCCGTTAGGTCAGCAGTAAAACGTCCCGTATAACGCGAATAACCAGTCTCGATCATCGTACCCTGCTGATCCATATACCCTAGGGAGGCAGATGCTTTCAGCTTTTCGGTGCCACCTGTTGCTCTAAAATCATAGTTTTGAATGGGTGCTGTGCGAAAAACCTGGTCGATCCAGTTGGTCCCTGCTCCGAAAGAAGCGGGATCTGCCCATTCCGGATTTGGTGTCATACCCGAATTGGTATACAGTTCATTGGCGAGCGTAGCAAATTGTTCTGCGTTAAGAAACTCAGGACGTCTCCAAAGATCCTGCACCCCATAGGATGAATTTAAGGTGATGCGCGCCTGCCCTTCTTTACCGCGCTTGGTCGTGATGAGGATAACGCCATTAGCAGCGCGAGCACCGTAAATTGCCGCTGAGGCCGCATCTTTGAGCACTTCAATAGACTCAATATCAGCTGGATTAATTACCGAAAGGCCGTCGATCCGATCGGAACTTCGGCTGATACTCATGGCACCGGCACTGATCGGAAAACCGTCGACTACATATAAAGGCTGATTGCCGCCAGTGGTTCCAACACCACGGATACGTACAGAAGCTGAACTGCCCGGCGCGCCGGAAGTCTGTGAGATGTAGACACCGGGAACTTTACCCTGGATAGCTGAAGTAAAACTGGGTGTCTGCACTTTCACAATATCCTCTGCTTTAACGGAAGAAATAGCACCTGTAAGATCCCTCCTGCGCTGTGTACCATAACCTACGACAACAACTTCATCGAGATCTGAAATGGAAGCTTTAAGCACAACGTTGATGCTGCTTCCATCGACAACCCGCTCTTCACTAACAAAACCGATCATATTGAATACCAGTGTAGCACCATTTTCGGCCTGAATGGTATAACGGCCTTCGGAGTCAGTGGTGCTGGCCACCTGCGTTCCCTGCACCTGAACCGTTACGCCCGGCAAAGGCAGTCCGGTTTCATCCGAGACGGTTCCTCTAATCTGCTGTTGGATGTGTACCGACTTTGTCTTTTTCCCATGGGCGGTAACGTTACCGACATGAAAAGTAAAGAACAGAAATAAAAGAAATAGAGTGTGTTTCATAATTTTTAGGATTTGAGTGGACTAAAGTTAATAATTTTTTAACTCGTTAACGTTAACGGAATCCAATTTATTTCCAAAAGACGTTCTCACGTAATTCAATATTTTGTTAAGCTGATCGTCTTCTAGGAAGGAAAACGCGGGCATTGCAAAATCATAATCTTCTGTATCGCGTCCGTTTTTTACAGTTTCGATCAATTGCTGGCCGTCTGCCACCACTGCTGAGTTGGCGAGCGGCGGATAGATATCCTTAAGTCCCTCTCCTTTTCCTTTGTGGCAGGAGAAGCAGTATTGCTGATAGAGGCTTTCGCCGGTAGCCAGTTCCTGACTAGACTCCTCCATTGTTTTTCCTTTCAATGGTTCTTTGGTAGCACGGTCGACACGCGCAATGCGCAAGATTCGGTCATCTTTCTCAGCAGGTTCAGTCATGGGGTTCCAGTCGTGATTGGATGTAGATATGTAGATATCGCCTGCGGGCGAGACACAAAGTGCGCGGATGCGGCCATACAGTTTCTCAAGAAAGATCTCCTCACGGATGATTTCATTTCCTTCATCATTGAGGTTCAATACACGAAGCCCCTGCCCTTTTAGCATAACGAGCAGGAGAGCATGATCCCATTCAGGGATTTGAGAGTTCTTTCTCGGATAATAATCAATATCCGCTGGCGCGATGGTAGGTGTCCAAGCCATTAGCGGCGGAATGGTATTGTGTTCCTTTTCGAAAGCACGTTCGAGTTCATTGTCGACCACACCTTCGATATTAGGGAAACCATAGTTTCCGCCCGCTTGGATGAGGTTAACCTCATCTTCTGTTGCATCGCCATGTTCTGAAATATAGATGACTCCGTCTGGCGTTGTCGTCAATCCCTGCATATTTCTAAAACCCAGAGCATAGATCAATGAATTTGGGAAAGGATTATCGTCTGGAACCTTTCCATCCAGATCCATACGCAATATCTTACCATTGATATTATCAAGGTTTTGGGGATGATCTTTTATGGCCTGGTCGCCCGTGGCCCAGAGGATTCGGTCGGTTCCATGGAATGCCAGTCGCGATCCCGTATGTCCGCGTCCGGCTGTATCCGTGAGTAGTATCTTTTCATCAACGAGGGTATCATTCTGATAAGTAAAGCGGGCCAGGATATTAAAACGAACACTATCTTCATTGAATTTTTTATAATGGAGGTAAACATACGGGTACTGATCCTGATCGGGATGCACGATAAAGGATTGCAGACCTTCAGGACGTTTACCGATAGGCAATTGCAAAACGAGGTGCTTTTCACCAGTTTCCGGGTTGACGCGATAGAGTGTACCCCGCTCTTCGCTCACCCAGATATAGTCGTCCGGTCCCCATACCAGTTCCCAAGGCACCAGCAAACTATCGGTAATTACGCTGACACCCAGCACGGTTGAGTCGAGTTGGATATTTTCCTCGATTTCCTGGGTAAAAACCTGTGCAGGCTTTTGCCGGCAACTCAGGATAGCGATGCTTGCGAATGCAAGGGCGATAAGGATATTTTTAAAATGTCTTTTCCTGTATTTTATTTTCATAATCTAGATACTTTTCTCGGATATATCGATTTTTACTGGAACACCGCCTTGCTTTTTGCTCTCTTCGGCGGCAAAGATAAAGGCGAATATTTCCAGTGTTTCTTTGAGCGTGACGGGAGGAATTTTGGTATCGAAGAATTCAACAATAGCAAGTGCCAAAGGTTCATAACCCTCGAAGCCGCCAAGATCGACCGGTCCCTGTGCTGAAAAAGCTGTCCCACCGAATGCGGTTTTTCCTTTACGGATGCCGCGGTAGGTGCCCACGCGGCCGTCCGCCCATAAGGCTGTTAAAAGATCATAATCGTCGGTCGCTATTCGTTGCACCTGTACGCATCCGCTACCCATAACCGAAAATAGCATTTCGATCCCGTGAATGGCGTACCAGAGCAGTTCTGGCAGTGAGGGTTCGAAGCTGGCTGAGCTAAACGTGTGGGCTCCGATAATCTCTGCCTCTTTTGCTGTCTGTAACTCCTTTATCTTACTGATAAAACGTAATGACGAAGAAGAAAAGACAGGTGTATTGTATTCTTCTGCCGCTTTATAAATAGCCATCGCATCTTCAAGTGTACCGGCAAGTGGTTTGTCGATAAACAAAGGTTTCCCTGCCTGGATAACAGGAAGAGCCTGTTCGAAGTGGACATGACCATCATTACTGGTCAGAATGACCTGATCAACTTCTTGCAGCAATTTCTCAATAGAATCGACAATCTGGACACCCATTTCGGTAACGGCTGTTGTGTACTTAGGAATATTCTTCTTTCTGTATTCCAAATCCTTACTGCCCTGCGGATAGGCATGAGTTACCTTATAACCAAGGTAATCTCCGCCTTTTTCCGAGTTAATTGCCGTTGTTAGGGCAACGGCATGCATGGCATCTAAGCCGATAATACCGATTCGTTTATTATTATTCATGTGGATAATGTCTCGTGCTATTCTATCAAATCGTGCTTTTTTACTAAATAGAATACTCAGGTTTCCAATGTTGTGTTTCTCCTGTCTCCATGGCATCCAAGCCCATACAAATAGCAATAGCACTATCCCTTCCTGTACTTACGTTAGATAAGGGAGTTCCACCATCGGCTATACAGTTATAAAAATCTTGCAATGCGTAGAGTGTTGGCTCAACACGCTTTTCTCCTGGCTCCAGATAGGGTATTTGAACTTTCTTTCCCGGTTCATCATTGGTAAGCGTAGCACCGGTTACACCATCTACGATTCCTAGAGTCTGCTTCGGATTTTTCGACTGGGTATATATAAAAGCATTGCTTCGACCAATTTCTATGGTAGCGTGCTGACCGATGACTCTGATTTGATAAGGGTTGCCCTCGTTAGCGTAAACTGATGTATAGGCCGCCTTAACCTTGTTCTCGTACTCGTAAATCGTTCTTACATTATCATGTGTGGTTCGCCCATCGTCAAAGAAGTCAATTCCGCCAATTCCAACTGTTTTAGCGGGGCGGCTTCCGACAAGATAACCTACGATATCGATCTGATGGGCACAGAGTTCTGAAAGCGGGCCACCACAAAGATCGCGGTACAGGCGCCAATTAATGAGCTTTTCCTGACTTGGGTCTTTAACCGGATAGCGCCAGTCGGCCGCACGGTTGTATTGACATTCAACGCTATACCCTCCCAACGTGCCTTTTTGGATAATTTCTTTGACTTTATGGTAAAGTGGAAAGTTTCGGTATTGAAACCCAACTTGAAGAACCAGGTTGGATTCTCGCACACGACGCACCATATCTAATGCCTGTTTTATCGTAAAAGCCATCGATTTTTCGACATAGACATGTTTATTTCTTTCGAGTGCAGCCACCGCCATGGGATAATGCAGGTATAAGGGCGTGGAAACAATGACGGCATCAACATTTCGATCTGCCAAGAGCTTCTCATAATCTGTATAACCTTTTGCTTTTTTTCCAGCTTTTTGCAAGGCTGCCTGGAGGTTTTCAGGAATCAGGTCACAACAGGCAACAACTTGTAGCTGCGGTACAGATTCGGCGATGGTATTGATCAGTCCCAAACCCCGCTTCCCTGTTCCAATGACCCCGATCCGGACAGCTTTTTTAGAAGTTGACAAAAAGTTTTCCTGTGCAAATACAGACGAGGTTGATGCAAGCATTCCGCTTAGTCCGACAGCGCTACTGGCTAAAAACTTTCTTCTATCGATTCGATTCGTTGACATAGCTTTTTATATATTGTATGTGATTTAAATAATTATTCTAATTCGGTTCTTTTAGTCAGGATTTCGCATAAGGTCGATTACTGCTAGGCTCATACTCAGTATACCAATCTCTAAAGTCGGATTCAGTTCGGGTCTATATTTACTGGAATGCGTGAAATAGGTTGGTGCTTTACCCGTTTCCGGATCAATTTCCGGTATACTGCCAAGTGAATAAAGCAAAGTAGGTATGGACGGCTCACTGCGGGTATAGTGTCCGAAATCTTCCCCAACCATCAGTGGATCCAGCTCTTCGACATTCTCAGCGCCGACAAGTTGTCTGAAAACTTCTGCAATCTGTTGTGTTAACTGCGGATCGTTGTACACCGAAGGTGTGTACTGTTCGCGTGTCTTAACTTCGGGAAAGTCCTTTTCAGCTACACCGCTAGCGATAGCAACACCTTCAGTGACCCTCTTGATTTTATCGAGCAACATTTGTCGTGTTTCGTCTCCATAGGAACGCATCGTCATCTCCAGATCAACTTCATTAGGGATGATATTTCCGCTTGTACCGCCGTGGATGGAGCCGACCGATAATACAGCAGGAGTTTCGATGGGAGACAACTCCCGAGCCGTGATACTTTGGAGACCCAGTATAATTTTGGATGCCATAATGATCGGGTCGATGGTTTTCTCTGGCGCTGCACCATGCCCTCCTTGCCCTTTTACTTTGATGCTGATGTTATCGACATTGGCGAGCGCATGCCCCGAAGTGTAACCAAGTTTTCCGGCTGGAAGAACAGCATTGACATGCAGTGCCAGACCATAATCTGGTCTTGGAAAACGAGTATAGAGTCCGTCATCCATCATTGCCTTGGCCCCGGCTCCTTTTTCTTCAGCTGGTTGGGCAATGAATACCAGCGTGCCCTTCCATTGTGATTTCATCTGCTGCAATACGCTGGCCACGCCAGTCCACACCGCCATGTGCATATCATGGCCGCAGGCATGCATCACAGGAATTTCGCTTCCCGTCGAATCTTTCACAGTAACATGACTGGCGTAGGGAAGATTGGTTTCTTCTTTGATGGGTAAGGCGTCCATGTCAGCCCTGACGAGGACGGTTGGTCCCTGCCCATTTTCCATGACACCTACAACTCCATAGCCGCCCACATTTTCAGTTACCTGAAAGCCTAGCTGCTGAAGTTGTTCTGCCATAAGCTTCGCCGTTTCTTTTTCGTGAAAAGAAAGCTCTGGGTTAGCGTGCAGATGCTTGTATAGCTTTTCGATGTCGGGAAGTTCGCGATCCACAATTCTTGTTGCCGTCTTGATTAATTTCGTTGGCAAGGGTGACTGTGCCAGTACCGGCTTATCAATGAAGATCAGGAATAAGACAGAAAGGCAAATAAGGGATAAATTGAATCCCCTATTTGCTTGCTGATGATGACTTATGTTCCTGTATTTTAAATCAATCATACATATGGGTTTACTACTTCCAACCCGGATTCTGTTCAAGGCTTGGATTTAACGTCAGCTGGTTTAATGGAAGCGGATTTAAATAGTCACGATTCACATCAAAACGGTAACCGTTTGGCAATGCGGCTTGGAAAGGATCCAGAAATCCATTTTCATCTGCTGGGAAAGAAGGAGTTATCGGAAACTGATCTTTTTTAGCACCTTTAGGTCTCTTGCCCACTATCAACTCGTCTGCTGCTGCCCAACGTGCGATATCATCCCAGCGAAGATCTTCTAATGCCATTTCCACTTTCCGCTCTCTTCTGATCTCATTGATTAGCGGAGAAAGGTCTGGGAAGTTCCAGTTCGGATCTGCAGTAATGTTGCTGATGACCAAATTTGGCATGCCAACCCGGTCGCGTAGCTTCTTAATGGTTTTATCTACATCGGCTTGGGTCGCTTCTCCCAATTCAGCTTTCGCCTCGATATAATTTAATAAAACTTCTGAATAGCGATAAAGAGGCGTCGGCGTTTCTTCAAAATTCAAGTGATGATACGCCATAATCGGGTTATAATCTTTCCGACGTACATAACCAGCCGGAGCAGCATGTGTGGTATTGCTATAAAGCTTATTATATACCTCCTGCCACTTTTTTACATTGCCTTCTGCATCGATTTGCCAGTCATGTGAGGTGTTGAAGATCGTCTGTTCAAATCGCGGATCGCGGTTCTCCATCTCTTTATTGATGTTAGCATAGCCTTGAAAAAGGTTGCTGACTGTAATAGGTTGACCGTCCGTACAGAGATAGGAATCTGCTAAATCTTTGGTGAGACTGTAACCAGCTGGTGTTTCGAGACGATATAATTTACTGGTACTATGAATACCTTGACTTAAGTCCATTTTTATCCAAAATAACACTTCAGGATTAGTCGCATAATCGCGTAAACCAAAAAGCTCATAATAATCATTGTCCGGATTGCCGGTTGTATAAATATCATAAAGTCCAGAATTCATAATCTGTTCAGCAGCTTCTATTGCCTTGTTAAAATACTTTTGAGGGTTAGGATTCGAAACCCCAAAAGCAGTACCTGCATGGTATTTTTCCCACGACCCCTCGTAAAGAGCAACACGCGATTGGATCAGTAAAGCAATCCATTTATTAACCCTCGTACCGTCATCTATCTTGCTTTCAGTCAAATACATGGCGGCTGTATCGAGATGAGCAATGATTTTGTCGGCAACCTCGTTTCTCGGATTACGTCCTTCATACAACTCAGGCGATTCCGTCGTCAATACCTTATCCAACCATTGCACATCGCCGAAGCTTCTCAATAAATCATAATAGAAGAAAGCTTTAAAGAAATGGGCTTCCCCAACGTATTGTTTGTATTCATCAAACTCGCCTTCTATGTTATGATAATTTTCAAAAAAATAATTGACACTACGAATCTTAGTATAATTTAACGCAGGTGCCGAATTCACTGTGCGGTTACCTTCGAGCCGACTATCAACGCCGGTTTGTGATATATACAGATCGCTATTCCGATCACCACCGGCTATCGTACGAATATTAAAAACCCCACGTTCATAAAATTGGTTGACATAAAGTTTCGCATCATTTGGTTTCTCAAAGAAGAAATCCTCTGCCACTTCGTCTAATGGATATTTGTCTAAAAAATCTTCTTTGCTGCAGGCCATAGCAAAAAGACATACAGCAAGTAAACCGGTAATATATTTGAATTTATTCATGATTTCTCTTTTTTTAGGTTCTAAAATGTCAAGTTAATACCCACAGAAAACATCTGATTAATTGGATAAATTTCGCCCATATCAACCCCTCCGTCACGTGGATTAGAGGCGACAACCGTTTCCGGTTCATACAGACTTGGTAAACTCGAAAAGGTCAGTAAGTTCTCACCGGACACATAGATTCTAGCTCGATGAATAAAAAGCCTATCCAAAACGTTGGCTGGCAGTGTATAACCAACCTGTACATTTTTGAGGCGAACATAAGCTGCATTGAGTACGTAACGACTTTGATCGCGTATATTCTTACTGCGCTCCGCAGAAAAATAAGGTTTGGGGAAATAAGAGTCTGTATTCGGCCCCAAAATATTGGATTCATCAGCCGGACGCCAATAGTCTAACATATTACCGCCTTTAAATAGACCCGAACTATTTGGTGCAGCCATTAAACCCCAAAAATATTCAGAAGTAGTATTCGGCAGGAAATCGCGCTTTCCAACACCTTGCCAGAACATATTAAAATCTAAACTCTTCCATTGAAAACCAGCCATCAGACCGAAGTTATAACGTGGGCTGGTATTGGCAATTACGGAAAGATCTCCGTGGTCGTCAACCGTTCTACTACCCTCATTGATAATTCCATCACCATTCAAATCTTTGTAAACAATGTCTCCTGGCCCCCATTTGGTATGATAAAAGGACTGATCGGGCATTTGTTCTCCCTCTTGCTGAATAATGCGATCTGTGGTTAGGCCCCATATTTCACCATAATCTTTCCCGCTATACCATCCGGTCACTAAAGGGGAAGATGTAGCGTATTCAAGAATAGTTGTTCGACTGTCCGCTACATTCAACCGTACATTATAGGTTAAATCCTCTGAAATTTGATCTTTCCAACCAACCGTAAGCTCAAAACCCTTAGTCGAGAGTTTCGCATTGTTTGCTGACGGCACCGAGGCTCCAATTGTTGATGGCAACTGGATAGCCGCCCCGAGCATGTCTGATGTTACACGATTGTACCAGTCGAAAGTTAAGTCCAATTTTCCATTTAAAAACATGGCGTCCAATCCAAAATCAAGCGTTGTAATCGTTTCCCAGGTGATATCCTCACTTAGCAAACCTGGTGCGCTAGCATACAAAGGGATTTCATTTCCTACGATATATCCTGGATTTGATGCGTTATCCAAAATACGTCGATACTGAATTGGGATCCTCGCCAAGTAGAGATAGTTAGCAACGTTTTGATTACCAAGCGAACCGTATGACCCTCTAATCTTTAGATTATTAACTTTGTCGCGAATAGGTTCCCAGAAATCTTCCTGTGAAATATTATAACCAGCGGATACCGACGGAAAGAAACCCCAACGATGATCTGGTGCGAAACGCGAAGATCCATCGTAGCGCGCTGAAACCTCCAACAAGTATTTTTCGTCAAAGTTGTAATTGATACGACCAAAGACTCCTTGAGTTGTCCAATGAGCCATATTATCATCGAGCGTAAAGTCTCCCGTTGCCGTACTAATGGACGGTATTTCTTCGGTTACAAGATCCATTTTGTAACCTGCCAGGCCTTTGGTTTTGTCAATATCTTGCTCGTAACCAACCATCCCTTTCAAATAATGTCCGCCCAATTGTTTCTCATAAGAAGTAAACATACTCAAGAGGTTATATTCCCCTTGGCGAAGCGTTGAACGGTAACCCGACGCGGCCTCCCCTATATTTCCCCACGTGCCATTTGGAATGGGTACGGGTACAGGCTTCGGATTCTGGGAGTTTGAGCCCCAACGGTAATTGTACTTAAAGGCGATATTGGTCTTCCACCCTTCAATAGGCTCTATCTCCGTACCTAGATTTAACCAAAGATCGTGACCCTCGTCAATGATTCTACCGCCGTTTTCCAATACAAGTATTAAAGGGTTGGCAATACTGCCATCAATGTTGTACATAGGCATTGTTGGCCAAAAGTCAATAAACTGCGACCAAGTATAGGTTCGTTCTAGACCTACCATACCGAGCGGTGTATTGGTTTTTGACCGTGCATAGCGGCTATTGAAAGAAAAGGACAACCAATCAGAAACTTCAGAGCTAAGATTCGCAAGGAGGTTATAACGTTTATAACCATCGTCACCCCAGGTAGAAGCCCCTGGCTGATCAAAAAAACCAGCATTCACGTAGAATTGATTCTTCGAGTCGCCACCGCTTAGTGTCACATTATGTTTTTGTTGCAAGAAAGATTGCTTGTAGTATTCACGTGTCCAATTGTAATTGGCATTACCGTCCCAGCGACCTCTCCATTGACTGGTTGGAGGGTTATCAGGGTCATATTCTGTGGGATAGGTTCCATCCAAATACCCTTTAATTCGTTCGATCTGACTTTCAGGGAATGTCGGATTAATACCAGCATTCGTGGCCGCCTGATTAAAAGCAGTAGCATAGGTCAATGAACTTTCCATATCGGGCACATAAATGGGTACCGTCATAGACATGTTATTGCTGTATTCCACACGAACGGGCTGATCTTTCGCACCTTTTTTCGTGGTAATTAGAACTACACCAAAAGCTGCTCTGGAACCGTAAACAGCAGAAGATGACGCATCCTTTAAGATTGATATATTTTCTACCGTTTCAGGGTCTATCAAGTTAATATTTGGTTGTTCCACCCCATCGACAAGAATGAGCGGGGTTGTGTTTCCTGAAATAGAGCCCACTCCCCTGATCTGCCACTTTTGTGTAGCACCGGGCTCGCCTCCAAAACTATTAAGAGCGATATTTGTACTAGGTGCGACACCTTGTAGCAACATGGACATGTTTGGTGATGGGCGGTTAACCAACTCTTCGCCATCGACAACATCAATCGCACCGGTCAGGTTAATTTTCTTTTGCATACCGTAACCGACAACGACCACTTCATTCAGGTCAGCGATATCAGCAGATAATTGAACATTGATCTGCGCGTCAGATGTTACTTGCCGCTCTACCGGAGCGAAACCAATCATGGAGAATACGAGGGTAGTATTTTCTCCGGGTACATTGATCCGATAAGCACCATCGGCATTGGTTGTCGTACCAACTTGTGATCCTTTTACCTGTACAGTAGCGCCGGGTAAAGGAAGGCCTTCGTCATCGGCAACCGTTCCGGTAATCTCTCTTTGCTGGCGGACCGTGTTCTGAACAGCCTGTACACTGCTTGTTCTTGCCGGTCGTACTGCTTTGCGGACAGCAATGGTTTTATCCTCGATCACATAACTTAAATTATTATCTCCCAAAAACTGGTCGAGAAATTGGTTAAGCGGCATGTTCTTCGCACTGACATCTATATTGGGCGTTTCCTCAATAATGGAAATATCACAAATCAGATTGTACTGCGTTTGTTTTTTAATTTCTTTGAAAACACTTTCGATAGAAGCATTTTTCTTCGAAAGAGTTATCGTTTGTGCCAAGACTTCTGCGTTAACGTTAACGACACTCAGCAATAGAAACAAAATAATAAGTTTCATGAATATCAGATATTTAATAAGTGATATTTTGGTTATCTTTATCATAACTAAAAGGCAATTAAATAATGTAAGCAAGATTGTTTAAACTTTTGGTAGACCGGGGAAGCTGCAACTACTCCGGTTTTTTTATGGTAAATTTTAATTCATAACATAGACCCTCCTTTTGTCTCCTTGAATTTGTATATCAAAGTGAACTGTACCAGCCAGCTCAATCATTTTTAAAACTTCTGAGATGGTTTCAAATTTGGACACAGAGCCCCAGATCATCTTGTTTCGCACAGCGTCTTTATAAATCACCTCAACATCATACCAACGTGCAATATCGTTCATGACTTTTTCAATACGCTCGTTATAGAAAATAAACTCTCCGTTTTTCCAGCCAATCGCTTCATCTAGGTCCGCCGTAAGCACACGGGTTTGTGAGCCGGGTTGGACAATGCTTTGCTGGCCAGGTTTGAGTTTCATAGAGCGGGAATCTGTGGATGAACGTACATTAACCGCACCCTCTAGCAACGTGGTTATCGCTGTTGCATCACCTTCGTATGTGTTAACATTGAAGTGAGTGCCCAAGACTTGCACTTCTTGGGTTTGTGACCTGACAATAAAAGGTTTGGCAGTCTTTCGATCAGCAAATTTGACTTGCGCAATTTCAAAATAAGCCTCACCACTGAGTTCTACAACCCTTTCTTCTGTGTCAAAACGACTGGGGTATCTTAATGTAGAGGCGGCGTTCAACCACACGCGGGACCCGTCAGGCAGGATAACCTGGTATTGTCCCCCTTTGGGTGTTGCGATCGTATTATAGCTTAATCCCTCAGATCCTGAGGATACCGGCGACGAATCGGCCACTTTTGTTCCATCAGTATAGACCAATGCATCGGTATCGATGATAATTCCCCCTTTTTCATCTGCGAGATCGATAATACGGCCGTCGGCGAGGGTGAGCCTGGCTTGATTCCTTCCCGGTTTGATATCTAGATCCTGGTCACTTAACTGAGCTACCGTGTAGGTTTGAGCGGGTGTCAATGAATTGAGATAAAAATAAACACCAATACCCATTAATAAAATAATGGCTGCAGCAACAGAATAAAAGCTACGCAAACCTTTATTTCTAATTGATTTGATCCCGCTGCGGCTAAGCGTACCTTGCCAGATTTCAGACTTTAATTTGTTTAGATCAAGATCATCACCCAAGTCAATCTGCTCTTGAAGTTGGTCAAAGTACCATCGTTCTAACAAAGCTTTTTCTGCTTCGGATGCGTTCCCGTCATTATATTTTCGTACTAGTAACCGAACTTCATGTTCTGTCATAACTGTTAGCTTATACTCATAATTCAGATGGTTTCATCAAGGGTTAGGCAAGAGGAAACGATCAGTTAATTAGTATAAAAACAGTTGAAAATGAATTTGGGGGTAGAACATTATGAAAAAAAGTAGAAAAACAAAAGAAGACCCAGATGATTGATTTTCGGCTTGATGATTTTTAATGCATTCTGAATCTGTTTTTTGACTGTCTGATAGGATATGTTCAGTTTTGAAGCAATTTCTTGATGGGATAGCTCTTCTTTACGACTAAGTTCAAAAATTTGCCGCATTTTAGGCGGCAAATTTTCAATTTCCTGTTCAATTATCATTTGCAATCGCTTTTCGTCGATGGTATCAATTGTGTGAGGCTCCACTGTGTTAACGAATGTCATAATTGACTGGATATAGTTCTGACGAACCTTATTCTTCTCAATCAGGTTAAATACGAAATTTCGAGAAGTACGAAAAAAATATCCTGCTAAATTATGATTAGATTGGATTTGATCCGCTTTTAACCAGAGCTTGCTAAAGATCTCCTGAACGCTGTCCTTAGCTTCTTCTTCGTCTTGCAGCATTTTGTATATATGGCTGTAAACGAAGGACCAATAACGATTGTAGATTTCTGTAAATGCTTCCTGATCGTGCTGTTTTAGTAAATCGACAAGCAATTCATCCGAATACGTAGAATATTCATCTAACGAAGGACGGAACCGCTTGATGGATCGATGCATAGATTCACAATTCAGGTGTATTAACTTCGAATTTACATAAAAGTCATGATAAATAAAAGTTGAAACCAGACATGCCGCTTAAGCGGGCATGTCTGGAAGTGTAAAGCCGTTGTGATAGGTATGTTTAATCCACTCTTCCGCCATTGCTTTGGCATTAAACTCTTCAGATTTTCTGTTGAAACGCGGATGCCCGTCGGTTACCACAAAATCATCGACCGTCACGATGCTGATCTTGTCTGAGTCACTGATGTTGGTGAAGCGCATATTTTCACCGTCCCAAAGCAGATCGCGATGGAGTCCTTGCAACCTGACAGCCAAGACACCCATAACCACCATCTCATTAAATGGCCCCGAAAAGCCAAAATGAGAACTGGCTTCGGTTCGGTTCTTTGGGCTTTCTTTACTGGCGCGGACCCATTCTTGTTCGTGTGCGTTGGACTTCCAGATATCAGTAGCCAATTCCACACGTGGGTAGATCTGTTCTGGCTCGACAAAGTCTTCCATACGGCTTACTGGCAACAAGGTAGGGTTCATACCGAAACAATCACAAACAAGCTTTCCTTTGCTACCAATAAACAACAGGCCACCATCAGCATTTCCCATCATCTTGCCCTCTGGCATTTCTTCGGGACGTTCTGGCATCAATCCACCATCGTACCAATATACATCGACCTCTGGCATGTTAACGTTTCCTTTACGTTCACGTGCAGGAAATGTATATTTAACTAATTGTGCATGAGGTGGTGAGTAAAGATTACTTAAGGTTGAACTACCATTTACTTTGATTGGGTATTTTAAATCAAGTGCCCAGTAGATGGGGTCCATAATATGACACGCCATATCGCCTAATGCTCCGGTACCAAAATCCCACCAACCTCGCCAATTCCATGGTGTATAAACGGAATTATACGGTCGGTTTTCTGCTGGCCCGATAAAGAGATCCCAATCGAGTTGATCCGGAACTGTCATTGCTTCTTTGGGATTCTTCAATCCCTGTGGCCAGATGGGTCTGTTTGTCCAGCTGTGTACTTCGGTGACTTCACCAATAACACCCGATTGGATCCATTCTGCTATTTGCCTGCACCAGGCGAAGGAATTACCCTGATTTCCCATCTGCGTAGCAACCTGATGTTTCTCTGCGAGCTTCGTCAGTAAACGCGACTCATATACTGAATGGGTTAAGGGTTTTTGAACATAGGCGTGTTTGCCCAAGGTAATAGCGTGAGCCGCCACCCCGGCATGGGTATGGTCGGGAGTAGCAACCATAACCCCGTCGATTGATTTACCGATCTCATCAAACATAACCCTCCAATCCTTGAATCGTTGGGCTTTGGGGTAATCATTAAAAGTCTTAGCAGCATATTTCCAATCGACATCGCAGAGTGCTACGATGTTCTCAGTATTCATATTGGTCAGGTTACGGCGACCAACACCGCCCACACCGATACCGGCGATGTTCAGTTTATCACTGGGAGCCGTATAGCCTAAACTTTTTCCAAGAACATGACTGGATACGATGGTAAACCCCGCTGCCATACCGGCACTTTTGATGAATTTTCTACGTGACACTTCGCTCATAATTTGTTATTTAATTGATTGATATTTTTGTATGTTATAAAATCCTGATTTTTATGTTTTTATAATAAACAGGGCCACCGTGATCCTGTAACCCTATGCGTCCGCTTTGAACTTTAGCGTACGGAAGCTCAGCAAATTTACTCGCTGCAATTTGTTGTTTAAGCTCGTCAGAACCCAATTGATATTCAAGTATTTTCTTGTCGTTCAACCAGTGTTCAACAGCTCCTTGATTCACAATAATACGCGTGTGGTTCCATTCACCTACAGCATTAGCCGCAGCTTCATCTGGAGCAAGCACATCGGAAAGTGCTCCGGTCTTTTGTTGTTCGGTCAGGTCAGCGGGATAGTTCTCATTGTCAATAATTTGAAATTCCGGCCCAGTTTCATGGATTCGTTTGTATTCGGGGCTTTCGATGACATGATAAAAGATACCGCTATTCCCACCTTCTTCGATCTTCCACTCTAATGAGAGTTCAAAATTTTCATATAGCTCGTCGGTTACGATATCCCCATTTTTGCCTTCGGTAAAAAGAACGCCATTCTCTACCCTCCACCCGGTGGCGGAGTCACCTAAGTAGCTGTGCCAACCTTCGGTAGAATTATCTTTTATAAGAAGTTTCCATTCGTTATCCTGTTTTTCTCGGATGTTTTCAATTTTTTTAGAGGAATTATCTTCCGCAGAATGGGAACTTGAACATGCGGCCAGAGGGAGCATTGCAATAAATAAGAACCCTTTAAGATTTATTGGTTTCATAATGAAGGTTTAGCGTTCAAAAGTAGGATATCATCAAAATGTGTCCGTACCCGAAATTACGGATTTATAATTGAATTTTACAAGAGTTTAGTGCAACTATCATTTCAGCTGAATCATACATGAAGTTTACGCCAAGATATCCATGGCTTTTTTATTTCTCTGAATTGTAATTCCGGTTTTTTATGTAAGTTTGAGTCTATGAAATATCCTTACATTGTTCTGATTGCATGTTTCTGCTTTCTCATGACAGGATGCTATGAGAGACCAGCGAGTACAGAAAATCAAGTATCAGAAGAAAGTAGCGCAGCGATTGCAGAAAATGACCTTGCCGCAGATGTCTCACCTGACACAAATGAGCAAGCAGAAAAATCGGATAGCGAGAAGCCAACAAAAGTAGCGTTGTACATCGAAAATTCGGGTAGCATGAATGGATATGTGACCGGAAATACTGAATTTAAAAATGCAATAGGTGACCTGTTAGTTTTATTGAAATTTCACTACGGTGAGGAAAATATTCGTCTGTATTTTATAAATGACCAGATTCACCCCATCGAAGGAGTAAGTGATTTAACTAAGTTTGCTTCCTGGTTGAGCCCGGCGACTATGAAAGTAGGCAATACGGCCTCCAGTGACCTAAACCTTGTCTTTAAAGAAGTACTGGAAAACACGGATAATCAGACGCTTTCACTGCTGTTTTCAGACTTAATCTATTCAATTCAGGGTTCGAATACAGAAGAGCTGTTGAACTACCAGAAAAGTCAAACAAAAGACGCTTTTCTTTCGAAATCGAAATCAGGTGTTGAGTTACAAACCTCGATCATTCAGTACAATTCGAGCTTTAACGGTGGATACTGGGATAAGAATAATCAGCGCGTTGAGCTGAAAGGCGCTAAGCGCCCTTACTACCTGACCGTCACCGGCGAAGCGGATCGGGTGCTTGATCTGAATAAGAACATCAACCTGAAAGTAAAGGGCTTTGTAAATCAATTGACACTGACGACGGATGATTTCTCGGAAAACAACTATTATTCAGTCTTGACAAGCACCCATAATAATGGTCGCTTTAAACCGATCCGTAGCATGTCTTCAGGTAAATATGTTCGTGGGATTGAAGATGTAACTGTGAATGAACGTAGCTCCGCCCCTTTCTCTTTTGCAGTGGCAGTCGATCTTTCGAAGATGCCGGTTGAGGAGAGCTATAAGTTGGACACGGCTAATTACGAGGTTTTAGAGGGTAATTACATGATCGATTCGATCATGAAGATTGAGCAGGATGACATTCATTCTACCGATTGGATTCGGATACAGGAAGCAAAAGCTACTCACCTATTTTTATTTGATGCGCAGGGTAAGGCCTTTTCAGATCTGACCTTTGCCATGAAAAAACAAATTCCTTCTTGGGTTTACCATACAGACTCGGAAGATGACACAAGTGTTGAAGGCAGGGAAGCTAAAACCTTCGGGTTCAAATATTTGGTGGAAGGCGTTTCGGAGGCCTACGAAACGGTAGCCCAAAATAAAGATCATTACTTTGAAATAAAAGTTCCGGTCCGAAAAGCAACAGCAAGCAATACTGGAAAGATTTTTGTTGTGCTTGTGCTGCTTGCGGTAATCGGAGGCTTGGTTTACACCTATTTGAAAAGAAGAAAATGAATGAAATTTTTGCCCCATTGTACGAAGGCTGGGGGTTATTTTGGTTAGGCGACTTTTCTAACGACCTTTATAGTAACAACTTATATACACCGGTGGGATTGACCATGTTGGTTTCATCGATTATATGGATGGCGATTTACTATTACGTTATAGACCATCCGCGTTTTGCAAAAGCTTGGCATTGGCTGGTGTGGATTTTAGTTTTATGTGGAATTAATTTCGCAGTGGCCAATTATGTTTCTTTTTCACAGCTGACCGAATTGTATACGGGACAGGAAAAAGATGTCCCTTATTACTCGGAGTTCACAACATTCTCTTTTGTGAACGCTTTGTGGACATTCATTGTGGCTTTTGCAGTATCTTTACTCATTAAGGGCAAGTCGGTTATGTGCCGACGGACACCTTTTTAATTCGATTATAAAAAAATGGCTAAACTCTATTTATTTGGAATTGGGGGTACAGGGTCACGAGTAATTAAATCGTTGACTATGTTACTCTCTGCAGGAATAGATTTTAATGGATATGAATTGGTGCCTATTATCATCGATCCGGATTCAGCAAACGGAGACGTGACACGGACAGTCGAGATATTAAAAGCGTATCAACATATCCATGAACGGATCAATAAAGAAAAGAAGGCCGAAAGCAGCTTCTTCAATACGCCTATTTCGGGAATATCTCAGAATTTCAGACTAGAAATAAAAGGCAGTCATAATGAAGAGTTCAGGGAATATATCGGCTATTCTGAGCTCAGCGAAAACAACAAGGCTTTGATCTCTATGTTGTTTTCGGAAGATAACCTTCGCGCTGATATGGAGGTCGGTTTTAAGGGGAACCCGAACATTGGCTCAGTTGTACTGAATCAATTCAGCGAATCGGAAGATTTTGTGAAGTTCGCATCTGACTTCTCAGCAGGTGACCGGATCTTTATAATTTCTTCAATTTTTGGAGGTACCGGGGCTGCTGGTTTTCCCTTACTATTAAAAAACATTAAGAATGCTGATCATACGCTGCCTACTTGGGCGCTGTTAAAGGAAGCACCGATCGGAGCGATATCCATCCTGCCATACTTCGGTGTTTGGCCTGACCCAAAGTCTAAGATCGACAAGGCGACCTTTATCTCGAAAACCAAGGCAGCACTTGATTATTATAACAAAAATGTATCAGGTAACAATTCACTTAATGCACTTTACTATATTGGTGATGAGGTAAATAAAGATTATGAAAATCATGAAGGGTCAACATTTCAGAAAAACGATGCTCATTTCATTGAACTGGCTTCGGCTTTGGCAATCGTTGACTTTGTGGCAACGGATGACTCTTATCTGCAAAATGTGAACGGCCGTGCCACTACCCCACTTTACAAAGAATACGGTGTTCTTAATGACGCTGAAACGCTAACCTTTGGAGACTTGGGCAACGGATCTCAACATCGTCTCCGGGAAGCGCTGACAAAGTTCACACTATTTAATTTATATACTGAAAATCATATTCATTCGTCTCTTGATCTACCCTGGGCAACCGGCTCGGTTAAAATAGACAGGCAATTTCTCGGACAACCATTTTTCAACACCTACATCCGCAGCATCAACAAACATTATTGGGAATGGCTAACCGAGTTAAAACGCAATAAACGGAGTTTTGCTCCTTTTGACCTCAAGGTTGGCTACAACAATCTCTTTGAGCTGGTTGCGGGAACAAAAGCGAAAAAAGGCCTGTTTGAACGGGGGTCTAACTACTCTCGAGTCGATTATGTACTTTCGAGGACGGAGCCTAAGGTTAAAGCGAAAAGTCAGGACACATTCTTCATTGAGTTGTTTGACAAAGCTTTAGAGGACGTGACAAGGGAAAAATTCGGATAAGTATTAAGCGAAAAATCAGAAGACGACATGTCAAAAGTTTTTAGATTTCATAACGGTAATAATAATATTGAGGACTGGCAGGTTACGGAAGCTTATGGTAGTAATGCTATCAATGCTATTCAGGATCCTGCCGGGGAATCGGCTAGCAGAGAGATCACGTCGATACCGAGCCCTTTCGCTCGTATGGACCTGATTCAAACTGCATTCAGGCGTTTGAACGAGAGTCGAAACATCGATGGTGATTCTATTTTTCACAAGATGGTCTCAGATACACTGGATGTCGCTGAGTTGTTCTTTAATCTTGATCGCTTTCAGGATCGATTAAAATTGGTTGTTTGGGACCGGAGTCAGGATCTCAACCAATTATTGAACTCTTCAAACCCGAAGCATAAGCGCTTGGGCGAAACACTGAAGCTCTACCTGGATCAGGATCGGGATGCCCATAATTTCGACCAACTGAACAGCATCTATTTGCTAAATTACTATCAGGGAGGGCCGCATAAGATGAATATCATCGGTGGTACGTCCCCATCCACTTTATTCTTTACTTCAGCAAACGATCTGAGTTATGTAAATATCCAGTTCGGTATTAAACGCGTGTTTTCAACGCTCTATCAACCTCTTTACCAGCGCGACATCGAGTTCCAAAAATACATGTTTGGTTTGCAGAAGCACTTCCCCGGCTTTCAGACGAAATTTAAAGAACTGGACGGCTATCTCAATGAGAATTACGGGCAACTGCGTGACGATGTAAAGCAGGCGGTTCAGGACGCAACAGAGGCTGATTTTAATAATGCTTATACGCCGATTACAATCGGCGGGGATGGAAATATGGTGGAGGTACTGGGCTTTCCTTTACGGAAAAAGGTCGCGAAACCCACCAATATTGCTGAGCAATCTGATTTTGTAATCGCTTCTGACAAATACGAGGGATTAAAACCCTTGGTTTTGCCGAATGAGAAATTCACAAATCGCCTGCAATATACAACTGATTATTGGGACGCCAACTTAAAGGCACCCCATGTTGATGCGAACGATTTAAGTGAAAGAAAACTACCTTTTGTTGGTGATCAATACCCCTACCTTACCATCTCGGATTTATTAGAACCGTATTTGATACGGACTGTATATCCACTTCAGAAATCGGCCTATTTCGATGGAAACCTGTCAGCAGAAAAATCGTTCACAAAAGGTTTTCTTTTACCATTGAAGAAAGAGTTCTTCGATTATTTCGATACGAACTTTCTAACAGGTCATACGGCCAATGGACAACCGGTCTTTGAGATGCGCCTTGGAGCTGGCGGTGGAGTGACTGTAACTTTGAGAATTCCGGTGAAGAAAGGCTCTGTTTCATTCCAACGTATCTACTATCCGTCAAGCAATGACTTAAGTATAGAAAAAGCTGATATTGAAAACAATAAGGGAATTATTGTAGAGAATCAGTTTAGCTTAACAACCTTCCCTTTTTATCGACTGCCACAAGAATACAACCATGTTTATCGCATCGCACTGATGGATCGGGATGTTCTGCCATTGACCAAATCACGAAAGTATTCACTGAAGTTTTTTAAAAACCATTCTGCGGAGAATGCTGATCCGGGCGAGAGCAAAGAAACGAAAGTAAAAGCAGAAAAAACACGCTCGAAAAAATCAGCAGATGGGCTTAGTTCACACTTCTATGTTCTGGAAGATGGTTTTGATTATATGGTGCTGAATGATGGTGCCGGGCACCAAGGGGTCGTACTGCCTTTGTTTAAAGAAATCGAGCCCGGAACGGAAAAATTTACTTTTGCAGTAGATTTTGGGACAACGAATACGCATGTTGAATATCGGAAAAATGATTTAGACCCGCAGCCTTTTGAAATTACGGATGAAGATCTGCAAATGGCCAGCTTACATGATCCAAAGGTTGAAGAGACCGATATATCACTCTCAGGAACAGGCGCTACGGCGCTGATATTAACACTACCCCATGAGTTTTTACCTCTTAAAGTGGGCCGGAAACTGCAGCACTCCTTCCCTACACGTACTGCAATCCACTACAATGATGCGACGGATTTTTCAAGTTCAACATACGCTTTAGCTGATCTGAATTTGTCTTTTACTTATGAGAAGGAGCTGATACCGAAGAATGTTAAGTTTGACACAAACCTGAAATGGTCGGATTTCAAAGCAAATACAAAAGAACTCAAAAAGGTTGATGCCTATTTTGAGAACCTAATGCTATTGATTCGGAACAAAGTGATCTTGAATGGAGGTGATCCGGATCAGACGGATCTGGTTTGGTTCTACCCTTCCAGCATGTTGCCGTTTAAAATCGGCATGATGGAATTTAAGTGGGAGAACCTATTCAACCGCTACGTAACGAATAAACGTTCACCAATGAAACTTTCTGAGTCGATCGCACCGTTCTATTACTTTAAGAACCGATTGGGGGTAACAGCTACTGAAAGACCGGTTGTATCAATCGATATTGGTGGAGGGACATCCGACATGGTGGTTTACACAAAAAACCGTCCTGAAGTATTGACATCTATGCGTTTCGCAGCTAACACAATTTTTGGGGATGGCTACAATTCGAACCCTGCACTGAACGGCTTCGTGAAAAAATACACCGAAAAGTTTAAGGATTTGGGAATTGTATCGTACTATTTACCGAAGCTACAGCGCTCAGACGACATTGCCGGTTTCTTTTTCTCATTGGAAAACAACCGGGATCTTCAAAAACGGAACATCGATGCTTCTTTTGCCAAAGAATTGAGACAGGATGCTGACTTTCGAATTGTATTTTTGATTTTCTATTCTGCCATTATCTACCACCTGGCTAAACTGATGAAGGCAAAGGGACTGGAAATGCCAGCCTACATCACATTTTCCGGGACGGGCTCTAAAGTGATCGACTTTGCCGACCCGAGACCGAAATTGAAAGGCTTAAGTAAGTTGACAGAAGCAATTTTCCTGGATATTTATCAGGCTGCGGAGGAAGGATCAGATGATGAGCAACAAACAGGCGACGACCGACCGACTGAAGAGCAAGACATTTTAGCGGCTTCAGCCGATGCTTTGGCTGCGAACAAAGCGGCGCACCCGATGAGCGGATTTATCGACCTGAAACAATATGAGAATCCGAAGGAAATTACCTGTAAGGGCGGTTTGATGATCGATGAGGATATCGACATCGACGATATCAAATCAGTGCTGCTCGGCGATGTAAACAATACACTTTTAGAGGATAAACCATTGGATTATTCAGCTATAACGAATGAGTTGATAAACAATATACTATCAGAGTATAAAAACTTTGTAGAGATGTTCTTCAGGCTGCATAAGAATTTAAATTTTTCGAAAGAATTTGGCGCTAATCCGTCCACGATCAAATTGGCTAAAACAATCTTAACCAGCAAGGCAAAGGAATATTTACTGCTGGGTATTGAGCAGCAGCAGAAAGAACTGATCGAAGACCAATCTGTAGAAATTTCAGAAAGTTTATTCTTTTACCCGCTGGTGGGCGGACTGAACAAGTTGGCATACGATATCTACGAGGAAGAGCTTGCTCAGTAGACGCATTTGAAAGTTTATACGTTATATTAAGATAATTAACTGAACATGGATTTTATAACCACGATATTACCGGCCATCGTTGTTGTCTTCCTGATTATCATCCAGGGTTATTTGACACAACAGGCGATGAAAAATAAATATGCCAAACCACTGGAAAAAAAAGTGGAGGATTTGGAATTGGACATGGCAAAGAAGGACCATGAGATCAAGAAATTGACAGAGACGATGCTCGCCTTACAAACTGAATTGGAAAAGATGGCACAAGATACAATCAACCTACTCCATCAAAGTCCGCAAAAGCAAGCGCCGAAAGAAGAAAAACCAGTCTTAAGAGACTTTTACATGTCGACCCCAAATAAAGACGGGAGCTTTAACAGCGCTTCGTATAGTGAGCGCTTCTTACCTTCCGTTTCCATCTATCACTTTATACCTTTGAACGAATCAGAGGCAGAATTTGAATTTGAAAGTGATGAGCAGGGTACGCGTGATGCATTAAACTTCTCACAGTCGTATATCGAACCCGTGTGCGATGAGGAAAACGATGTAACGCCTGATAGTAAAAAGGTGGTGACCCTGCGTAAGGGATTGGCGGAAAAAACCAATGGCAGCTGGATTGTAAGACAAAAGGCCGTAGTCATGTACTCTTAATAAGGTAAATTTCAATAAATAAAACAACGATGATTGCAATTGTTATAGGAATTGGGTTGATAGCGGTGGGAATGCAGCTGTATTTCTTTTTGAAAACACTGGGTCAAAGCAAATCATTGACAAGGTTGGTTCCTCCAGTAAAGGATTTAAAAACAGTTAAAGTGTTTGTTCCTGATCAAGACAACCTTGATTCAGAAGAGGTGCTGCTAAAGAAACACAAACATGTAGTAAGTCCGGAACAACGAATTCCTGAAGAAAGTTTCTTTGAACATTTGATTCGCTCGGAAGAAAAATAAGAGGATGGGATATATCGAAGTAAAATTAATTGAAGCGCCAAAGAACTGGTCGAAAGACAAAAAGACGCTAATTACGCAAGTAAATGATTATCTGCTAAAGAACCGTGGTTTGATCGGTGACTTCAATCAATTGAAAGGATTGATTGACCGAAAGTCAGATGCGCTTGATAAAGACATTAAAAATAATGTAACGCTACCCCTCTACATCGGCTTGGTTGCGGCATTGGTGATCTTAGTCATCGCATTTTTAAGTGTACCATCGGTAAGCTCGTTAGATACGAAAACTTTAACGACGTTGTTTTCGGTTTTGAAAATTGCTTTGGTGATCAGCATTTTCGGCTTTTTGCTCAGTGTCATATCCTGGGGGTTTATTTACCGAAAGGCCGCTGCTCAAAATGAACAACAGAAAATGGCTATCTATGATTTCATTAACCAAGAAATGAATCAGCAGCTATCTCACAACATTACGTCGAGTATCTATGCGCTGCAGAGCAAAATGGAAATATTTACGAATCGTTTTGAAAAAAGTACAGGAGCTTTTCACCAAATTATTCAGGAGATGAAAAGTGCTTTCCAGCAGCAGGCGGATTACATGAAGGAACTAAAGAGCACGGACCTGAGCGAGTTAAGCGAACACAATATTAAGGTTATTCAGGAGATAAGAACCAGTAGCAAGGAATTTGACAAGTTACACGAATACCTCAAACAGACCAATGCCTTGGTGGAAGGAATGAAGGCCCTAAACACCAATCTGGAAGTCCGCGAAAAACAATCTACAGCGCTTGAAAGGATTTCTAATTCGGTTGATAGCAACATTGAATTGAACAAGCAAATGATCGAGGTACTTCATTCAGATTTAAGGGAAATAGAGACCCGAAAAAAATACATGGCAGATGCCGTCATCAATGTAGACCATGCTTTACAAAAGGCTCTGGACGAACTAGCAGCGAGTACGCAAGCAAAATTGAACCATGTCCGAGAACTGACGATCAAAGAAGAACACGCTATCGAAAAACGCTTAGCAACGCGTGATAAACGTCAGGAAAAGCGTCTAGAAGAGTTAATCGCTTCCCTTCAATCTCTTACCGAAGCGTTAAAATCAAAATAGCTTTCATGTCATCGCAATATATCCGGTAATTAAGCGATATTATTAGGTATCACCTAATTACTGGATATATTATAATTGTTGATTTTTGTATTCGATTTCTTCTAGTTGGGTGGCAACTTTTGAAGGAACCGAAAAGTGCTGCATATTCTTAAGGTGACGTGTATGATGCATATCCGTGCCGATATAGTCGATCATCTTAGCATCCAATAGGCGAAGAGCTATTTCTTGCTCCCTCTTTCCATAATATCCGATAAACGAAAGGGCATTGCATTGCAACAGACAATGTCTATCTAAAAACGGCTCTAGTCTTGAGAAGCTTTTATCTACATAATGGTAACGTTCAGGGTGTGCAAGCAATGGTTGGTAACCGTGAGTCTGGAGTTGAAAAAGAATATTTTCGAGATTAGGCGGTGTATCCATAAACATTGTTTCAATCAGAACGATGTTATTACCCATAGTCAGCAGCTTTTTTGCTTCTACCAAGGCTGGAAAGTTTTCATCCAACATGTATTCAGCTGCAAAACTAATCGGTATTGTATATCCTCCTTTTTCGTTTAGTTCGGCCTGAAGAAGCTGCCAGGCACTTTCGATACTATCAGGCGTATTAGGATGTATATCACTAATCACGTGAGGGGTTGCAATCAATTTCTGGTAGCCTAACTGAATAAGGCCATCGATTAACTCGATTGAATCCTCAACTTGATCTGCTCCATCATCTATCCCTGGGAGGATATGCGAATGCATATCCGTTTTCAGGATTTCACCAATAGAAAAGCTTGTCTTTTTATTGAATATAGAGAACATTTAATCTTTATAGTTTTTTTTTGCAAAGATAAAAGATTAAATCAATCACCGATCAAAAGTCAACCAATCCAACGTAAACATATGCTCGTTCGGCTCTTGATCTTTTTTGAAAACAAAATACAGGTCATTGATTCCACCCGGATCTTTTACCGGAGTGCTTACTTTTATGAATTTGCTCCAGTCGCCCGTATTCTTGTAATCGAGGGTGCTTATTACTTCCCCCGTTGGTGAACCCACCCGAACTTCTAAGGTAGCATCAATATTCAAAGAAGAATAGAAGTAGCTGATTTGCTTAATACCCGTCAAATCAATTTGTTTCAACATAAACCAAGATCCGTTATGAATGCTACCCAACTGTTTGTCGGTTCGACCTATGCGATCTACCTCATCAGCATCCTCAGCCTCAACCATATTTGATCGTAATACCAATGCGTCCGTTCCTGTTAATGGAACAATCGCCCCTCCTCCATCTGTGTAAGAAGCCTTCAGAACGTAGCGTCCTCTTTTTCCTTGATCTTGATGTTTATTCAATGCTACCGAGCCTTTCATTGGCAAATCAAACAGTTCAGCTTGGCCAGCGAGGGATAGTATGTAACGAACCATTTCCTTCGCATCATTTTCTGATACTTGAGGATGCCCGTTCATATAGTGTTGTCCCCAATTACCACTACCACCTTTGATGATTTTATCGGCTAGTTGATCTACGACATCCTGGTTCTCATAGCGTTGAGCGATCTGAACAAAATTTGGCCCTACAGATTCTTCTGTCCATTGATGACAGGCCTGGCAATCGCTTTCTCGAATTAGACTCTCACCCAAAGGAACGGGTACAGGCATCTGATGACCCGGTGTGTTTTCTTGCCTTGACACCATTGGCACATAGGCAAAACTAATATGAACCCTATCTTCAGCAATCTCCTCGTCTTCTGCATCTTTCACACTCACTTCGTAAGGTAAAGTTTTATCATCAAAGAAGAAGCTTCTATTGCCGTTGGTCTGAATATTAACCTCTGGCAGGGTGTTGCCTACTTTTATTTCTATAATCCCCGTTGATTCAGCACCAGCCGCGTCGGTGACAATCTGCCTAACCTGATAAACTCCATGTTGCTCAAAGGTGTACAACGGAGAAGCTTCCGTAGACTGTACTTCTGTTCCTTCGAAAATCCATTGATAGCTGTGCTCATCGTCTGAATCGGGATCGTAATTATTTTCACCGCTAAATTTAACGGTAAGCGGCGCGATTCCCACTGTATCGGAAGCTGTCGGATACGATTCCGGCGCCCTGTTCCCACCATTATATTCGATGCGCACTAGTCTTGCATCAACATTGTCTATTCCATAAACCGAGCCGTATTCTAACATATAAAAAGCCCCGTCTGGTCCCATTTCAAGATCCATTGGCCTTCTAAAATCGCCATTTGTTTCCATGAAACGCTCCATGCTCACAAAATTATAATCTTCATCAAGACGCACGGCGAAGACCCAACTTCTCATCCAATCATAAATGAATAGCGCCTTGTCGTAATATTTAGGAAATTTAACGGATGACTCCAGGTTCTCATCGAAATGATAAACCGGTCCGGCCATCGCATTTCTCCCTCCTTCGCCCACGAGAGGGAATTCTGCTGATTGCTGATAAGGGTACCAGATCAAAGCCTTTTGCGCTGGCGGCAATTCCCGCAGACCGGTATTGTTTACCGACTCATTGATCGGTTTTTCAGCATTGAACAACTCGCCCAGCTCCTTAGTCTCAAAATTATAATCAGGATACGGCTTACTATCGCCTACGAAATACGGCCAACCATAGTTACCCGCCTGCTTTGCTTGGTTAATTTCATCATAGCCACGTGGACCATTATCACCGTCATTTCCAGCATCCGGACCAACTTCACCCCAATAGAGGATAGATGTTTCTTGATCTACGGAAATACGGTACGGATTTCTCGTACCCATCACATAAATCTCAGGCCTTGTTCCTTCTGTCCCTTCAGGGAAAAGATTACCTTTAGGAATCGTATAAGTACCGTCTGCTTCAGGATGTATTCTTAAAACCTTTCCACGTAAATCATTTGTGTTTCCCGAAGACCGTTGCGCGTCGAAGGTAATCCGCCCTTCAATCTCGTCAATAGGCGCATACCCCCCAGAAGCGAAGGGAACGGTATTGTCGCCTGTTGAAAGATACAGATTCCCATCTTTATCCCATGTTAAAGAACCACCGGTATGTGCACTGACTTCACGTTCGATTGGTATTTCGAGGATAACGGTTTCAGAAGAAAGATCCAACTCATCGTTTTCTTTCAACACAAAACGGGAAAGGCTTTGACGTGCTGGTAGCTTGTCTGGCGTGTAGTACACATATACAAAGCGATTTTTTTGAAAATTTGGGTCAAGTGTTAACCCCATAAGTCCATTACCATACACTTCGTCCGGGTCCTCGGGCAGCAAAGCGAACGTATGAATCAAGGTAGTTTGTCCGTCATTCGGGTCATATTTCGAAAACTGACCATGGCGCTCTATAAAGAACACCTTCCCGTCTGGTGCCACTGCAAGTTCCATAGGCTCATTGAGATCATCTGATAGGATAACTTTTGTAAAACGGTTATCTTCAGGCTTTTTGAGCGGATCATCTTGATTTTCAGACGCGCAGGATGCAACAAAAAGGAGCAATAGAAAAGAGCAAATCCTTTTCGCAATTGTATAGGAATAGTTCATGGGGTTAAAATGCTATTTAAAAAAGATGCGGAACGAATATAGAATAATGATATTAGAAATACAAAAACCCTTTTGTTTAAGCACAAAAAAAGCACTGCCAGTCAGTGCTTTTTTGATTTTTTCAGTTTATGGATAAGCTCAATTAGAATTTCACTTCAGGGAATTCACCGTCCCATTTATCGTCCAACCCCACGTCTTGTATGAGATTAGGAAAGGTGAAGATTGTCCCTTTCAATTTAGTAACCTTGTTACTCTGAATAAGAACATTCGGAACGGTTATCTCTCGAACCAACTCTCCCGATTCATCGTAAGCGGCAATTTTAACTACAACTGCCTCTGGTGTGCTTCCTATCTCCTCTTTGAGGATAAAATACGTCGATGTGCTGAAGACACCATCTACTACATCCTCAGGGGATACAGTTACTCTGTAAAAGGTTTGATAAGGAGTATCGTCAGCACCTCTGGTTTCATGGAAACCATCTTTATAAAATGGGTTGAAGTATTTGGCTGTGTTTTCAATTGTAATATCCAAATGACCCTTAAGATCGGTGATACCTTCTTCTAAATTGAGATCTAGACGCCCTACATAACGGCTCAATTTAATGTTTGAGATTGCTTCATTGGTGATTTTGAGTGATAATATTTTCATAGCTGAAAATGCTTCTTTTACTTTGGGCGAAACTCGGACACCAATTGAGCTTGCACTTTGTATTTGTGTCCATTCTATCGACTCTTCTTCTCCAAGTTTAACCCCGTGCATGGCTATATATATTCTGTTTCCTGTGACTTCTGGATCAAAATATTTTTCATAAGTACCAAAATGCTCATCATCCGCGTATTGCCGTTCGTGATGAATAGGTTCTGCATTCACATCTGCATACACATAAATATCCAATACATTGATATGATCTCTTAGATCAACGCTTCCCGATCCGGGAGTCGCTGAGAATATACCCTTCTCAGCAGAGGCTGTTGATGGTTTGGGGAATGGTACGAGTTCTTGCTCAAAACCATCAACCTTAATTGAAACGAAAACCTTATCATCCAGTCCCTCCTTATCGGGGACCGGTGTTTCGTTGGAACACGCGGATAAAAGACCTACCATAACAAGTCCAAAAAGAATTTTAAATTTTGCCATAGTTTTTAAATATAGTGTTGTTTTAAATATTTGTTTTATTTTCATATTTACTCCTATAAACTGAAAATGAGACAAACATTTAAAAGCTTTCTGTCATTTCATAATAAAAGCAAGACTATCTAACGATGTTAGCAATTGCCCCTATTAAAGTCCGATTACGACAAGCGACCGCAATTTTTAAAATCGAATTAAATTGCGATTTTTGAAAGATGAAATGGATCGTAAATCTACTCCTTTTATCGGTTTTGCTTCTGCCTTTGCAAAGTGATGCTCAACTTCTTCATGCGTCAAACAAATTTACACGGGCCGACTCGCTTCGTGGCACGCTAAGCCCGCTACGAACCGCTTATGATATTCAATATTATCACCTGGATGTTCGCGTAGATATTGACAAACGCTTTATCAGTGGATCTAACCTTTTTAAATTCAAGGCGACACAAGACTTTGATCGTCTGCAGTTCGACTTGTTCGACAATCTGAAAGTTGAAAAGGTTACCTACAGAGGGAAAGAGCTACCTTTTTCAAGAGAATTCAACGCTGTTTTTGTAGATTTCCCATCTCAAATAAAAAAGGGGGTCGTTGATTCTTTTCGCGTGCACTATTCGGGAAATCCAATTATAGCAAAAAGAGCGCCCTGGGATGGAGGCTTTGTTTTTACCCGGGATAGCAATGGGAAACCCTGGGTATCCACGGCTAACCAGGGTCTTGGGGCGAGCAGCTGGTGGCCAAACAAAGATCATCAGGGGGATGAAGTAGACAGCCTGCTGATTAGTGTTTCAGTTCCAAAGGACTTGGTTAATGTATCAAATGGACGTCTGCGTGGCAAAACAAAATTAAAAAATGGATACATCCGATACGATTGGTTTGTAAGCAACCCGATTAACAATTATTCGATTTCGCTAAACATCGGCGACTATGTGAAACTCGAGGACACCTTTAACGGTGAGGAGGGGCCATTGGATTTGACTTATTGGGTACTGAAAGAAAACCTACAGAAAGCGAAAGTACATTTCCCGAAGAATGTAAATCCGATGTTGGAGGCTTTCGAACATTGGTTTGGTCCCTATCCCTTTTACGAAGACAGCTACAAACTAATCGACGCGCCCTATTTGGGAATGGAGCATCAAAGCGCGGTCACATATGGGAATAAATATCAAAACGGCTACTTAGGTCGGGACATGTCTGGCACGGGTTGGGGTTTGAAATGGGATTTTATCATAATTCACGAAAGTGGGCATGAATGGTTTGGTAACAATATTACTGCAAAAGACCTTGGCGATATGTGGATCCACGAGGCATTTACTAATTACTCGGAGGCCCTCTATATTGACTATGTTTTCGGTAAACAGGCTGGTCTGGAGTATATACACGGCAACCGAAAAGGAATACAAAACGATCGCCCCTTACAAGGTCCTTATGGAGTAAATAAAGAAGGTTCTGGCGATATGTATGTAAAAGGCGGTGTATTTCTGAACATGTTACGTACGATAATTGACGACGACGAAAAGTGGAGGCAGATCTTACGAGGATTAAACAAGGAATTTTATCATAAAACAGTTGATTACGAGGATATTGAAAAATACATATCTACTAAATCCGGCATCAACATGAAGTCTATTTTTTCTCAATATCTACAACATACGGGTATTCCCACGCTGGAACTTCAATGGGATGAAGGTAAATTGTATGGTCGGTGGATTGCTGAAGTTGAGGATTTCTCAATGCCTGTAAAAATCAAGGTTAAAGGAGGTGAATATCAGTTTTTCAACCTTAATCAAAAATTCTCTGAAATAATTTTACAAGACGCTGAGAAAGATCTTATCGAAGTAGATGTGTTTAATTATTATATTGGCGTCCTATTTAACTAAAGTTAATATTTAGTATATTTGAGTGTATGTTTTTGACAATTCTGAATATCATTTTCTTTTTGAGTTTTTTACTCTTCGCGTATTTTAATTTAAATGATAAGGACTCTTGGTTATGGGTGGGAATCTATGTTATTGCTGCGGTTCTGTGTGGTCTTGTCGTATTTGACCGAACCTACCCTTCCGTTTATTTATTTGTCATGGGTTTTTACTTTGTGTATGCAATCTTCCTTTTCTTCTCAAAAGATGGTGTATGGGATTGGTTCACGAAATATAAAAGACAAAGTATTGTCGAAAGTATGCAGGCGACGAAACCTTATATTGAAAAAACACGTGAGTTTTTCGGCCTGCTGATCATCACGGGAGCATTAGCTCTTAATTATATCTACGCCTAAAAATCAGGCAGTTAATACTATTAAAAATGTACAAATACGATTTCAATAGGTTAAGTCAATTGTTTTTTTCACTGATACAGGAAAACGTGAATGAAACCACATTAGACTGGCTTGAGGAAAAGTCAGAAGCTGTTAAAGGAAGAGATTCTTTTAGTAAGTTACCGGTTGCATTTTCATTGATAGCTAGAAAGGTAAAAAAAGATCCTTTACAAGTAGACGAGCAGACAGCAAAAAATATTGAAGATGTTATCCCTAACTTATCAGTCTCGCATTGGTCTGTACGTCGCCTTGTTAGAGTTTGGCTGCTAATGCAAGTGAATCCGACAAACCAAAAACAATACACAGAACAAATACAAAGCCTATTCAATAACGCCGACATGAACGAGTTGGCAACACTATATGCTGCACTTCCGATTCTTGCTTATGCAGAACACTGGCGGAGTCAATGCGCTGAAGGTATTCGAAGTAACATAGGCGATGTGTTAGACGCGGTAATTATGGACAATCCCTACCCTGCTGACTATCTAGATGAAGATGCATGGAATCAACTGGTTCTTAAGGCATTCTTTACAGAAAAAGAAATCAGTCGGATTGTTGGCCTGAAGAAACGTGTCAATGAAAAGTTAGTTAAAGCATTACGAGATTATGCAGATGAACGACGTTCTGCAGATAGAGAAATTAACCCTCAGTTATGGGAGATAGTCAATCTTATACAAGAGAAACAAACTGAAAACAAATTCTAGATACTTAAAATAAAAATAGATCATGTGTAGTAGCCACTCCGTAGGGGAAGATAGAAAGAACTTTGGCGAGCGTACGCCACTTAACTTAAATGATATTAAAGGAATGCGCTTTTTTGATCCGCATATCCACGTATCGTCGCGAACAACCGACGATTATCAAGCAATGTTTGATGCTGGAATTGTAGGAATCATAGAACCCGCGTTTTGGCTTGGGCAACCCAGAACCGGCTTATCGAGTTTTAAGGATTATTACAGCAGTTTAATTGGATGGGAACGCTTCCGTTCATCTCAATTTGGGATAAAGCATTATTGCACCATCGGCTTAAACTCTCGCGAAGCAAACAATATCGAATTGGCGGAGCAGGTAATGGAGCTACTTCCGTCCTTTATCTACAAAGAAGGAGTTGTCGGGATCGGAGAAATCGGCTTCGATGACCAAACTCCGGCCGAGGATCGCTTTTACCGAGAGCAATTGGAACTGGCAAAAGAAGCAGAACTTCCTGTACAGGTACACACTCCGCACCGTGATAAAAAACAGGGGACAACACGTAGTATGGATATCGCTATCGAACATGGAGTTGATCCGTCCTTTGTAATTATCGATCATAACAACGAAGAAACAGTCAAAGAAGTTCTTGATAGAGGGTTTTGGGCTGCATTTACGATTTATCCGTTTACGAAAATGGGTAATGAACGTATGGTCGAAATCGTGAAACAATATGGCGCTGAAAGAATCATGATAAACTCGGCAGCAGATTGGGGTATCAGTGACCCCTTAGCTGTGCCCAAGACGGCTGCATTGATGAAGGCAATGGGTGTGTCCGAAGAAGACATTAAACTAGTTACCTACAAAAATGCAATCGCTGCCTTCGCCAAAAGTGGGCAGCTCGATGAAAGCGATTTCCTTACGGAAGGCGCCATTGATCAGAGTCAAAAATTTGAAGGAAATACCATTTTAAGGGGCGGACAGCAACCGCGTCCGGATAAGTCATCGATCATAATCAAGTAGAATATCCATCTTGAAACGAATACACGCCTATCTGCTCTTAATGAGACCAGCTAACATCGTTACGGCAATTGCCGATGTTCTAGCAGGAATTGCAATTTCGGGAATCCTGTCGATGATGACGACAACGTCAGCTCCTATGGAAATACTGTTGCTATGCATCTCTACAATTGGGCTCTATGGTGGTGGTATTGTCTTTAATGATGTTTTTGATTATAAGATTGACATGGTTGAAAGACCCGAACGGGTTATTCCGAGCGGTAAAATCTCAATTGGCGAGGCCACAGGTTTAGGTATAGTACTTCTGCTCATAGGTATTATCGCTGCTCTCCTTGTTAACACGACAGCATTTGTTTTGGCTATACTGACCAGCATTGCAGCTCTCACTTATAATCGTTGGGGGAAGCATCATTCTCTGTTGGGACCGCCCAATATGGGATTGTGTCGGGGATTAAACTTGCTGCTCGGGGTAAGCATACTTCCGGCAATGGTATTTGACTTATGGTACATCGCTATCGTACCAATAATTTATATATCGGCAATAACAATGATCAGTCGCGGCGAAGTTCACGGCAGTAGTCGAAAACCATTATACTCTGCTGCTTTATTATATGGTTTGGTTATTTTGATGATTTTGTGGTTCGCGTGGAATCAACAGAAACAGCTCGTTGCTATACCATTCCTACTTGGTTTTGCGTTTATGATATATCGACCGCTATTGAAAGCTATACAATTGCCTACCGGCCCCGCGATAGGCAAATCGGTAAAAGCGGGTGTAATAGCCCTTATTTTAATGAATGGAGCATGGGCTGCGGCAGGAGGTCAGTGGTTGTTGGCACTGGTAATAGTTGCCCTCTTACCATTCTCGCTATGGTTATCTAAAATATTCGCGGTAACCTAATAAATGTTAAAAAACGTTATGGATTATATACAACAAGACTTTAGTGTTCATTTTAGTTATAAAGTATTTTTTACTGAATTTCTTTTTAATGAAAAGAACTACTTATTCAGAGATTTACTAAAAAGTGTTCACGAAGAAGGCACAACGAGAAAGATTTTATTTGTTATTGATGAAAACATTATAGCTCATTTCCCACAACTTAATGAGCAAATAGATTTCTATTTTAAAGATCTTCCCTTTATCAACTTAATTGCTGAAAAAATAATCGTGGCCGGTGGTGAAGTAGCTAAAAATGAGGAACGATATTTAGACCTCATTATTGATGCAGTAAACAGACATGGGGTCGATCGACACTCGTATATTGCCGGTATCGGTGGTGGTTCGGTATTAGACCTGACAGGGTATGCCGCTGCGATTGCTCATCGGGGTATAAAATTAATTCGTATTGCAACAACCGTACTGGCACAAGATGATTCGGGGGTTGGTGTTAAAAATGGAATTAACTATCAGGGAAAAAAGAATTTTCTAGGGACTTTTGTACCCCCATTCGCGGTATTCAACGATTATCACTTTTTAACTACGCTGAGTGATAGGGACTGGAAAGCGGGTATTTCTGAAGCGATTAAGGTAGCGCTTATCAAAGATGCAGGTTTTTTCGATTGGCTAGAGAAAAACGCGGGATTGCTGGCTAAGCGAGATAAGCTAAGCATGCAATACATGATCAAGCGCTGTGCGGAACTTCATATGGAACATATCGCAGGTGGTGATCCTTTCGAATTTGGTTCTTCCCGACCGCTTGACTTCGGTCATTGGAGTGCGCATAAGCTAGAACAGCTAACTAATTTCGAAGTACTGCATGGTGAAGCGGTCGCTATGGGAATCGCGCTCGATACAGTCTACTCAAATCTCATTGGAAGTCTATCAGACACGGAGACAAACCGTGTAGTCAACTTATTGAAAGCAATTGGCTTACCCTTAACCCACAGGTATATGAATTTAAACAGCATAGATGATCCTATCTTTAAAGGTCTAAATGAGTTTAGAGAACACTTAGGCGGAAGGTTGACCATCATGCTTTTAAAAACAATTGGCACTGGATATGAAGTTCATGAACTAGATCCAGCTGTAATCATAAAAGCATCTCGGTTTTTAAAAGATGTACATGAATCTCAAAATGAACAAAAACAACACATGTCATGTTAATAGACTCTGTCCATCTAAGCTATTGCACAAATATTCACGCCGGCGATAGCTGGAGCGAACATTTCGAAGCATTGAAATCGAACTTGCCGCGCATCAAAGAAAAGCTATCGCCCAAACAGGCTTTTGGCATTGGACTACGTGTTTCAAATCTTGCCAGTCAAGAACTTCAGAGTGAAGAGAACTTCGAACAATTTAAAAAATGGCTGGAAGAAAATGACATGTATGTCTTCACGATGAATGGATTTCCTTACGGGGAGTTCCACCGTGAAAAGGTTAAAGAAAACGTTCACACGCCTGATTGGACCAGCACTGACCGGCTTTTTTATACATTGAGGCTGATTGGTATTTTAGTCAAACTTCTTCCTGAAGGAATGGACGGGGGAATATCAACATCGCCGCTAAGCTATAGACACTGGTTCTCAACACCTACTGAACGTGAAAATGCTATGCAGACCGCAACGCGAAACATCGTTGAGGTAGCTGAGCAGTTATATCGTGTTAAATCTGTTAGTAACAAAACATTACACATCGATATTGAACCGGAACCGGATGGATTATTAGAGACTGGCGACGAGTTTTTAGACTGGTATAATAACTATCTGATCCCTCTCGGGCGAAAACATTTTAAAGACAAATTTAAGTTAGGCGAAGATGAGGCTGACAGCTTGATTAAAGATCACGTCAGATTATGTTATGACGTATGTCATTTTGCTTTAGGGTATGAAGACCATAAAGAAATGATATTGAAGCTTGAAAAAGAAAACATCCAGATTGGGAAGTTCCAGATCAGTGCTGCACTCAAAGCTAAACTTCCCGAGGATGGGGATACAAGAAAAGAAATAATTCAAGCATTCTCCGAATTTGATGAATCCACGTACCTACACCAAGTTATTGCTAATACAAAGGATGGAGTTAAATTAAGATATAGGGATTTACCTGAAGCAATAGCGGACGACAACAATAAAGGCACTACGGAATGGCGAGCACATTTTCATGTGCCGGTATTTTTGGCTGACTATGAGCTTTTACAGTCTACTCAAGAAGACATCTTAGAGGTTCTCGACCTTCACAAAGAGAAGCAGCGCACCCCTCATATTGAAGTAGAAACCTATACTTGGAGTGTATTACCCGAAACATTAAAACTGCCGCTGGACGAGTCGATTATTCGAGAATTACAATGGGTACGAGACGAACTTATGAAATAAAAACATGATGAATAAAACAGTTGTTATTGATATAGTAGGACTTTCTTCGTCGGTGATAAGTGAACATACACCTTTTTTAAAAGACTACAGCAAACGGAAAAACCTTCGGACTATCAAGCCCATGTTACCTGCGGTAACAACTTCTGTCCAGTCAACTTATTTAACTGGAAAATGGCCAAGCGAACACGGTATAGTAGGAAACGGATGGTATGATCGGACGGATAACGAACAAAAATTCTGGAAGCAATCGAACAAACTAGTGCAAGCTGAAAATATTTGGGATCGAGCAAAACGTGAAGATCCGACTTTTACGGTATCTCAAATGTTTTGGTGGTACAATATGTACTCTACAGCTGATTACACCTGTACACCTCGCCCTAATTATTTGGCGGATGGTCGAAAAATACCTGATTGTTATGCGAAACCTTCTTCGCTACGGGATGAGCTGCAAGATAGGCTCGGACAGTTTCCACTGTTTAAATTTTGGGGTGCTGGTGCTAATATTGAATCGACCCGTTGGATCGCAGATGCTTCCAAGATCACCGATGATAAATACGACCCTACCCTCACCCTTATCTATTTACCTCATCTTGACTACTGCCAACAGAAATTTGGGCCAGATCTTTCAAAAATCTCAAAAGAGCTAAATGAAATAGATTCCGTTGTCAAAGACTTAGTAGAATTTTACGAACAAAAAAATGCCAATATTATCTTATTGTCTGAATATGGCATTTGTCCTTCCAATAAACCTATTCATTTGAACCGCCAATTTAGAAAAGCGGGGCTACTTAATATAAGAGTTGAAAGAGGTTTGGAACTTATGGACATGGGCGAGTCGAAGGCTTTTGTGATCGCAGACCATCAAATAGCTCACGTATATATTAACGACGACTCAGTTCGGCAGAAAGTCCAGAAAATTCTGGAAGATACTCCTGGAATTAACCTTATCTTGGATAAAACGGCTCAGAAAGAGTACCATATTGATCATGAGCGGTCAGGCGATCTTGTTATTATGGCTGATCCAGATTATTGGTTTACCTATTACTTCTGGCTGGATGATGCTGTAGCCCCTGACTACGCGCGCTGTGTTGACATCCATAAAAAACCGGGTTATGACCCTGTGGAAGTATTTATGACTTCGAAACTTCGGGCAGGCTATAAACTGTTGCGGAAGAAACTAGGGTTTAGATATGTACTGGACATCGTTCCGTTAGATGCAACATTAATCCAAGGCTCTCATGGAAGCACGGCCATCGACGACCAATACCATCCGATATTGATCACCGAACAGCCAGTAGACTATCAAGACATTAAGGCGATCGATGTCTATGAAATTATTTGGAACGAATTGCACCGGCGGAATCCATAAAAAATAGTAACTTTAAAGTATATCCTAAATAGCAGCTTATACATGGAAAAAATATTAGTACCGACAGATTTTTCAAATAATTCGAAATCAGGTCTTCGTTTCGCCATACGCCTTGCAGCCCGTAATAAATCAACGCTGGTTTTTGTGCATACAACTCAGATCAAAAGGGAGCTAAAAGAAGCTGATGAAGCAGAGTTTGAAAAGCACAAACAGGAACAAATAGAAAAAAAACGCGATAAGCTTCAGCGTTTCATTCAAGGAGTTTATCGTTCGTTAAAGATGGATGAAGGAGAATATACTTGTGAGATTATTGAGGGCATCAAAGCCGATGTCAGTCTAATTGATTACTGTAAAAAATACAGCGATATTGCTTTTATTGTGATTAGCACGCGCGGAGCGAGCTTTGTAAACAAAGTATTAGGGACAAATACAGGTAACTTAATCACAAAATCGCCAGTACCGGTCATTGCTGTTCCTAAAGACTACCGCTCAAAACCTTTAAGAAACGTTCTCTATTCTACGGATCTAGAAAATCTACAAAGAGAATTTGATACCGTCTTAGAATTTGCTAAGCCCCGTGGACTCTCTGTCGAGGTATTGCACTTCGCTACACCTTCTAGTCTAGACCATCAAAATGAACTGAATAACCTCGAGCTAACAGCAGGTTATCCTGTAAAAATATGGAAAGAAAAAGCTGACATCAATCATTCGATGATCCATAACCTTCAGCTGCAGATCGATAAGATTAAACCGTCTATGGTGGCCCTATTTACAAACCAACAGCGAACTTTTTTCGAAAAACTATTTCTTTCGAGCATGGCAGAAGCACTTTCGTTTAAAAGCCAAGTGCCATTGCTGGTATTCAACAAACAAGTGAATTTTAAAAATTGAAATTTACTTGACCGAAGTATTCAGGCAGGTGAAAATTAGGTTCATCGGCCTGAATTGGCGACCAAGAAATGTAATGTGGTTCCGGAAGCATATCTCCACATTTATAAAAGTTAGCCATTGCTTTTCTTCCTTTCAAGCTGGACACACTTTCCTCTTTAAAAAGCTCTATGGGGATATAAATCATAAGGCTCCATTTAACATCTTCACCTCTGCCATTCTTAGAGATATTTGAAAAAGTTTTAATTTGGTGGATGCGTTCTGAAGACAGGCGCTGTCTTTGAGTTTTGTCATTCGTTCCATAGCCTACTAAACCAATACCGATAGCATTAAACTCGAGGTTATAATAATGTTGATCAGAGAAGGAAATAAAAAACTCAACGCAACTATCTTCGTAAACAGGCTGATTACTTTCGTAATTATTTATCCGTAATACACTTTCCTGAACATCGAAGCGAACAAAAATAGCCTCTTCGCTATAAGCGATATTAAATGTTACATTCGGTTTATACGGAAAGTCAACCCAGGACACACAGTCTAGCTTATGCGTTGGTAATTGTTCAGCTAGCTTTTTAAGTAGATCCTTATCGGGATCTAGTTCGTCCGAAAAACTTACATCCAGTGTTTTCATATTCTTAATTTTCATCTACCGCTAAAGTATATTTAGCTGCTTCAGTTTGAATAATTTCCTCCAGTTCATTTTGATGCAATTCAACTTCATTTGCAAGTTTTAGCTGCGCCCGTGTTCTCTGAAGGTTATGATGTTCATGTTGGATTTTGTAATACGTATCGCCTTCTAAATAATCAGTCAGAAACCGAACCGACTGCATGTATGGAAAAAGTAGTACCCCTTGCAACAAAGAGCTCACTTCATTCTTCGTTAGAAACTGATGAGCCGCTTCTAAGTAACCTTTAGTATAGGCTCTGAATAATGGAATATTTAGCTGAATCTTAGAAAGGTCAGCTTCATCCTCAGCAGCCCTGTTAATAATGGTTCGAATAGCATCTCCAAAGTCGTAAGCCACATAACCAGGCATAACGGTATCTAAATCAATAACGCATTGTGCTTTATCATTCTTATCGAGCAATATATTGTTGAACTTCGTATCATTGTGTGTAATTCTCAAAGGCAGTTCGCCACGAGCTGCCATTTGAAGAATGGTGCCCATTTGATTCTCGCGTTCAAGAATATATTTTATTTCGGTTTCTACATCCTTTTTTCGGTTAGCTATATCGTTTTTGAGCGCGGTATGGAAATTTCTTAGTCGAAATTCTATGTTGCAAAAGTTAGGTATCGTATAATCTATTTTCCCAGGATCAAGATCCGCCAACATGGCCTGAAAGTTACCGAAAGCTCTCCCTCCTTCCTCAGCCTGACTTTCCGTTTCAAGAATATCATAACTTCGGGTATCCTTAATAAGAATCATCAAGCGCCAATATTTATCATCTTCATCAATATAATATAGCTTCTGATCTTTTGTAGGGATAATCTTCAATACCTTTTGATCGATATCTGGATGATCTGTCATTTTTTTCTGAAGATGATCGGTTACTTTCTTTATATTGTCCATTAGCACCTCAACATCCTTAAAAACGAAATTATTAATGCGCTGTAAAAGATATTCCGGACCCTCAGCCCGATCTGTTGAAACTCGATAGGTGTCATTGATATGTCCTGACCCAAATTCAGTAATTGAAACTGGATTCCCTTCGATATTAAACTGTTCTGCAATTTTTAAATTTGAAGAAATCCCCATTATATACTTATAGATTTTGCTTTTTTCATTTGTTTCTTGATGTCACTTATTGGACAGGGTTGCAATATCCGATTTTGAATTTTATTTTCATAGTTTAAAAAAAACGCAATCGATTGATCGTAAAACTTTACTTTGCGCAACCGATTGACTTTGTAACGATCTGTTTCTAATATTAGGATTGTATCTATCTGGATCGTACTTTTAACGCATGGATAGAAAAACATTTATAAAAACAGGAGGTATTGCTGCTGCGGGGTCAACAGTACTTAGTCCCCAAAATATCTTTGCTAAATCAAAAAAGGGTATCATTCGCTTAGGGTTTATTGGTGTCGGGATGCGCGGTCGAAACCACGTGGCGATAGCATTAAATCGTGACGATGTGAATGTCGTTTCTATATGTGACACGCAGGAAGATTCTCTTGCTAGATGCCGAAAGCAATTTAAAGAAAAAAGCAAGAAGGCTCCGAAGGAATATACTGGCGGATTGGATGCTTATAAAAGAATGTTGGAGCGGGAGAAGCTAGATGCAGTAATTATTTCTACTCCATGGCAATTTCATCACGAACAAGCGATCAATTCTATGAAAGCCGGTGTCTACGTTGGTTGTGAGGTAATCGCAGGCTTGACATTAGATGAGCACTGGGATATCGTGAAAACTTCTGAAGCTACGGGAATACCTTATATGTGTTTGGAGAATGTTGCTTATCGGAGAGACGTCATGGCGGTTTTAAACATGGTTCGTCAGGGTCTGTTCGGTGAAATCATCCATCTTGAAGGTGGTTATCAACACGATTTGCGGGAAGTACTTTTTAACGATGGCAAACAACCCTATGGCGGCGGAGTTGAATTTGGGGACAAGGGTTATAGTGAGGCGCAATGGAGAACGCAATTTAATATTGATTTAGACGGCGACCTATACCCTACTCATGGCTTAGGCCCAGCAATGCACTTTGCTGATATAAATCACGGGAACCGAATTACCAAAGTTGTTTCATTTTCGAGTAAAGCACGTGGTTTAGCAGACTATATCGAAAAGAAATCACCAGGACATCCAAATGCTAAAATCGATTTCAAGAATGGTGATATCACCACATCGCTTATGACTTGTGTTAATGGAGAAACAATTGAGATAAAGCATGATGTGCACCTAGCCAGACCTTACTCTATCGGTCTGCGTGTTCAAGGAACGAACGGTATCTGGATGGACGTTAACCAAGGGATGTATATCGAGGGAAAAGCCGCAAAAAGTCACGTTTGGGACAAAGCTGATGAATGGATAAAGAAATATGATCACCCTCTCTGGAAAAAATACGAGCATCTGGCAACCGGATCGGGACATGGTGGAATGGACTGGTTTGTCGACAATGCATTCTTTGAGTCGGTAAAACAACAGAGACAAACACCTATTGATGTGTACGATTCAGTAACAATGAGCGCGTTATTCCCATTGTCAATACAATCAGTTAAAGAAGGCAATAAAACACTTGATTTTCCAGATTTCACCAACGGGAAATGGAAAACAAGTAAACCTGTCTTTGCGTTGGATGACAGCGGTTTTTAAGCGAGTTTAATTACTTAAGTTACCCTTTACAATGAATCCAAATGGATAAGTTTTGAAGGGTAACTTATTAGCTTATTGTCAACACCCTGTCGTTCATTGATTAAATCAAAAAGGATGGCTGCGGCCTTTTCTGCTTGTTTGCCAGCGAATTGTTCAATAGACGCCATGGGTTTATTCTCTATATGGTTCCAGATTGGAAAGTTTGAAAAACTGATAAACGAAACATCCTGATTAATATTTAAACCTCTCTCTTTCGCAACTTTCATTGTATCCAGCGCTACGTAATCACTAAAACAAATAATTGCTGATGGTCGGTTTGGAAGTGCAATCAATTCACTCATCACCCGCTTGTTATCCTCTTCACTGAGATCACTCGTAAATACGTAATCTTTATTAAAAAGAATATTGTTTTTCTTTAGCCCTTGTTTATACCCTTCCAAGCGTTCTTTACTCGCCAGCAAGGTTTTCGGGCCATTGATCAGTGCAATCTGATTATGTCCACATGAAACAAAGGTATCGATAGCCTCCATAATTCCTGGTTTGAGATCTGATACAATACGGATCACGTCAGCACGATCAGGAACACAGTCAAAAAACACGATCGGAATGCCAGCTTTCCCCAGTGTTTCGATAAATTCAAAATTGGACGTATTCTTGCCTACCGATACGATAATACCATCAACCCGGTGTTTACGTAACGTTTCGAGAATCCGAGACTGGCGCTTTTCATCATCCAAAGATTGCCCAAGTATTACTGTATAATCCTCTTCAGTTGCTTTATTCTCAATTGCGCTAATTGCAGTGCTAAAAAAAGATTCTGATAAACTCGGTAATACCACACCGATCGTGAAGGTTTTTTGTTGCTTAAAGAAAATAGCCCGATTGTTTGGTTCATAATTAAGCTCTTCTGCCAGCTTCTTGACCCTCATTGTTGTCACTAAGCCAATGCTGGGGTGATCCTTTAAAGCTCTGGAAACAGTTGATGTTGATAATTTCAATCTTTTGGCTATCTCTTTTAGGGTCGGTGGCGCGTTCTTCATAGCTTGTTATTGAGTCATCCAATTTAATAAAAAAAACTCACTTAAGAGAAAAGTAATACATATCCCGATTCCCACGTAAATCCAGTTTTTTATTAAGTACTGACTTCCTAGTATCAACTCCCTTTCGGGTCATTAGCAAATTATTCCCATTCGTAAAAGTACCCGTTTCAGCGTAATGCAGAGCCTCTCTCAACAAAGGGTCATTCTGATCACCCCAATTTTTGGTCAAATCTTCAGACACATCTTTATCCACTGGCATCCCCTCATAATAATCTGTTTCACCATCTGCGTTAATAGTCTTAAACGAAACCGCATAAAGATCATTTTGCATAATAGAAACAGCATAAAACCCAACAGGCTTACCATAGGTAGTACCCTCACCTATTAACTGTACATCAGTATATGGTTTTAAATTATTTATAAGGAGCTCACTTGCTGACGCAGTACCCTCTGTAACCAAAAAGTAGATCCGTGTTGGATTCAGTGAATTCGTCTTTTTAAAATTTACCGGGCCAAAAATAGGTTCATTTCGCTCCTCGTCATCGTTCTTCAGAATTTCATTAGTACCATAACGGTACATCAACGAACTGTTGGACACCGCCAAAGGCGCCAACAAGTTGGATAAATCTTCGGCAGTGATAACTGCGCCTCCCCCATTATAACGAAGATCGACAATAACTTCCTGAACACCCGCACCTTGAAATTCATCACAAACCTCCCGAAGTCTTTTCATTACCTCCGTTTCCCTTCCTAAATCATCTTTTGTAGAAACAAAAGATTCAAGAACAAAATATCCTACTTTTTTTTCACCAACGGCATAGATATTCGAATAAAATACTGGATCCAAAAAGAAAACTTTGCGCTCTAGAGAAGTTGTCACTGTAGTTCCATCCGGCTTTTTAAGTTCCAGGCTAATTGACTCCTCATCCAGTGCATTAAAAATAAAGGCATAGTCGTTCGGCTCGTGCAGCCTATTATCCAAATTTGAGTTACCATTAATAGACAGGATATGGAAACCGCGCTCGATACCAGCCTCATCTGCCGGCGAACCTGGATAAACCATTTTCACATACAGATCAGTTTCATTCTGATACCGGACATCAAAGCCAAAACTCCCTAACCTTCCCTCTCTGATCTCTTGATCCACCGCACCACTACGGTCAAGAAAACTAAAACGATCGAGCTTTATACCGGTTACAGGATCTTTAGAGTATTCCGTTAGAGCCGCTAACACATGTTCAGCACTCTTATAGTTTTTGGTCGGAAAACTAGTCGGGAGTTGCTCTTGCCAAAGGTACATGTAATAGGTATAGAGATAGACCGAGTCCTTTAATTTATCTTCTCTGGTGTTTTCACGAACGGGTTTAGGTAAGACACGAGGAACTTCTGTCTTCGAACATGATGGAAAGAGGAAGACACAAACTAAGGTGAAAAGCATCAATGATCGAACCAACCCCAATAGTGACATATTTTAGTCCATTAATAAGGAAACATCTAGAAAATCAATACCCAAGTCATGACAAACACTCCGATCATGATCTGAACGTCCAATAAATAGCAAATTGCTCTGCTTTAGTTTATTTTCCTCAAGCAAATACTGTAAAGGTTCCTGCTTTTTTACGATTTTAATTTCATCATAAAAGTACACTTTCAGATATTTTTCCAAGCCCTCCCAGTCCGTATACTTGATTTTATTAAGCTGTATCAAAGGATTACCTTTCGTTAAGATAAATATATCCTTTCGCTCATCGCGAATGGAGCGAAGGAGCCGAAGCAAATTCGGGTATAAAATCAAGCGGAGCGGCAGTTGGGCATCGACCGCCATTTTATTGAAATTGGCCCGATACTTTTCGTCGATTCCAAATACTTGCGAAGCGCGATCAAACAGATCCTCTGTCCCATGAGCTTCATATGCTTTCTTGAGAAAAGAAGTCAACTCGGCAGCAAGGGGCGTACCTTCCGTGTATTCTAATAAGTTTGCGAAAAGATAGTAAACCTGCAGATCATAATCTTTTACCGGATAAAGCACATCATCCAATTCGAACACAAAAGCAGATTTTCCGATTCCTATCTCCGACAATTCAATCATATCAGCTGGATATTAAATTCTTCAAATAGCATCTTTTGAGGCTCCACCGTTCTCCTTTCTTCCTCCGAAAGGAGAACCAAAGCTGTTGCATTATGATCTAAACAGCTTTTTAATAGCTCATGAATAAATGTGGAGGCCTCAGGTGCAGGCAATTGGATATATTTCCCCATTTTAATTAGTAAAGCCGGCACCGGTCTGGAATCTGCAAAAATAATTTCTGCATCCGGATATTTCTTTGTTTGCTCCTGTGCTTTTGCACTGGTACCTTCGGTAATGATAACGGTCTTTTTCAAAAAGCTTTTTATATATTGTCTACTATTTCACCGTCTTTCATATGCACAATCCGATCTGAAATTCCGGCTAACTCTTCATTATGAGTTACGATGACAAATGTTTGATTCAATTTATCGCGCAACTCTACAAAAATCTGATTTAGTGCCCGTGCATTATCTGAATCAAGGTTACCGGACGGCTCATCTGCTAAAACAACCGCCGGGTTATTAATCAACGCTCTAGCTACTGCGACACGCTGTTGCTCCCCTCCAGATAGTTCGGCAGGCTTATGATCTGTTCTGTGTGAAAGGTTAAGTAGCTTCAAAAGCTCCCTAGCACGAGATTCACTATCTTTTTTTGATCTTTTCGCTATAAACGCAGGCATACAGACATTTTCCAAAGCAGTAAACTCAGGAAGCAAATGATGAAACTGAAAAATAAAACCGATATTCTTGTTTCGGAAGTCGCTCAGCTTTTTTGTTGACAGTTTACTTAATTCTGTTCCGTTTATCTCAACCGAACCTGAATCCGGAGAAGCTAACGAGCCTATGATATGAAGTAATGTGCTTTTCCCGGCTCCAGAGGCTCCCACAATACCCACAATTTCACCTGTATTTACCTCTAAGCTCACCCCCTTCAATATCTGGAGCTTGCCGTATGATTTATAGATACCTTTTGCACTTAACATGGAGCGAAGATAATACTAATTTATAATTAGATAAAAATGCTTAATTCTTTTTAATATTCAAATAAATAGCAGCTATGTCGATTGATTAAGTGGATTAAAAGACTTACTTTTACTGCAAATTTTTTAAAGCATGAATATTCACGAATACCAAGGTAAAGCAATTTTAAAAAGTTTCGGTGTACGTATACAAGAAGGAATTGTAGCCGAAACACCTGAACAAGCTGTAGAAGCAGCCAAGCAATTAAAAGAAGACTTTAACTCTGACTGGGTTGTAGTAAAGGCACAAATCCATGCAGGTGGACGAGGAAAAGGCGGTGGTGTAAAGTTGGCTAAGAATCTGGATGAAGTAAGAGAGAAATCTTCAGAAATCATCGGAATGCAACTGGTTACTCCACAAACTGGACCTGAAGGAAAAAAAGTTAACAAGGTGTTAATTGCTCAAGATGTTTATTACCCAGGTGAGAGTGAAACCAAAGAGATTTACATGAGCGTACTTTTGGATCGTGCAAAAGGCCGTAATATAATTATGTACTCTACCGAAGGTGGAATGGATATCGAAGAGGTTGCTGAAAAAACACCTGAACTAATCTTTAAAGAAGAGATTGATCCAAAGGTAGGACTACAGGGTTTTCAAGCAAGGCAAATCGCTTTCAATTTAGGTCTGGAAGGAGCGGCACATAAAGAAATGGTAAAATTTGTTGCTGCGCTTTATAAAGCATACGATGCCACTGATTCATCTTTATTTGAAATTAACCCTGTATTAAAAACTTCCGATAACAAAATCCTAGCGGTTGACGCAAAGGTGAATTTAGATGAAAACGCATTGTACCGCCATAAAGATTACTTAGAAATGCGCGACTTCGCAGAGGAAGACCCAACAGAAGTTGAAGCTGACAAGTCAAACCTTAATTACGTAAAGCTCGACGGTAACGTAGGTTGTATGGTAAACGGTGCTGGTCTTGCTATGGCTACAATGGATATCATTAAACTAGCGGGTGGCGAACCAGCGAACTTTCTTGACGTAGGTGGGACAGCCAATGCAGAGACTGTTAAAGCGGGCTTTAATATCATCTTAAAAGACCCGAACGTAAAAGCAATTCTGATCAATATTTTTGGAGGGATAGTTCGTTGTGATCGTGTAGCACAGGGAGTTATCGATGCCTACAAAGACATGGGCAATATCCCCGTTCCTATTATCGTACGATTACAAGGCACCAATGCCGAAGAAGCAAAAAAATTGATAGACGAGTCTGGACTGGAGGTTTACTCAGCTATTCTTTTGAAAGAAGCTGCTGACTTGGTAACAAAAGTTCTTTCGTAAAACCAGCAAAATAGAAAAACGAATAATACGCAAATAAACCTCCGCTAATGGAGGTTTATTTGTTCTTAAGAGACAATAAAACAAATCAAATCATGAAGCATACAAGAATAAAGGATGTACTGGATTCTGATGACTTAGGGAAAGAGTTTACGGTAAAAGGCTGGGTGAAAACGTTTAGAAACGATCAATTTCTTGCTTTGAACGATGGATCATGTCTCAGCAACCTTCAGATCGTTATCGGCATTGATAAGTTCGAAGAAAAAAAAATAAAAAAATTACATACTGGCGCCGCTGTTGCTGTCACCGGTACTCTTACCGAATCATTGGGAAAAGGACAACGTGTTGAGCTGAAAGCGGAAAAGTTGGAGATATTGGGTGAAAGTGACCCGGATAAATTTCCTTTACAACCTAAAAGACATAGTCTAGAGTTTTTACGGGAAATAGCACATTTACGGTTCCGTACAACCACCTTCAATGCAATCTTTAAAGTCCGAAATGCACTGGCATTTGCTATTCATCAGTTTTTCAATGACAAAGGTTTTGTCTATATCCACACGCCAATTATCACGGGTTCCGACGCTGAAGGTGCGGGTGAGATGTTTCAGGTTACAACACTTGATATAAATAACCCTGCACGTAATGATAAGGGAGAGGTTGACTACAAAGAAGATTTTTTCGGCAAGCCAACGAACTTAACTGTTTCCGGACAATTAGAAGGGGAATTAGCGGCAATGGCTTTGGGTAATATCTATACCTTCGGTCCTACTTTCAGAGCTGAAAACTCCAATACAACAAGGCATTTAGCCGAGTTTTGGATGATTGAACCAGAAATGGCTTTTTATGACAATAATGACAACATGGATCTCGCTGAAGAGCTCTTAAAATATGTCATAAAATATGCGCTGGAGAAATGCCCAGATGAAATTGAGTTTTTAAGAAATCGTCAAGTAGAAGAAGACAAGAAGAAACCTCAAAACGAGCGTTCGCCGATGGATTTAATTGAAAAATTAGAATTCTGCCTGACAAGCGATTTTGAACGAATTTCGTATTCAGAGGCTATTGAGATTCTTAAACGTTCTAAGCCAAATCAGAAAAAACAATTCAAATACCTGATTGACGAATGGGGAGTTGATCTTCAATCGGAACATGAGCGTTACCTAGTAGAAAAGCACTTTAAAAAACCGGTTATCCTTTCAGATTATCCTGCTGACATCAAAGCTTTTTATATGCGGCAAAATGAAGTTGATGAAGAAGGAAGAAGAACTGTTGCAGCCATGGATATTCTGTTCCCTGGTATCGGAGAAATCGTTGGCGGATCCCAACGGGAAGAACGTTATGATGTGTTAACCGATCGGATGGATGAGATGAACATTCCAAAGGAAGAAATGAAATGGTTTCTCGATACCAGACGCTTTGGAACAGCTCCACATGCAGGATTTGGTCTCGGCTTTGAACGTCTAGTTCTCTTTGTAACCGGTATGACCAATATACGTGACGTTATACCATTCCCTCGTTTTCCAAAAAGCGCTGAGTTTTAATAACAGATCATAAATAATAGATCGCGCTAACACTCTCATTAAAATGAGCTAATGGATGGATCAGGAAACCATTAGCTCATTTTAATTGTTAATGAAGAAACACTCAACAGCTACTAAAATGTTTATAAAAATCTATGAAGAAAACCCTAACCCTAAAAGTATCGACCAAATAGTCGATATCCTAAGGAAAGGTGGCGTCATCATCTACCCAACCGATACTATTTATGGTATCGGTTGCGACATAACAAATCAAAAAGCAATCGAACGTGTCTGCCGGATTCGCGGATTAAACAAAAATAAAGCAAACCTCTCTTTCATTTGCAATGACCTCACATCAATTTCGCAGTATACCAAACCTTTGGATAATGCAACATTTAGATTGTTAAAACGATCATTACCAGGACCATTTACATTTATTTTCAATGCTAGCAGCCAGGTACCTAAACTTTTAAGTTCGAAAAAGAAGACTGTCGGTATCCGTGTCCCCGACAATAACATTTCCCGTGAAATTGTAAAGCAACTCGGTAACCCCATCGTATCCACATCAATTCACGATGAAGATGAAGTTATCGAATACTCAACAGATCCTGAATTAATTTACGAAAAATACGGATCAATCGTAGACGCCGTCATAGATGGCGGTTACGGAAAGAATATCCCCTCAACAGTTGTAGACTGTACAACCGGCGATTTCGAGGTCATAAGACAAGGAGAGGGCGATCTGACAATGTACATTTAATGCCAATGCTCACCCATTTAATGTCGACGCTCATCGCTCATTCTGCACTTATGCTTTTAACTTTTCGATAAAAGGAGAGATTTTATCCAAATAGTCGTCTGTTTCCAATTGCTTGACGAATGCGGTACCAACGATAGCACCATCAGCAACCTCAGCTGCCTGTCTAAAACTTTCGCTATTTGATATTCCGAAGCCAATAACAAATGGATTCTTTAAATTCAACTGCTTAATCCGATTAAAATAAGCCAATCTATCTTCTGATATATCAAGATTTTTGCCAGTTGTAGATGATGAAGAGAGCAAATAAATAAACCCGGTACTAAGTTCATCTATTTTACGAATTCGCTCATCACTGGTTTGTGGAGTTACTAAAAATATATTGCTTAATCCGTTTTGTGCAAATACGTCCTGGTACAATTCTTCATATTCATACATAGGTAAGTCAGGAATAATAACTCCATCGACACCCACTCTCGCACAGGACTCACAAAATCGCTCAACCCCATATTGGATTACAGGATTTACGTAACCCATCAAGAATACGGGAATAGTAACCCGTTTTCTTAAATCAGCTAACTGTTCAAACAAGACATCCAATGTCATTCCATTCCTCAGTGCCACCTGAGAAGCATGTTGGATAACCGGACCATCGGCTAGCGGATCAGAATAAGGGAAACCGATCTCCAAAAAGTCAACACCCGAATTTTCCAAGCGCTCTGCAATTTCAAGCGTACTGTCCAACTTCGGATACCCAGCTGTATAATAGATAGATAGACGATTTTTATCTTCTGTATTAAATAGTTCTTTTATTCTATTCATTTTATGAATCTTAAGTTAAACGCAACCAACATATTAAAGCGAAAAATACTTCATATAATTATCAAGGTCTTTATCTCCCCGGCCAGATAAACACACGATTATATGATCGTCTTTTTGAAACCTCATTTTCTCCAATTGTGCCAATGCATGTGCGCTCTCAATTGCCGGGATAATCCCTTCCAGCTGAGTCAAAAGTAAGCCTGCTTGCATTGCTTCATCATCGGTGATACTTACATATTCTACGCGTCCGGTCTCATGTAAGTAAGCGTGTTGAGGTCCAATTCCCGGATAATCCAACCCGGCAGAAATTGAATAAGGCTCGATAACCTGACCATCTTCCGTCTGCATCAAAATCGTCCGGCTACCATGGAGCACCCCCTCCTTCCCTAGTACAGAAGTTGCTGCAGATTGCCCGCTATGTACACCTTTTCCTGCCGCTTCAGCTGCGATGAGTTTTACACCTTCATCATCCAGAAAATGATAGAACATACCAATTGCATTACTCCCACCTCCTACGCATGCCATCACATAATCAGGAAGTTTTCCTGTTCTATCCATAATCTGTTGCTTTGCTTCCGATGAGATGATCGACTGAAAGCGAGCAACCATATCAGGGTAAGGATGTGGTCCTACGACAGAACCTATGATGTAGTGCGTATCTACCGGATTATTAATCCAGTCACGGAGAGCCTCATTGGTCGCATCTTTCAGAGTCTTACTTCCAGATTCTGCGGCAATGACTTTCGCTCCCATCATCTTCATTCTCGCCACATTGGGTGCTTGACGCTCAATATCTACCGCGCCCATATATACCACACATTCCAGACCCTTTAAAGCACAGACTGTCGCTGTTGCAACCCCGTGTTGGCCGGCACCCGTTTCAGCGATAATTCGCTTTTTACCTAAATGCTCAGCCAATAATATTTGCCCAATCGTGTTATTAATCTTATGTGCACCAGTATGGTTCAGATCCTCTCTTTTTAAATATATATTGGCTTGATACCGCTCTGACAAACGCTCCGCTAAATAAAGTGGTGAGGGCCGGCCAACATAATCATGGAGCAGCTTATCGAAATCACGCCTAAAGTTTTCACTCTCCATAATCTTAATATACTCCTGCCTAAGTTCTTCCACATTCGGATACAACATCTCAGGAATATAGGCTCCTCCAAACTTACCATAGTAGCCTTTATCATTAACTTGGTATTTACTCATTATCTTTGTTTTTAATTCTATTTTAAAACTGACTTCAGTAAAGTAATGTCCTTTACACCGGGCTCTACTTCGAACCGGGAATTGATATCAATACAATAAAGCCTTCTATCTTCTAACGCTTTTGCACCATACAATGTATCCTTGTCGATTCCTCCGCTCAGAAAATAAGGCGTTTCTTCCTTATAGTTCCCTAAAACACCCCAATCAAACCGCTTTCCCGAGCCACCATATGAGATCGTTTTCGTATCAAAAAGAAAATAATCCACTACTTGCGTATAGCTCTTCAATTGATCGAAATCAAAACCTTGGTCCACACCAAAAGCCTTTATTAATTCCACGTTCTTTTCGCGAACACGTTGGCAAAACTCCGGGCTTTCATTCCCATGCAATTGCACAGCATCGAATTGATAACGCCTGAGCACGTCGTCAATCGCTTGCTCTGTGGCATCAACAAATACAGCAACCTTCTTAATCTGTTTTAAATCATTCAGAAAGTCGAGATTACGATCCCCTATATAGCGCTTCGATTTTGGATAAAAGATAAAGCCCATATAATCGGGGCCTAAAGCTGCAACATCCAACACATTAGCTTGCTCTCGTAGACCGCAAACTTTCGTTTTTACATTCATTGTTTTAATAGCGCTTTAAATTTGTTAAGTGCATGCCCCCCTAACAAGGACTCTTCTGCTTTATAGTAACAATCGCCAAAAGACGCTTGCTGATCAATCGTATTAATAGCAATTGCCGCATTCACTAACACCACGTTGTTCTGAATATCATTCCCTTCCCCGCTTAAAATCTTTTTAAATATTTTTGCAGCCTCTTCAACAGTTTCTCCACCACGAATTTCTTTTGGATCAATTACTTCAAAACCTAGTTCTTTTACTTTAACTATTTGTTCAGCCTGGTGGGTAATAATCTTATAGTCTCCAGTTAACGACACCTCATCATATCCATCCAAAGCGTGAATAATACTAAATTGCTTATCCGTCTTCTGATATATATAACCATATAAACGCGCCAGCTCCAAACTAAATACACCTACCGATTGGTACACCGGATTTGCCGGGTTAATCATCGGCCCCAACATGTTAAAGAAAGTTTTAACGCCAAGCTCCTTCCGGATCGGAGCAACACTCTTCATCGCCGGGTGAAAAAGCGGCGCATGGAGAAAACATATATTCGCTTCGTCCAATGATCTTGAAATCTCATCCTGATCGTTAGAAAACTGGTAGCCCAAGTACTCCATGACATTCGAGGAACCACAACCAGATGACACGCCATAATTACCATGTTTCGCTACTTTATGTCCGGAACCGGCTACGATAAACGACGCTAAAGTGGAAATATTAAACGTATTTTTTCCGTCGCCCCCAGTACCGCATAAGTCGATTAATTGATAACCGTTGTAGTCGCGCTTTAAACTCAGGTCATACATGGAGTCCCTAAAGCCCGCCAACTCCTCTTCACGAATCGAACGCATACTGTATGCAGTCATAAAAGCCGCTATTTGTGAAAGATTATACTTTCCGGTAGCAATATTAGTTAAGATTTCATGGGCTTCCTTCCGACTAAAGCTGCGATGCTCAAATAGGTGATTTAAAATTTTTTTCATTTTCGTTCAAAAAAAAAGCTTGTCGTTTATCGACAAGCCTCTGTTCCTTATTATAAAATATTAATGTATAGAAGTCATGTCACAAGGTTATCCTTTGTGCCACCACCAGTTAATATTTACGTTATTATTATTCATTCTCTGTTATGAAGCCAAATATGAATAATAATTTTGAAACATGCAAACATTTATAAAAATGCCTCTATTATTCCGTTATCGCCGTATCAATTGCATCCAAAGAATCCATTGTTGCACTATCAACGGGTGTATCGTCTAACACAGTTGCATTATTTTCTACAGAGCGGATACCTCTCGTTTTTCTCGCTGCATTTTCGGCAACAATCCGATCCACCTCATTTTCAAACTGACCACTAAATGTTGCTACCCCATCTTCGACAACAACATCCACCCCTGCTGGCAAGCTTTCCTCAATCGCCTGTTGTGCCTTCACATCCGTTTTATTAGGAGAAGAACAAGCAAAAATCAATAGACTCACCATCATTAATACCGGAAAAAAGAAATTGAACTTTTTCATAATACTTGAATTTTAGGTTTTAAGGCTATGTAGGTTTTTGATTTGAATATAGTAAAAAAGTTCCTAAGTAACAAGCTTTTAGTCAGAATAAAGACAAAAAGTATCACTAATATGAAAGATAATTTTGATTATCACCTCAAAATTGGATAGATTTATATTCTAATCATCATAACTATGATTGCTGTTTTGACGGGTGACATCGTAAATTCATCCAAAATTGATATTAATGAATGGCTACCTCTGCTAAAAAAAAGTCTTTCACAATTTGGCGAAACGCCTGCCGATTGGGATATTTATCGTGGGGACAGTTTTCAACTAAAAATAAACAAACCTGAAGGAGCCCTTCAAGTCGCTCTAGCTATCAAAGCATCTATTAAAACAATTAAAGATCTTGATATTAGAATATCGATCGGGTTTGGCGATATTAACCACTCCGCAAAGCGCGTCACGGAATCCAACGGCAGTGCATTTATCTATTCGGGAGAAAAGTTTGAAACCTTAAAAAAGGACAAGATAAACCTGGCAGTCAAAAGTGATAGGCAAGATTTCGATTCCGATATCAACATGTTCCTGCGCTTGGCTCTGCTTATCATGGATCACTGGACTGAAAATTCAGCCGAAATCGTCAGCTTAGCTCTCAAATATCCAGAAAAATCACAAGCGGAGTTGGGTGAGTTGATCGGTATTAAACAGAACACCGTCAGTACGCGACTTAAGCGATCGGCTTTTGAAGAAATACTCGCAATGGACGCTTTATTTCGCGATAAACTAAAGAGACTGTAATGATCGTATTATTAAAACTGCTATTCGCGCACCTTTTGGGGGACTTTATCCTGCAACCAACCAAATGGGCCAAAGCCAAAGAGCAATTGAAAATCAAAGCATACCAGCTATATATCCACATCGCGATCCATTTTGCATTGGTGATGCTCTTCATGTGGAACTGGAATTTCTGGCCGTGGGCACTGATTATCGCCAGCAGTCACCTGATCATCGATAGCCTAAAGATCTATCTACAAACAAAGAAAAATGCGAGACTGCTGTTTTTCATCGATCAGTTATTACACCTTTTGGTAATTTTAACGATCTGGGTTCTCTATAGACAAGACGTCTTGGCTTGGTTTCAAACTGTCGACCAGACCACCTTTACTCAAGTTATGCTTTGGACGCTCACCTTTGTTTTTTTAACAAAACCCTTGTCGATCGCCGTTCGGATTTTCATCTCAAAATGGACGCCTGATACAGCAAATAAAGAAGATGACTCCTTAGAAAGCGCAGGCGAATATATAGGCTACCTAGAGCGTTTACTGATCTTCTTATTTATCGTAATCGATCACTGGGAAGGTGTTGGTTTTCTTTTGGCTGCGAAATCTATTTTCCGCTTCGGCGACCTTACTGCTTCCAAAGACCGCAAGTTGACAGAATATGTCCTCATCGGAACGCTCGTAAGCTTCGGCAGCGCTATCGCCGCTTCGCTTCTATTCAAATATGGTCTAGCTTTAATCAGCTAAGAAAGGCAATCGTCAGTTCAATGGATGATTGCTATAGATATGATATTCGCCAGCTTTTAATATGGTTTCTAATTTATCCTCCTGAAGTATAATTTCATCCCCATTCACATAGTCTGTCCAGCTACCCGATTTTATCGGAATGACAATCGTCTGTTCCGTGACATCGAAATTACCGATAACCCAAACTTCATTTTCGCCTTGCTTCAAATGGATTGTTTTTACAGCACCAGAAACCTCATATTCCACGACGTCCGTACCAAATATCGGATTATTGATTTTCATTCGAATGTATTTAGCAAAAGCTTCCTTTAGCTTATTGCGATCCTCATTCTTTAAGTAATTCCAGAGAACTGGTTTCTCACCGGTGCGACCGTTCTGATCAATTGACACATCGTAGCCTACCTCACCAAATTGCCATATCATTTTCGGGCCTGGTGCTGCCATTAAAAATGCAACCACCATTTCCTGTCGTTCAAGCGCAGTTTTCAAATTCTTCACGTCATAACTCCCCGCTGAATTCCCCCATTGCAAGTTTTTATACATCATGCGTTCTTCGTCATGGCTTTCCATATAGCTTATCAAATGATCAGCTACCGGCAAGCCCCGGTTTGAATAAAACATACGTGACAAATCTGAATTTTGAACCCAGCCCATTGTTGCTTCATTAAAAGCATAATTCATATTATTCCACAACATCATGCCCTCTGCAGCCAAAGCACTTTCTTCCTCATCCACAGCAAAATGCTCCAATATAACGTAGAAGCCATCGTCATCGAGCGACTTGATATAATCGTTATAGTTTTTCCAGATAGCGATCCGACTCGCGTCAAACGCTGACCAGGCTCCGACACCTCCATCTCCCGTTCCCGAATCTTTCTGCGTAAAGCCTTTCGAAAGATCAAAACGGAAACCATCAATTCGATACTCCTCCATCCAAAATTTGATCACATTTTTTACAAAAAACCTGGTATCAGCACTCTCATGATCGAAATCATAACCTACATTAAAGGGATGCTTGGGAACAGAGTTAAACCATGGATTCTCATCTGTAGGCGCCTTCTTCTGTTCATCAAAGTACAGCTGCACCATGGGCGACTGACCGAATGAATGATTTAATACCATATCCATAATCACCGCAATCCCAGCTTCATGGCACTGATCAATAAAGTACTTTAACTGATTAGCCGAACCATAATACTTATCCACCGCAAAATAAAAAGACGGATTGTATCCCCAGCTTAAATTTCCTTCAAATTCATTAACAGGCATGAGCTCTACTGCATTCACGCCCAAACTTTTCAAATAGCTGATCGTATCAGCCAATACTTTGTAGGTATTCTTTTCCAGAAAATCCCGGACTAACAACTCATAGATCACCAAATCATTCTTAGCCGGACGGTTAAAATTAGTAAGCTTCCATGAATATGGTTCCACTTTCATCTGAAGTACACTGACAATTCCATTGGCTTTTCCATCGGGGTAGCTAATATCACCGGGATAACGTTGGCTATCTATATATGGGTCATTTTGTGGGTCAAGTATCTTTTTCGCATAAGGGTCTGCAATGCGAATTTCACCGTCCACCAGATATTGATAGGTATATTCGTCGGAATCATCCAATCCATTCACCTGAATCCACCACCGTTTACCATCCGGAGTCCGGTTCATCAAGCTGTTTTCACTTGCCGTCCAATTATTAAAATCGCCCAATAGGTGCACCTCGTCCTTACCCGGTGCAAACAAATTGAACAAGACTGCAGACTCATCCAGAATATTAGCTCCATCTACCATGCCTTCAGGCAATTCCTTTTCTTTCGAATCTGGCTGACCGGTATCCTGAGCGGGTAAATCTTTTTTCTTGCAAGCCGTACCCACCAGAAACAGAAGAACCGAAAATAATAGTAAGAATTTTTTCATAATCAATTCGATTTAAAAGCGGCACGCTCGTCCTTCACAAATAAAACCGAGATCGCTGCTATCACCATGGCAACGCCCGCCAATATAATTGCATAAATCGCCTCCCCATCGAAAAACTGCTTTACCATCCAGCCGCCGAAAAATCCATTCACAATTTGTGGAAAGGTGATAAAAAAGTTAAACAAGCCCATATAAACCCCCATTTTATAAGGAGGCAGAGAGTCCGCAAGAATCGCGTAAGGCATCGCGAGAATACTTCCCCATGCAAAACCGATACCGATCATGGAAAAAACAAGCAAGTTTGGATCATCTATAAAGAAAATAGATATTAACCCAATTCCTCCCGCCGTAAGAGAAATCGCATGTGTTCGTTTCCTGCCAAATTTCCGTGCAATCAGTGGTAGCGACAAAGCGAACAAAGCAGAAACTCCATTGTATATACCAAACAGAACACCTACCCAGTTAGCCGCATCTGCATATGTAGACGATGATGTATCTGAAGCATTTAAACCGTAGACATGCTGCGCAATCGCTGGTGTTGAGAACACCCACATAGAAAACAGCGCAAACCAAGAGAAAAACTGAACTAAACCCAACTGTTTCATGGCTGTGGGCATAGCAAGAAAGTCACTGATAATATTCTTCAAGCCTTTGTTTCGTTCCTCTTCTTTTTCAATGCCCGGATGAAAAGCCGATAGCTCCTTATCCGTATATTCTTTTGTTGTAAATACAGTCCGCCCCAGCGCCAATACCATCACAGCAGCACCGACATAAAATGAAAAAACCACATTATCCGGAATATGTCCTTCACTCGCTGTTTTTTCCACACCCATGTATTCAGCTAATAGATAAGGTAAAGCGGAACCTAATACCGCACCAATTCCAATTAAACAAGTCTGGATTGAAAAACCCTGACTGCGTTGCTGGCTAGATAGGTTGTCCGCAACGAGCGCCCGAAATGGCTCCATCGCCACGTTGAACGAGGCATCCATGATCATGAGCATTCCAGCACCAATCATCAGCGGCGGAATGGCTATGGTAAAGAGTTGACCAGCATTGGGCATTAAAACCAAGGCAATCGCAGCAAACAATGCACCAGCCAATATATAAGGTCTCCGCCGACCAAGGCCTGTCCAAGTCCGATCGCTGTAATGGCCAACCAGAGGTTGTACGATCATCCCTGTTAGAGGCGCAGCAAGCCAAAAAAGAGACAAATGTTCAATATCGGCACCATAGGCCTGTAGAATCCGAGAAGCATTTCCATTTTGAAGAGCAAAGCCAAACTGAATTCCAAGGAATCCGAAACTCATATTCCAGATCTGCCAGAATGATAAAGTTGGTTTTGTAATTGGCTGCTTATTCATTTTCGTGGTCGCTTAGGTTCTTAATATGCTATTTTTTCTTCATTTCCAGATTTTTTATTTGGAATTTCAATCTTGCATGAAGCACGAACCGTATAAGTGTCATCGAATAGCCCAATTAACAAATCTGCGTCGGCAGATTTGTTTGATACTTGAACGCTGTTTTCAGAAATTTCAATTTGGAGTACGATACCACGAAAGTTCATCATAAATGAATAACACTCCCATTGCTTAGGCACGATAGGCGAAAAGCTCAACAGATCATTTCGCACCCTCATACCTGCAAAGCCTTCAACTACACTCATCCAGCTCCCAGCCATTGATGTAATATGCAAACCATCTTCCGTATCATTATTGTAGTCATCCAAATCCAATCTGGCGGTACGCAAATAAAGTTCGTAGGCTTGCTCTCCCCGGTTTAACTTTGCCGCCAAAACAGCATGCACACAGGGGGACAAGGAACTTTCGTGAACCGTACGACTTTCATAAAAGTCAAAATTCCGGCGCAGTGTCTCCAAATCAAACTTCTCTTCAAAAAAGTATAGTCCCTGCAATACATCAGCTTGCTTAATGAAAACCGAACGTAGTATCCGGTCCCAACTCCATTTCTGATTTAACGGGCGGTGCTTAGGATCCAAATCTTTTACCAACACCTGTTCTTTATCCAAAAAGCCATCTTGTTGTAGAAAAACACCTAAGACTTTATCTTCCGGGAAATACATCTGCCGAATGATCGACTTCCAACGATCAATTTCTTTGTCAGCTTTAAAATTCGTTCTCGTTAATACATCTTGGTAATCTTCATTCCAGCTCACTTCTATTTCCCTCAGAACGTCGATCGTAAAATTCAAACACCATACAGCAATGGTATTCGTATACCAGTTATTATTAACATTATTCTCATATTCATTCGGCCCCGTTACCCCTAAAATCACATAAGCCTGCTTCTCTTCGCTCCAGTTTACCCGCTGTGACCAGAATCTGGCAATAGCGATCAATACATCAATGCCATAATCAGCCAAATACCTTCTATCTCCTGTATAGGTCACATAATTGTATATCGCATAAGCAACAGAACCGTTTCGGTGGATTTCCTCAAAAGTAATCTCCCATTCATTGTGACACTCTTCTCCATTCATTGTCACCATCGGATACAAAGCTGCACCGTCTGAAAACCCCAACTTCTCTCCGTTCTCAATTGCCTTTTCTAAATGACGGTAACGATAAAGCAATAAGTTTTTTGCAACCCGGGCTTCCGCTGTTCGTAAATAATAAGGTATGCAATAGGCTTCTGTATCCCAGTGAGTCGCCCCGCCATACTTTTCCCCTGTAAAACCTTTCGGACCAATATTTAAGCGCTCATCCTCACCTGTATAGGTTTGATTGAGATGAAATATATTAAAACGGATTGCCTGTTGCGCAGACACATCACCTTTGATAATCAGGTCACTTTCATTCCATTTCTTTTTCCAGGCATCTTGATGCTCCTGCAATAAGTCTACATAACTACGCTTTTTCATCGTAGAGATATTGACTTTCGATTCATTAAGTAGACAAGTTTTTGCTATGTCCATTGAACTAATGAGACTCACATATTTATAGATAGTCAATTTCTCATTTGTTTGTACTTCTACTTTCTGCTTATAACCCACATATTGATCCCGGTTTATTGCCTGCTGTCCCCCTTCTAACTGCTGCCCATCTAAATGTGCCGAATAATAAAAACCCACACAAACTTCAAAGCCAGTCTTCTTGGTCCGCATGGTTAGAAACTGACTGCCATCATCTTCCCGTTGCTCCACTTCTTCCCAGAAATGTTCCTCATAGTTTGCATCAGCATTTCTGACGTCTCCATCCAAACCCAGGTGAAACTCAATGTCTCCATCAAAGTTCAACGGGGTTATTGAATACTGAATCACGCCCATGCGATTATTAGCCATACTACAAAAACGTTGAGCGTGGATTTCAACTTGTTTCCCTGAAGGGAGCTCAACTATCACCCTACGCTCCAAATACCCCTCACGCATATGCAAAATGCGTTTAAACATCAAAATCTTACAATCCGCCAAGTTCAAACGTTCCCCATCGATCCAACTATCTATCTCTATCCAGTTGACAGCATTGAGAACTTTAGCAAAATATTCAGGGTAGCCGTTTTTCCACCAACCAACTTTCGTTTTATCCGGATAATAGACCCCTGCCACATAGTTCCCCTGCAAGCTTTCACCGGAATAATATTCTTCAAAATTTCCCCGCTGCCCAAATCGGCCATTCCCTAAACTAAATATACTCTCGGAAACCTTATTGAATTCAGCGTGAAACCCTTCTTCAATGATGTTCCATTCATCACCTTTTAAATACTTTTTCATTACTTATAGTCTCTTACCCAATTGCCGTTTTCTTTTAAAATGGAGCATAATTTCTTCACATTCAATTCATATAGTCCGCCGACTACCTCGCATGCCTCCCTTAAGTCCTCAACTTTCCCGACACCGATGACCATCATACCCGCCCTTAAAGCTGCTTCTACTCCTGCCCGAGCATCTTCAAATACCACACAGCGAGAAGGCTCTACAGATAGTAACTCGGCTGCTTTCAGAAATACAGTCGGATCAGGCTTAGATTTCGATACCAACGTCCCATCTACCACAACATCGAAATAATTCCTTACTCCTGTTTTTGCTAGTAAAATCTCCGCATTTTTACTTGCTGAACCCACAGCAAGAAGGTAACTTGAGCTTCTCAGTTCTTTCAAAAACTCCGTTACACCTGGAAGGAGCTGTTCTGAATCCATGGAAGCAATCATTTCCTTATACCATTGGTTCTTTAATTCTGCTAAACGTTCAATTTCCTCCTCACTCTTTTGTGAGCCGGCCCAGCTCAGAATCATCTTTAACGAAGATATCCGATTAACACCCTTCAGATGCTCATTATCCTCTTTACTAAAATCAAAACCCAGACTCTGCGCCAGTTTTTTCCAAGCCCGGTAATGATAAATAGCCGTATCAACTAGCACACCATCCAGATCAAAAATACAGGCTTTAATTTTATGGGAACGTTCCCGATGTCTCATAAAAAATTTTGTGAAAATTATAGGTACTTCAGGAAAATCCCGAAGCACCTATAAAGAGATTAATTTTTCTTGATCTCCGCTTTGTATCCGCTTGGATCCATGTGTAAGTTAATCGTGTAATTACCAGCATCTGCTATGGCAATATTACTTCCACCCTGAGTCAAATTGCCTTCCGTTCCACCCATATTGATGGCCCAATCATCGTTTGCTCTGAACTTCATCTCTCCTGCAGTAAGATTGGTTGTTATGGTCCAGGTATAACTACCCTTTCCACCAACAAATGTCATATCGGTATCCGCATCCCAACCGCCTGCCGTTGCATCGCCAATAATACCCCACTTCGTTTTTAAGATTTCATAAGTCAGTGCCTCTTTATCGATCCGCAACCTGTAAAAACCATCCTCATCAACTGTTAAGTTATTATCGCCTTCTTCGGCAGTCAATTTTCCATCGCCCGCATCTCCAAGGCCACCTTCCCAGCCATCTTGCGTCGGCAAGAACTTAAATCCTCCGTCAGCCGCTACCAGATAGACAAAGATTTCAAATTTATCTTTACTCACGTCGTCCTCACCGGTTTGATACATCTTCATCGGAATCGCTGCAGATGGTTCCCATCCCGCTCCGGTTGATCCGCCCACCAGGAAAAACACCGGGTCACCCTCAACGAAGGTAATAGCTTTCGTTTTTTCTACATTACCGCCTGCCGCTGAATAACTTACTTTAATCAAGTGTTCGCCCAACCACGCTTCATCAACAGGAACAGCTATTTCGTGACTTAAAATATATTTATTTTCTGCATTGTCTATCGTTTCTGAATAAAGACTCTCTCCACCTTCTGGGGGTACAATTGAAAGCGTCAGGTTACTGATATTGTTCGCTACAAGATCGACTTTCAACGTAGAACCTAAAAGTGCAGAACCCGGTGTCGTTCCACTGATCGACACGATAGACTCATCGATTCCATGCTCTACTTTCTTGCATGAAGCCAAGGTGATTATCCCTACAAAAACCAGGATAAGCAAGCTGTTAATCGTTAAATATGTTCGTTTCATCGTTAATCTGTTTTAGTTATATCCGGGATTTTGGTCCAAGTTTTCGTTTGTGTTGATCGCATCCTGCGGAATAGGGAATATCCTTTTGTAGGTTTCACCAGTATTCGCGGGTTTAAATAGCATAGCATCTTCCCAATGCCCGAAGCGGATCATATCTGTACGTCTGGTTACTTCAAAAGTTAACTCAAGTGCTCTCTCCTTATAAATCGCGTCCAAGGTCAAGTTCGATGCCGTATATAATTTACTTGCATCTCCCGGGAAACCCCTTTTTCGCAATTCGTTGACTAAATCGACTGCCTCAGTTACCGATCCTGCACCACCTCTCAAAATAGCCTCCGCTTTCATCAGGTAAACGTCTGCTAATCGATAAACTACCACGTCGTTTCCAGCGTTATTGCTTACCTGATCTTTATCCGGGTAATATTTTACATTTCTTGCTCCCGCCAAACGTCCTATATTGTCATCGCCACCAATGTCAAAATCTGACCCTGGTAATAAAGCATATGCATAGGGATCGAGGATAACATTAACACCGTTGAACACAAGAGGCTGGCCGGTAGCGTCATATTGCTGACCAGACAACCACTGCTGCGTGCGGTAATCCTCTTCATCAAACAAATCGAAATAGGCCGGTTGGGCACTCCAACCATTCCAGGTATTCACACTCAATCCATAGGTTAACCGGTGACCATAATGCAGTACTTTATTAAAAAGTTGATTACCCGTTGCCCGAGCCGGATCAAAAGGTATTGAGAAGATTGGCTCCGTATTCGAAGGACCGTTATCAGGCATAAATTGAGCTAAATAATCACCCTCCAAGGTATATTGTCCTGACTCAATAACCGCATCAGCATGCTCGACAACTTTATCCCACTGCGCGGTACCTGTATATACTTGCGCGTTCAGATAAAGCTTAGCCAATAAACTATGCGCCATCCATTTGGTTGGCCGTGCATAAGTCTGTTCAGACTTCTCCTCACTTAGATATTGGAGATTTTCTTCAAGCTCAGTTGCTATAAAATTGAAAATATCAGCTCTGCTTTGAGTTTCAGGCAAATCAGCACGATCATCAAATGTAGTAACCAACGGAAGATTTCCATACGCATCCATCATCAGATAGTAATACCAGGCTCTCATCGTTTTAATTTCAGCCATGGTCTGCGTTTTCAATTCTGATTCTTCCGTTTGTTCAAATATGCTCAAGATACGGTTACATGTACCAATCGCGTTAAAGCCCCAGTTCCAGGCATTTCTGACCACTTCATGCGATGTAGACCAGGTATGGAAATGCATATCGCGCCATTTTCCGCCATCAAACCAGTCACCCCCACGGGTCGGGATTACGACTTCGTCAGAACCAGCCGTTTGCAGATCAAAGTAGTCACCAAAATAACCTCTTGCGGCCGTATAAACCGGCCCGGTCAATGCAACAAACTGTGCTGGTGTTTTTGGAAAATTATCCTCTGTATATGCAGAGTACATTTTATCGTCAAACTTGGTACACGACTGACTAAAGGCCAGAAGCAACCCAGCTGTCAATAAACTAAATTTCTTTATGTAGGTTTTCATTTTCTATCCGTTTTATAATTAAAAATTCACGTTAATTCCCAACAAGAATGATCTCGTTTTTGGATAGTAATTCCGATCGTCAATACCCGGAGCCAAACCATTAAGATTCACTTCAGGGTCGACTCCCGTATAATCTGTAATGGTAAACAAGTTCTGTCCGGTCACATAAATTCTTGCACTGTTAAAGAATCTCCAATTACTTACGTCAAACGTATAGCCCAAGGTTGCATTCTCTAAGCGAAGGAATGAGCCATCTTCTAAGAATCTGCTTGATGCAATTGTCGGCGTTTCGAAAATGCCGTCCTCAACCGCATCTTTTGAAATATTGGTGATTCCCGCTTGCGGCAATCTTGACAGATCCGCACGAGTAGCATTGAAGATTTTATTTCCATACACACCACGGAAGAAGAAACCCAAATCAAATTGCTTATAGCTAAATGAGTTGTTCCATCCATACGTAAACTTCGGAAGCGCATAACCCATAACCTGGTAATCATCACGAGCGGTAATCTGATCTGCAGTTACCAATTCACCTCCAGCGTTCTGGTAGATTGTTTTCCGGGCTTCTTCATCATAACCAATGTACTTAGCCGTGTAGAATGTTCCAACCGGCTGACCCGGTAAAACAATGGCTACCGTCTGCCCAGTCCAGCCTTCCAAACCGATTGATCCTTCATAACGCTCCGAGACACTTAGGTTCCCAATGTTACTGGACAAATTACCAACCCGGTTTTGGTTGTGGGCAAAATTCACCGACGTATTCCATGTGAAATCCTCCTGCTCAATAGCCAAGGCACTTAAAGCGACCTCCACCCCTTTATTTGTCATCGTAGCTCCATTCGCTAGTAAACGATCATGTTGATAAGGCGGCGTTGGTACCGAATACTCATAAAGCAAATCTTCAGTCTCTTTATTATAATACTCTACCGTACCACTCAATCGACCGTTCAAAAATGCAAAGTCTAAACCGATGTTCAACATCGACGTAGTTTCCCATTTCAAATCCGGGTTCGGATTCTGATTAACACCATAACTATTCAGCCATTCGCCGTTGTACATAAACTGACCACCTTGTTGTCCGAAAATGGTGATTGATTTATACGGGTCGATATTCTGATTACCAGATACACCGTAACCCGCCCGCAACTTCAAATCACTCAAAACATCCTGATTTTGCAAGAACGCTTCTTCGCTAATACGCCAAGCTGCAGATACTGATGGGAACGTAGCCCAACGATTATTCGCACCAAATTTCGAAGAACCGTCACGACGAACCGTCGCGTTGATCATGTATTTTCCATTATAGTTGTATCCGATACGTCCGTAAAAGGAAATCAGTAAAGACTCTAATTTCCAAGGATAATCACCAAAATGTCGATAGCCAACAGGGGGCGTAGCCGCATCCGGATTGTTCGCACCAAGGTCATCTGACAAGAAACCGGTTGTCATCAAGCGTACACCATCATTATCAACCGTTTTCTGATAAGAATAACCCACCATTGCATCAAAACTATGCTCGTTAATTGTCTTATTATAGTTTAAGAACGACTCTAAGATTTGGTCGATATCTTTTAGGTTTTCACGTTCCGCATATCCTAAACCTAAAGCTCTCGAGTCAAAATCCGTCGTATGCATATAGTAGTTCTTATCACTATTCTGACGTTGGTACGAACCAATATTCGTCCATGTCAGATCTTCCAGAATATCCAATTCAGCCTTTACTGTTGCCAACAAGATGTTTCTGCTCCGATCCTCGTCCCGTTGGTTCAACATCGCCACCGGGTTCATATAACCCGTTCTACCGGGAACCTGAAAATAGCCTCCATACTGCGCGTAAAACGGATCATCTGTCATAATCGGAGATACAGGCACAAAGCGCGCAGCACCGTTAAAAATCCCATAATCCACATGGTTCGAACTGATCACACTGTTACTTACGTTCAAAGACAGGCGTAACCTGTCGTCAAAAGCGTTCTGATCAACCCCCAAGCGAGCGACAATACGCTCAATTTCACTACGCTTAACAATGCCTTCATTCTTAAAATAGTTAACAGATGCATTATAACGAGTTCCCTCACTACCGCCGGTTAATGAAACGTTATGATTATGAGAAACACCAGTCCGTGTAATCGCATCCTGCCAATCTGTTTTAGCGCCTGCTTCACTTTCCGATACCGACAAACCATTATCCACTAAAAACTGTGTGTATTCATCAGCACTCAAAACATTCACCCGGTTCGACACATTTTCTGTTGCTGCATAACCGCTATAGGACAATACAGGCTTACCCGCCTTGCCTCGCTTGGTAGTAACGAAAATAACGCCGTTAGCCGCACGGGAACCGTAAATAGCAGTCGATGATGCATCTTTCATCACATCCATCGAAACAATATCATCCGGCGATACCAGGTCGATATTTGCTCCCGGAACACCATCAATAACATAGAAAGGTGCTGTTGAAGCAGTCAATGAAGACGGGCCACGCAGTTGGATAGTCGCCCCAGCTGTTGGGTCACCTCCCGACCGGGTAATGGTCAATCCCGGTACCTTACCTTGCAGCAACTGATCCGGTGTCGCTACAACACCTTTATTAAAGTCTTTCGGCGTAACACTACTTACCGATCCCGTTAGGTCGCTTTTCCTTTGTGTACCATAACCGACAACGACAACCTCACTTAAAGATTCAGCTGAGGGTACCAGCTCCACGTCAAGCTGTGTATTCGCGGTTACATTCACACTTCTTTGCAATTCTTCATAACCGATAAAGTTGAATGATAATGTTTGCGTTCCAAGAGGCACACCCGTAAGTGTATAAACACCGTCTGAATTTGTCGACGTGCCGATGGTTGTTCCTTGAACGCTAATCGTTACCCCGGGAAGAGGCTGCCGATTTTCATCTAATACTTGCCCGCTTACCTGTCCATTCTGAGCATATAAGCTTAGCGAACAAATAAAAAGAACAAATAAAAGAAACGTCTTTTTTAAGTAGATTCTTTTCATATGATATTTGGTTAATAGGGTTTATAATGAGCGTTTATAATCGCACATTGAAAACAAATATACTCGGGAACGTTCCCGAAACAAAATCAAAAACAGAGAAAGTTATTCACAATTTAAAAGCAAATAGCTTCTGTTTAATTGTGTAAAATTAACACTAAGCCGAAATAACGACGACAAGAAAAAGAGTGATTAAACAATTAAAGAGCACGAAAAACAAGCTAACTTAAAAACGGATATAGAATAAGTACAGAACAATAAGCTTAGAAATAAAATGTTAATAACTTTCTTAAAAGACCATCAAAAAATCAGATTAATAAAGCAAAAACACTCTATCCGAGTGTAGATTTCCGAAAAACAAGTTCAGATTTCAGTTCGATTGTCTCATTCCCTTCTTCATCACCCGAACCATTAATTCTTCGGAAAAGAAGCTTGGCTGCTTCTTCTCCCATTGCGTACGATGGTTGCAGAATAGTCGACAGTGCCGGATTCAAAAGAGGTGCTATTTCTAAACTTGAAAACGATATTATTTTCAGTTCTTCGCCAATGCGGATATCAAGATCATGACACACATAATAGCTCGCCAGAGCGAGTCGCTCGACCGATGCAAAAACACCATCAGGTTTAATTGACTTAAAAATATTTTTTAAAAGAGCTTGATTTTCTTCCATGCGGTTGGTACAATCGATCACCAAATCCTCTTGGTAACGGATACCTGCATCCTTCAATGCATCTAGATAACCCCGCATACGTTTTTTCCCAATAGAGAGTAATTTATTGACCACCAAATAAGCAATCTTTCTGCAGCCCTGTTCAATCAGATGCTTGGTCGCTTCATAACTGCTCTCATAATCATTTGTTGTAACCTTCGAGCTATCGATATCTTCGTAGATTCTGTCGAAAAAGACAATCGGCAAATTACGCTGCCGTATATGGTGCATATAACTATGATCATTCGCTTCCCCTGTTACAGACATCACAATGCCGTCTACCCTACCACTCTGCAAACTTGTTATAAACTCAATTTCCTTCTGAAAGTCATCGTTCGTCAGGTAAATCAGAATATGATAACCGTTCTCTCTGGCTACTCGTTCAATTCCGTTAATTGCTCTCGAAAAAAAGTTATTTGCAATTTCGGGAACGATCACGGCGATGGTCTTAGTTTTCTTTTCCCTCAGGTTACTAGCTAAATGGTTTGGCTGGTAATTAAGTTCCCTAGCCATGGAAAGGATACGCTCCTTCGTTTGCGGATTAATGTCACTATTTCCGCGAAAAGCACGGGATACAGTAGACGTTGAGAGGTTCAGTTTTTCTGCTAGTTGTTTAATATTAATTGGTTCCATTTCTTCACCTGCAAGGAAGCTTTTTACTTCCGTTAGTTCAATGTCAAAAGTAAAACAAAAACCCATTCGATACCCAAAACTTGGAAAAAATATTGATTTTACCCTGTTTTTTCGTATTTTTGCAATAATTCTATTACAAATGGAGTCCCATTAACAAAATCAACAAACCTGGGATTTTTGCATTCTCCGTCCGGAGAGAAAACATATAAAATGATTGAAATAAAAGAATTTAATAAAAACAATCAGTTACCTACATCAGAAAAAAAACAAATCATATCGTTTCTTTTTAAGAGTCTGGAGCAGTATGGCGACCCAGAAAGCTCGATCGAAAAAGCGATCAACTATGCACTTGGTGAACACGGAAGTATTGGCGGCCATGTTATTACTGCAAGCCTGGACAATGAACTGTGCGGCGCAGTAGTGATCAATAAAACAGGTATGGATGAATACATTCCAGCTAATATTTTAGTCTACATTGCCACAGAAAAAGCTCAAAGAGGAAAAGGGATTGGAAAAGCACTGATGCAAAAGGCGATCGATGTCACGGTAGGCGATATTGCCTTACATGTCGAACCTGACAATCCTGCAAAGAAGCTGTACGAAAAACTCGGCTTTACTAACAAATACCTCGAAATGAGACTTATAAAGGAGGACAAATAATGGCCTTTATTACTTTAAACAAGAAAAAACTCCGCTATAACTACGACCAGCTTCAAAAATTATTTAAGCGAAATAACATTGAATGGTCGGTCGTAGCCAAAATGCTTTGCGGGAACGAAAAATACCTAAAAGAGGTAATCAACCTTGGTGTTAAGCAGGTATGTGATTCGCGTCTTACCAATTTGGAAATGATCAAGAAAATCGACCCCAAAATTGAGACCATCTATATCAAACCACCCGCAAAAGCCAATGTAGTTCGTATTGTCGAATCTGCAGATATCAGCTTTAATACGGAGTATGAAACCATCAAACTGCTTTCATTAACAGCGAAAGAGCTTGGCAAGGTTCATAAAATTGTAGTGATGATTGAACTAGGTGAACTGCGTGAAGGCGTTATGCGCGAACAGTTCATTGAGTTCTATTCAAAAATATTCAAGCTTCCCAACATCGAGGTTATCGGTATTGGAACAAATCTTACCTGTATGTATGGCGTATTGCCTAATCAGGATAAACTTATCCAACTATGTCTTTACAAGGAGTTGGTCGAGGCCAAATTTAACCGAAAGATACCCTATGTATCCGGCGGCACCTCAGTAACCATCCCTTTAATCAAGAAAGGGATCCTGCCGAAAGGGATCAATCACTTTCGCGTTGGCGAAACGCTGTACTTTGGAACCGATGTCTATCACAATGAAGTCTTCGATTTTATGCACAATGATGTTTTTAAACTTTGTGCTGAAATTATTGAACTAACAGAAAAACCATCGGTACCGACTGGCGAATTTGGTGTCAACCTGACAGGCGACACACCAACCTTCGATCAAAGCAACCTCGGTAATAAATCTTATCGTGCCATAGTCGATGTTGGCCTGCTCGATATTGAAGTAAACCACCTCGACCCGATCGACAAGTCCATGGAGATCGCTGGTGCCAGTTCAGACATGATTGTCATAGACCTCGGAGCAAATGAACAATCACTCAAGGTCGGTGACCTGATTGAATTCAAGGTAGACTATATGGGGCTGTTACGGCTTATGAACTCGAATTATGTTGACAAGAAATTCGAGGAAGAGATCAAGGTATTTCAGCTTGCTCATCAGAATTAGAATTAGAAAAGCTATTTTTGATAGCAATTTCTAAATCCATTTCTAACATGAAAAAACCAGACGATGGCAAGTCGACCGACATTTCACAACTCCATAACATCCGCACGGATTATAAAAAAATGGAACTTAGTGAAGCAGAAGTCGATCAAGACCCTATAAAACAATTCATTACATGGTTCAACGAGGCACTCCATTCAGAAGTTATGGAACCCAATGCCATGACCTTAGCGACAGCTACCGCCGACGGACAACCCAATGCCAGAACGGTCTTACTAAAGCATATTGATGATCGCGGCTTTGTATTCTTTACCAATTACGACAGTAAAAAAGGTCAGGAAATCGCAGAAAACAACAAAGTCTCTCTCCTCTTCTTTTGGCCAGAACTTGAGCGGCAGGTACGCATTTTAGGGACAGCCCAGAAAGTTTCTTTTGAAGAATCTGAAACCTACTTTCATTCTCGCCCCCGTGGCAGCCAGCTTGGCGCTTTAGCGTCACACCAAAGCGCGCGAATAGAAAGCAGAAGCGTTATTGAAAAGAAATTAGCGGAACTAGAAGAGCAATACAAAGATTCCGAGATCCCACTTGCGGATTTTTGGGGAGGATACTGTGTAAAACCTCTACAACTCGAATTCTGGCAGGGCGGTTCGAACAGGCTACATGACAGAATTGTCTACAAATATGACACCTCTAAATGGGAAATTTTTCGCATTTCACCCTAATCATTGATAAATATGCCATCATTTTACATTTTTATTGTAATATAATCAATACAATAGTAGCTTGGCCTATGCCAACGTTGTAATTAGGCATCATATTTGTTAATCTCTGGTTAGGTTTATAATTGGTTAGTAAAGGTTCCCATTCTCCCCGTTTGGGAGCCTTTCTTTTTTTTATCTATCGATCAAATCTTATTTATTCAAGATTTTTGCCTTATTTCTTTTCGTAGCTCATCTATTTTTACTTACTTTAAATATCTTGATAATTAAAACTCATCATTAAATTTTCGTATAGTTATTTGTAAAATGGACGAAGTAATAGGTAAAATCAACGAAATTGTATGGAGCAACGCCTTAGTTATATTATGCTTGGGAGCCGGGGTATATTTTTCTTTTACAACTAATTTTTTGCAGATCCGGTACCTTAAGGAAATGATTCGTTTACTTTTTTCAGGTAAATCTTCAAAAAAAGGTGTAACCTCTTTTCAGGCATTTGCCATTGCTATTTCAGGAAGAGTCGGAACAGGAAATATCGCAGGTGTGGCTATCGCTATCGCAATGGGGGGTCCGGGTGCTATCTTTTGGATGTGGATAATCGCCTTCTTAGGCAGCGCATCCGCTTTTATAGAAGCCACGCTGGGACAACTGTATAAACAGGTTAACAACGGACAGTATAGAGGCGGCCCAGCATTTTATATCGAAAAAGGCCTAGGAATAAGATGGTATGCGATGCTGTTTGCTATTGTAACGATTATCAGTACAGCCGTGTTTTTACCAGGCGTTCAAAGTAACAGTATCGCACTTAGTATGAATAATGCTTTCGACTTTCCTGTCGAGTTCACAGGAATTGCTATTGTTCTTTTTTTGGCATTGATCATTTTTGGTGGCGTGAAGCGCATAGGAAAGGTTGCAGAAGTTATTGTGCCCTTTATGGCTGCCGCATATATTCTCATGTCAGTTGTTATTATAGCCATGAATATCCAACAAATCCCCGATGTACTCGCACTTATTTTTAGGTCAGCATTCAAATTAGAGCCCGCTACCGCAGGGGTATTCGGGATGGCGATTGCATGGGGTGTAAAACGCGGTATCTATTCAAACGAAGCAGGGCAAGGGACAGCTCCTCACGCTGCGTCTGCCGCAGAAGTTAGTCACCCCGTAAAGCAAGGTCTGGTACAGGCGTTTTCCGTGTATGTAGATACATTATTTGTCTGCACTGCAACTGCGTTTATGATTCTTTTTACTGGCCAATATAATATTGTTGATCCTGAGGGAGGATTCTTGATTGAAAACATACCGAATGTGTCTATCGGTGCTGAATACACACAACATGCTGTTAGTCACCATTTTCCGAGACTAGGAAGTGCTTTTATAGCGATTTCATTATTGTTTTTTGCGTTTACTACCATCATGGCTTATTATTACATAGCAGAAACAAATTTGAGCTATCTCAATAAGAGAAATAGACGTTGGCTAGTTTGGCTGTTAAGGGGTTTTCTTTTGGCTGCTACTTATTATGGATCCATTAAAACCGCTAAGGCAGCATGGACGCTTGGCGATATCGGGGTTGGGCTAATGGCCTGGTTAAATGTTATTGCACTCTTACTTCTGAGGAAACCTGCAATGAACTTATGGAGAGATTATCAACGGCAGCGAAAAGAAGGGAAGGATCCGGTTTACAAAGCAGATGACCATAAGGATATCAAAAATACCAGCGAGTGGTAGATATTAACTCAAAAATCTTAATTGGCAACAAATAGTTGTATTGAATCTGCTTTTAAACGGGTAGCCAGCCATGACTTTAATTTTGCTTGATCAGTTTCAGTTAATGGTTCAGTAGCCGTATCCACAACGACAAGATAATAAGGGGTTGTAAGCGAGTCCGTAAAAAACAATTGCTCTCCGACTGAACAAGCGACAATTTGTGGAAAAAGTGCGCTGATCTCATGAAAGACTGCTCGTGCCAATTCATTATTGTTCGAAATACTGTCTAATTTTGCCTGATTATTTGCTAAGTCTAATCGAAGGCGATTTAACTCTGTGATGGTTTTATCCTGAATAGAAGTTCTCAATTCCGTGTCACCGATTTCAAAACCAAGTCGAATTTCCAGATTCGTTCCTTTTAAGCCATAGAAAGCCAATTTGTCTTGCATTTCTTCTTTTTCACTATCAGTAATGGCTTTTCCACCATACACGAGCGAGATTTTCTTAGCTGCCGGATTAATGTCAGACTGAAGCAAATAATCACCCTCTATAAACGATTCGTTGTTAATAAAAGACGTGGCATTCTGATTGTAATTTTCTTGCTGAACCATGATGTAACCAAAATAAATGCTAGGGATCATGGTCATTAGAGCAATAACAGTAACCCATCTATTTGCTTTGATTTTTTGTTTTTCATCTGTATAAGTGATGACAGGAAACTTTAGAAGCCGAACTGTTATTAGTGTAGCCGCCCCAATAAATACCGTGTTAATGGTAAATAAATAAAAAGCTCCTAAAAAATAACTCCAATTGGCTGTTGCCAGCCCATAACCTGCCGTACAAAGTGGCGGCATTAATGCAGTTGCGATGGCAACTCCCGGAATAATATTTCCTTTGATTTTACTGGACATGGCTATTATTCCCGCTAACCCACCAAATAACGCAATTAAAACATCGTATATGTTGGGCTGAGTTCTAGCCAAAAGCTCAGAATGAGCCTCATTTATGGGAGTAATTAGGAAATAGAGTGTAGAAGTAACAAGTCCTGAAGCAACAGCAAAACCAAAATTAGAACCTGATTTCTTTAACAAGGTAAAGTCATAGGTTGCAAGACTATAGCCCATCCCAATAATCGGACCCATAAGGGGTGATATTAACATGGCTCCAATAATCACTGCTGTCGAATTTACGTTCAATCCTACACAAGCGATAAAAATTGCAAATATTAATATCCAAAGATTAGTACCTTTGAAAACTATCCCGCTTTCCATTACGCTGTGGATCACTTCGTAATCCTCTTGCTCTGAACGGATATCAAACCTACGAAACAACTTGTTCATTATGATAAACTTTGTTTTCGTCCGGTCATTTTCAACAATATAAACCCAATTCCCCCTGACAAAACCGAAGCAGTTAAAATTGCAAATTTAGCAATCGATATTAAATCAGGGTCAGCAAAAGACAGTAAGGCGATAAATATAGACATCGTAAAACCAATACCGGCCAACAGACCAACTCCAACTATATGTATCCATTTAGCGCCTTGAGGCAGCTGGCATATCTTGCCCTTAACAGAAAGCCACGATAACAATAGTATTCCAACAGGTTTGCCGATGATTAAACCGAGTATAATTCCCATACCAAGACTTGAAAAAATACCTTCGATCATACCAGCCTCAAAACGAATATTGGTGTTCGCCAATGCAAAAACAGGAATTATAAGGAAGTTTACGGGTTTAGTTAATATATGCTCCAATTTTTCTAGTGGTGATTCGATAGCATCTGGTGTCGTTGGAAGCGTCAAAGCTGTCAACACGCCAGCTATAGTGGCATGAATACCTGAATGGTGAACGAAATACCAAATAAATACGCCTGGGATCAAATAAAAGACGATACTTTTAACCCCAAAATAATTGAAAAGAACCAAAAGTAATAATATTGCTCCTGCGTAGGCTAGGTAAGTAAAATCTAAATCAGAAGAATAGAATAAAGCGATAACCAAAATCGCTAATAAGTCGTCAACAATGGCCAATGCTGCTAAAAATATTTTTAATGATGCGGGAACAGTCTTGCCAAGCATTGTTATCACTGCCAAAGCGAATGCAATATCTGTAGCCATCGGTATTCCCCACCCGTTGGCAGTGGGAGTATCATTATTAAGAAACATGTAAATCGCCGCAGGTATCAACGCCCCGCCAAGAGCACAAATAATTGGTAGAGCAGCTTTCTTAGGTGAGGCTAATTCTCCTTCAACTAATTCTCGTTTAATCTCAAGACCAACCAAAAGGAAAAATATTGCCATTAACCCATCATTTATCCACAATGCAAGTGAATATTCTAAATGGACAGACTCAGTATTGAAACCAATCTGGGTCTCAAGCAAGTTATTAAACCCGATACCTAAGGGCGTATTGGCAATAATTAATGAGATAACAACACAGAAGAAAAGAATGATTCCCCCTGCTGATTCGTGCTTTAAAAAATTAGGAAATGCCTTTAAGTTGATCACTTGTTTCATCTAACAAATATATCAAAATAAGGTTAATTATTTTATTAAAACTTGACTATCGGAAGTATAGGAATTAAACCAGACTCAGATGTTGTATTGAAAAAAACACCAAATATCACACCTCCTATCAGATAACAAATCGCGTCTATATAGTCTGCAGTAAATGCTGGATTCCAAAGTGGAAACAAAACTTCACAAACCATGGATACAACAAAAACCACCATTAATATCTGATACCAGGAGAAAACATATTGAGCGTCTTTTTCAAATAGGTAGCGGCGTTCAAAAAGCATTAGTTGAAGTAATATCGGCAAAAACAAAAGTGGATCAAGATAGGAATCGACAACCTGTATCTGAATATTTAGTATCTTTTGGAGAACCTGATGGATGACCGCAATGCTTAAAGCTATAAGAAACCACCATCGCAGAAACATTTCTTTCATTCCTATAATCACAGCGCAATTAGGAAAATTATTAATAAAACCACAATTAAAACAGGGGAACATAAAACTACTAAAAGAACTACCGGTATTTTGGCTATACTCTTCAAGACTTGGATCGCCCAGTGATCATTCGGATTTGGCATAAGCCACCCTGCAAACCGACCAACAGCACCCTTAACCATTTTTGTCACTTCCTTAAAAACAGATTGATTTTCTTCGTTACCCATAAAGTGCAAAGTTAAGATGGCGGCACCTATATTACAACTTACCATACAATCTTACAGGTTCCAAAAACAGATTTTTCCTAAAAGATCGACAGTAACCAATTGAGACTCATCCGCCGTTATGTCCATACCGCTTGGAGTCCCTCTATGCTTTGAGTAGGTTTTGATTAACCTACCCGACCATTTATTCCATTCGCGAATAGACTTATCCAAACCAAGAGTATATATAGATTTATTGCTTGTTAAACCAAAAAGAACTTCCAAGCTTAAAGGGATATTGACAATACTGTCTTGCTGTGGAACATAAATTGGCCAATTGGGATGAGACCTCGTGTAAATTATGCTGTCTTCTCTCGTATCATAGAAAGCAAATTCTTTTCCGCCCATGATCAAAACGTTTCTGTTATCATCCACGTCAGCGATTTTACCACTAATTTGACTTTGTTTGATGTTGTTTGTTCTATAGTTCCAAGAAATAAGTTTACCCAGTCCATCAAAATAAATGTCGCCGTTATCCGCTATGTATTTTGGGGACATTCCCTTTAAGTCATCAGGTGTGTCCAACTTCCTAAAATCATTATTCGTGTCCCATACATAGTGGTTACCTTTAAAGTCGAACGTAGCTAAGATACCATTTTGTGTATTGAAGCAGATTTGATAAGCCCAAGTTTCCCTTATCGGTAATTTATCGATAACCGCTCCGTTGAGCACATTGATGATTACAATACCAGAATTTAAGGTAGCTGCATAAAGCTCATTTTTTTCGGCATGATAAGCTAAGTCGTAGATTTCATCACCAATCGCAGCTATTTGTTTTTTGTTATTGTTTTCATTAACGAGCTGATATATTTTCCCGTCGAAAGTGGAAACAAAAACCGTGTCACGACCTGCTTTGAAAATAACATCGGTGTAAGCTATCGGGTTTATACTCGTGACTTTATGTTTTTTAACCGTAACCTTTTGCTTACAATTGGTAAGAAGCACACAAAGAGACAATAGTAAAATAATTTTATGTAGTTTCATTCGTATTATTTGCTTTCGATTAAACTTTGATTCTTCCCATTGTCTGAAACATCCATCCAAATATTCATGTCGGAAGTGCCTAGATTGATTTGATTGCCATTTTTACCCCACATTTTTAGGTTAGCTGCACCTTGGGGTTCAGCCATAAATAACACGCGCTGGGAAATTTTCGAATCTAGGGTTAGAAACACATTCCCATAAGAGTCATCAGTTACATAACCTCCCCTTTCTTGCCCCTCGTGATCATAAAGCATCACGCCAGAGACACCCGAGTTATCGCCTCTATAAAACCTGTAACCAAACGATTGTGCCGGTGGAAGATGCGTTCCAATAATAATGCGTTCCACACCAATAGAGTCAGTTACAATGAGTCCTCTGACTTTTAAGACTTCATTTGACAAATCGACCTCAACATGATTGTTTTTTACTATATATATTACCAGACCTCCGGTAACCAGCATGTTAAAAAATAGGAGAATGCATAACGTTCTATTCTTCATTTTTTTATTTTTTCAGTCTTATAAAAATAGATATCGCTAAAATAAATAGAGATATCGATGTGAACAGTGGAATTAGCCAACTCATTGTTGAGTCAAAGAATAAGGCTATAATAAATGAACCTGTTGAAATTAATATTGATGCGACAGCGTATCCCGCCTCATCGTAAAACCATGCATAGGGAAACAAGTGTGCACCGGTAATAATAGCATATACAAGTATAAAGTGATCAGGGTACTTTGTTAACACAAAAAATAGTATTGGAAAATAAACAAGTTGTGCAAAATTCAACCATAGACCCAAAGGCTGAAGTGGGTTGTTTTTTATTTTCCAATTGGTTTTAAAAGCTTTAGATAAACAAAATGCCAAGGGAAGCATCGCTGAAGCGAGGATAAAGGTAAAAACACTTTTGTTATACGAAGAAAACTCTTGAAGCCAAATCAACACTATTATCAGCCACAATATCCCAGCAGAAACGATAAAGTCAATTCCATTTTTTGCTTGTATCTGAATTTCAAATTTTAGTTTATCTAAGCATCGTTGTTCCATGTAAATATTAGAGTGTGATTAGATGAAAAATATGCTTACGGAGAGTCCATAAGCATATTTATGGAAACAAGCTGCCAAAGATACAAAAATGACAATATAATCCTTCTGATACCTCAGAAAAGGAGCATGACTTTAAATGCAAAAAAAAACGAAAAACTTCGCTGGCGGATAACGAGAATAGTTAAGGCGTGTTTTGACGAACATAAACATCTTGTTGCGGGAACGGAATTTCAATTCCTGCACTATCAAGAGCCTCCTTACAATCAATAATCAATTGCTCATTCATGGTCCAAAAGTGCTCGTTAGACGTTGTTACCCTAATCGACAAATTTACCGCACTATCGCCAAGACTTGTTACGACTACTTGAGGCGCGGGATCTTTAAAAGCATATTCATTTTTACTTATTACCTCCAATAAAACATCCTTTGCCTGTCCCAAATTAGCACTGTAGGAAACACCAATATCAAACCATGTCCTGCGTGTTCCTAAGTTCGTATAATTGGTTATACTGCTGTTAGACAGCTCGCCATTTGGAACGACAATCAATTGATTTTGGGGCGTAGTAAGTTTTGTATTAAAAATGTCGATTTCTTGCACGGTTCCAGATACACCCGAATCAGCAGAAATATAATCACCTATCTTAAAAGGCTTGAGCAACAAAATGAGTACCCCTCCAGCAAAATTTGCCAGCGACCCTTGTAGAGCCAGCCCCACAGCTAAACCCGCTGCACCGATTATGGCTACAAACGCAGAAGTTTGCACACCAAGCTGCGTCACCACGATAATAAACAAAAGTATATTTAACCCCCAATTAATTAAATTTAATAGAAAACGCTGGAGAGAAATTTCCATATGTCGTTTCTCAAAGGTTTTTGCGGCAACTCGATTAATAAACTTGATAATCCAAGCACCTATTATATATATTAGCAATGCAGAAATAATTGCGGTGATAATCCGTGGAGCCCAGGAAATTGCAGAAGATAAAAAATCGTTCCAATGTTGTTCCATGCCATTTAGTTTTAAATTGTCCATTGTTTTGAGTTGTTTAAATCAAGAAATATCTATCTTTATCAATATATAAAAGCGCCAGCCACGATGCGCTTTCTTTAGTCCGGCACACGATTTACGGAAAGATTTATAGAAAAAACCGTAAAAAAACCGAGCTATTTCTAATATAATAAAAGAATATTTAACTACAACTTTTAAAGTTCAATAAACTTTAGTTTCACAAATCCATTCACTATTTTACAATTTTAGATGACTAATTAACTTTTGGCAAACGGTTTCGTCTCTTTTTTGGTTTATGGTTTATTACTTGTCAATTCCGTTAAGGCTTTGTATTTTTGTCAGTATCGTAAAATACTAGCAATATAACTTTTTAAAAAAAGAGAATAAGATATGAATCAGACTATTTTGTCACTAACAGACTTTTCCAAAAATTCGCTCATAGCTACACGTTATAGTCTAGAATTAGCTCGTAAAATGCAGGCTCGTGTCCATATTCTCCATGCTTATCGCCCGTTTACCTCTGCTTTCCAGAGTTCCTCTGCCAACCAGAAAGATGAGCAACAAGCTAAAATTAATGCAGAAAAAGAGTTATCCGAATTTATAGATAAGTTGGGAACGAACTTGAACATACCAGTAACATCAAGTGTCACCCAAAATAACCTCGTCGAGGCGGTCAACCATTACATCCAAAAAGAAAATATATGCCTAGTCGTTATGGGGGCTCATGGAGCATCTGGAGCTCGACTGGATTTACTAGGCAATAACACTTACGACGTTGCTAGGGATGTGTCACGTCCTTTATTGATTGTCCCCGAGCAAACCAGCTCTTTTAAGTTGGAAAATATCGTCTTCTTTACTGACTATCAACAGGGCGATATCAAGAGCCTCAAAAGCTTTAACGAGTTGTTTGATGGAGTACTTGCCTCTTGCACACTTGTTCATATACATGAAGGAAAGGATACGCCAACGGATGACGACCTGTTGACTCTAACACAATGGAAGACTACATTGGAAAAAGAAGTGGGAATAAATAGTTTATCTGCGGAAATAATGCACGTTCCTGAAAACATAGAATCTATTAATCAGATTTCGAGCCGTCTGAAGGCCGATATGATATTGATTACCCTAATCGACTCTCGTCCTTTTTTTGAAAAGCTTCTGCATAAAAGTCTGGCGAAAGCGATTATTCTCAATGCCCAGACTCCTGTTCTGCTCACTTCAGAAGACACAGAATGACATTCCGCTCCTCCTTACCTTAACCTTTGGTGAGCATCCCTGCTAATAAACATTCTATTACGCTCTTCGGAAACCATTTCGAGGAATCGTTCATAGTGTTTCAACACATCGGATATCAATTCTTTTTTTGTAAAAAGCTGAACATCGTATCCTTCTCGATCATCCCCAAAATAAGACTCTGGAAAAAAAACGTGGCGTTCCTCTATATCAGGCAGATTACCTTCATCAAGTAAATAGTTTGCTATTATTCTTGATTCATTTTTTATACCGTAGACAAAGTTGTTCACAATATCATATGGAACTTCAATCTCCACCCTGTGTGGATTCTCCTTAAAGTTCACCATGGCTTCAATATTATTTTCAGCAAGCTCTTTCTGCAGCTCAGAAAATGCATCTTTTACTATCGTGTCTATAAACTTATCAATAGATTCCTTATCATTGAAGGAGATGATCTGCTTCAAGCGTTCCTTCCACGAATCACCAGACCAAGGAACGGTTGTTTCCGAAAAAGCCCGTTCATAATAATCCCTATCAATGGAAAGAGCTTTAACCAAACTAACGATGAACAGCAACATAATAACTGAGAACGGCAAAGCTGTTATCAACGTCATGCTCTGTAAAGCATTAAGTCCCCCTGCATTCAGCAGCATCAGTGCAAGCGTGGCAAGCAAAATACCCCATCCAATCGTTTGCCACTTAGGAGAAATTCTGGCATTTTTTGTAGCAATACTGTTCATTACGAACATACCAGAATCAGCAGAGGTGACAAAAAACACGATGATGATTGCAATAACCAAAAAACTTACTATTTCGGTTAAAGGCAAGTATTCCAAAAAACGAAACATCAAGGCATCCGGACTGGTAGCGAGCTGACTCAACGCCCCATTGGCAACGTTCAGGTCGAACCATATCGCGCTATTCCCGAAAACAGACATCCAGATAAAGTTAAATAAGGTCGGTATGATTAAAACTGCCGCTACGAACTCTCGTATTGTCCGTCCCTTAGAGATCTTAGCAATAAATAACCCCACATAAGGTGACCAAGAAATCCACCACGCCCAATATAGTATCGTCCAGTCGTAAAACCAAGATTGTGTATTCGAGTCGTACACATGGGTATTAAACGTGAGGCTGAAAAACTCATTGATATATATCCCGATGCCCTCCGTGAAGCTTCCTATCAAATAAACGGTGGGCCCCAGAACTAAGACAAATAATAGAAGCACAACAACCCCTACGATATTTATACCACTTAGAAGCTTTACTCCTTTATCCACTCCACTCACAGCCGATATAATAGAAAGTGATACCAATACCACGACAATCACTACCTGATAAATAAAGTTGCTATCGGGTAGAACACCCAGTGTTTCCAGCCCTGAGTTGACCTGAACAACACCAAAACCCAACGTTGTCGTAATACCAAAAAATGTACTACAAAGAGCGAAAACATCGATAGTATTACCCCAGGGTCCTTTGATCTTATCTTTCAGCAAAGGATAAAAACAGCTCCGTAAAGAAAGTGGCAACCGGTATCGGTATGCAAAATATGCCAGAGACAGCCCCACAACACCATAGATTGCCCAAGCATGAATTCCCCAGTGGAAAAAAGTATACAGCTGTGCATCTTTGGCACGCTGGGTAGCCGTATTGTCAGAAAACACTTCATTGGAATAATGCTGCATGGGTTCGGCGACACTAAAATACATCAGTCCAATACCCATCCCCGCAGCAAATAGCATGGATATCCATGAAAAAAAAGAGTAATCAGGCCTACTATTATTTTTCCCTAGTCGGATATTGCCGTATCTGCTGAACATAAGATAGATCAAAAACAGAACAAAGATCGTTACAGACCAGACATAAACATAATTTAGATTGACGAAGATGAAGTCTTTGATGATATTGAGAAGACTCTCTGTGAATTGAGGAAAAATAGCAGACAACAAACAAATGCCCAAAATGAAAATCAAACTGGGAATTACAACTGCTCCGCTTAACGTGGTCCTTACCCTTGAAAATTTTATCATGTTTTCTTCATTGTCTCTTCCGCAGCCAAAATAGTCGGAAACATCCTCAAAATAAAATTAAAACGAAAAAGTCTAAAACGTGATTTCCCAAACCATTTACGCATGGATCCCAAATTAATAAAATAGTATAAATTTACATAGAACAGATAACGATTTCTTTATAGCGCTATCGGGAGCAATGGTTTCACAATTGATAAAGCGTTCATTTCTCGAACTTACACCAGATTAAGCAATGTCGACCCTTAACAAGTGCACAAAATCAACGCGACCACAATGAAAAACAAAAATCACCTTCGGGTACCTTGGTAAGACCCTTGTAAAGGGTATTTAGCAATTAATAATCTATTAATTCCCTGTTGCTCTCGTATAAATCGACGAAAATAGGGATATATCAGCAAATAATTCAGTAAAAATTCCCCTATGAATCCGAACAAGGTCTTGAGAGAATTTAAATAAAATAAATAACTAGCTTAGACCGAACACCAGCTGTAACAAATCTTGCTTTGCTCGCTCTAATTGGAAAGAATGGATAATAAGGAAGCACTATTTCAGGAACTCTTCGAAAAAAACTCGGAAAGGATTTTCCATTTATGCTACGGATATACCGGAAGTAGTGATTTGGCTAATGATCTGATGCAGGAGACTTTTATCAAGGTATGGCAAAATCTGGATAGTTTTAGGAATCAGTCCCAAATATCGACCTGGATCTACCGGATCGCCATCAATACCTGTTTGTCGCACCTGCGTGTCGAAAAAAAGAAAATTGCCGATGAACTGAACGAACATATCATCCAGACGGTAGCTGATACGGTCTCTGAGAAAGAGGAACAGGTTGAACAATTGTATAAATGCATCGCTCAACTCGAAGAGAATGAAAGAATTATTATCACCATGGTGTTAGATGAAATACCTTATCCTGAAATAGCGGAAATTTCAGGTATATCCGAAGGAAACTTGCGTGTGAAAATACATCGCATCAAAGCGAAATTGACACAACTATATAATCGATATGAAAGATTTTGATGAGTTAAAGAAGCTGTGGAAAGTGCAGCAAACCGAGCCGGTTCATATTGAAGGTGTTTGCAAAAAAATTGCACAACAGAAACGTAAGTATGAAAATCGCTTACTGCTGCAAACAATTATTGTGGCATTGGCATTTGTAGCCATATTTTCCATTTGGATCACAGCTACATTTGTGACCTGGACCTCTCACCTGGCGATGATCATCGTTATCGCATGCCTTGTATTCTACTTGCGAATACAGATCGTCGACTACCTGCGTATTAACAAGTCGAGTTCACTCTTAAAAAAACCAAAAGAATTTATACAGGACCTGAGGGATTATAAAACATCCCGATTTAAATTAAATACAAAGACCTATCAAACCTATGTCATCTTAATCAGTGTTGCGCTCGGACTCTTTGCTTTTGAGATGTATTTTGTTCTACCCTTTTGGGAATTGCTCATCTACATCGCTGTCAGCATCATGTGGGTTATACTTTGTCAATTCGTATTTATGAAACACTATAATAACAAAGAATCGCAACGATTGCAGGAAATTATTGACAATTTGGAAAGGGTTTGCGAACAATTTTGAAAAAACTATTTTGCAAATCCAATAATGGATTGTATATTTGCAATGTGCCTTGTTAAAAGGACATGATCATTACTCTCTAAGAGTCTTGGTTTATAAAGAAGTGGCGAGAGACTGGCTCGATGAACCACTGGCAACCATCTGAAAGGAAAAGGTGCCAAATCCTGTCCCGAATTAACGGGAAAATATAAATTTATAAGACATGAAAACAAAGAACATTTCTACCCTACACATGCCAAGCCATTATGCGTTTCGGCTATACTCTGTAACCGTCGGATCTACCTACCGAATGTGCAGCCCATCTACTATTTTCCAAGGTTATTGTTGTTAATCTTTTTGGAACAATCGAAAGCGTTCTCTATATGTCAATTCGTATTGAGGGAACGTATACAAAACATCTAATACAATCATTTTTTAAAATTATTTACTGAAATTATTATATCATCATGGCAACAAACTCATTAAAATTCGAAACCTTACAAGTACACGCTGGACAAGAAGCGGACCCTACTACCGGAGCAAGAGCTGTTCCGATCTATCAGACAACTTCTTTTGTATTTGACAGTGCTGAACACGGTGCAAATCTGTTTGCTCTAAAGGAATTCGGAAATATATACACAAGGATTATGAACCCGACCAGCGACGTATTCGAAAAACGCATCGCGGCGTTGGAAGGTGGCGTAGCTGCATTGGCGGTTTCCTCGGGGATGGCAGCACAGTTGATTGCGATAACTAATATCGTAGAGAGTGGAGAGAACTTTGTAAGTAGCCCGAATCTTTACGGCGGGACATATAATCAATTTAAGGTGACTTTTAAACGCTTAGGTATTGAGGCTCGCTTTGCAGAAAACGATAAGCCGGAGAGCTTCGAAAATCAGATTAACGATAAAACGAAAGCAATATTTATTGAGACGATCGGGAATCCTAGCTTTAACATTCCTGATTTTGAAAAAATAGCTGAAATAGCGAAGAAACATGATCTACCACTTATTGTCGATAATACCTTCGGCGCCGGTGGCTACCTGTTTAGACCTATTGAGCACGGAGCAAACGTGGTGGTTCACGCTGCAACGAAGTGGATCGGTGGGCAAGGTAGCAGTATTGGCGGCGTGGTTGTAGACGCAGGTAACTACAACTGGGGTAATGGTAAATTCAAACAGTTCAGTGAGCCTTCGGAGGGTTACCACGGATTGGTGTTCAGCGACGTTTTTGGTGTAGATAGTAGCTTGGGCAATATTCAGTTTATCATCAGAGCACGGGTTGAAGGTCTTCGTGACCTGGGTACTGCCCTCTCTCCTTTTAACTCATTCTTGTTCATCCAAGGACTTGAAACGTTATCGCTTCGTGTTCAACGACATGTAGACAACGCATTGGACTTGGCAAAATGGCTGGAGGAGCACCCACAAGTGGAATCGGTTAGCTATCCGGGACTGCAAAGCCACCCTTCATATGCGAATGCAAAAAAATACTTAAAAAATGGCTTCGGGTCGGTGTTGAGCTTTGAAATCAAAGGTGGTAAAGAAAAAGCAACTGCTTTTATTGACAATTTGAAACTGACAAGCCACCTGGCAAACGTTGGTGATACAAAAACCTTAATTATACAACCTTCTGCGACGACGCATCAACAATTAAGCGATGAGGCTCAGTTGGCAGCAGGCGTTAAGCCGAACTCACTTCGCGTATCGGTTGGAATTGAACATATTGATGACATCAAAGCAGATTTTGAAGGTGCATTTTCAAAAATATGAAGACACACAAGTTTCAATATAAAAAAACCTTTAAACTAGAGAGTGGTAAGCGACTTCAAAACCTGGAGATCGCTTACACTACTTTCGGAACCCTAAACGCTCAGCGGGATAATATCGTTTGGGTATGTCATGCTCTGACGGCCAATGCCAATGTTTTTGAGTGGTGGCCGGGGTTGTTCGGCGATAAGGATTATTTCAATCCGGAGAAAGATTTCGTGATCTGCGCTAACATCATCGGATCGCCCTATGGCACTACGAACCCTTTGAGTATCAACCCAAAAACTAAGCAACCTTACTATCTGTCATTTCCTCAGTTTTCAACACGTGATTTGGCTAACGCACATAAACTCTTGGCAGACCATTTGAAAATAGATAAGGTATCACTGCTTATTGGTGGCTCCCTGGGTGGGCATCAGGCATTGGAGTGGTCAATTCTACAACCTGAGCGGATTGAAAGATTGATTCTTTTAGCAACCAACGCACAGCACTCGCCTTGGGGTATCGGCTTTAATGAAAGTCAGCGCCTGGCGATTGAAAGTGACCGAACTTTTTACGCAAATAAGCCCAATGGTGGTGCAAAAGGTTTGAAGACCGCCCGTTCCATCGCGCTTCTGTCGTATCGAAGCTATGAAACTTATGGTGTGACACAGATGGAAACGGACAATGAGCGGGTGGATGATTACCGTGCTTCATCTTATCAGAATTATCAGGGAGAAAAATTGGTAAAGCGCTTTAATGCTTACAGTTATTGGTTTTTAAGTAAAGCGATGGATTCACATAACGTAGGAAGAGGGCGAAAAGGAATTATTGAAGCACTCCAGGAAGTTAAAGCCAAAACGTTGGTGATCGGGATTAAGAGCGATGTATTGTTCCCACCTGAAGAGCAAAAATTCATTGCGGACAATGTTCCTTCGGCAGAATATGCTGAAATCGATTCCTTTTATGGACACGACGGTTTTCTGATTGAAACGAAAACTTTGGCTCAAATTATAGATAAATTTATTAGAAAGAACCCAATAAAATCAAAATACTCAGCAACGATTCATATTTAAATGGAAAAAAAATTACGATTAGGTATCTTCGGATTTGGAGTGGTAGGTCAAGGTCTTTATGATATCATCAAGACCAAACGACTTAATATTGAAGTTAAAAAATTTGTAATCAAGCATCCGGACAAAAAGAGGAGCCTCCCCGCAGAGCTTTTCCACACCGACCCGGATGAAATCTTAGAGGATACGGAAATTGATACAGTAATTGAACTGATTGATGATGCAGACGTAGCTTACAACATTGTTTCCAAGGCATTACGAAACGGGAAAAATGTAGTCTCTGCCAATAAAAAAATGATTGCCAATCACTTGGAAGAATTGGTGGCTCTGCAACACGAGTATGGAACTTCATTATTATACGAGGGTGCAGTTTGTGGAAGTATTCCGATTATCAGAAACCTGGAAGAGTATTACGATAATGAACTGCTGCATTCTATAAGTGGTATTTTCAACGGCTCATCAAATTATATTCTTTCGAAAATATTCAATGAAAACCTTTCATACAAAGTTGCACTAAAACAGGCGCAAGATTTAGGGTTTGCGGAGTCAGACCCGACTTTAGATGTGGGTGGCTTTGATGCAAAGTTTAAATTGAGCATTGTTGCGTCACATGCTTATGGGTTATTTATAAACCCCGATAAAATATTAAACATTGGCATAGATGGTTTATCTGAAGCAGATGTTCGGTTTGCGAAGGAAAAAAACCTGAAAATCAAACTTGTACCTACTGCAAGGAAAATAAATGACCACCAGGTGATACTTTATGTAATGCCGAAATTTGTCAATTCAGAAAGCATACTTTACCAGGTTGAAAATGAATACAATGGCGTATTGGTACAAGCGGCTTTCGCCGACCAACAGTTCTTCTACGGGAAGGGCGCGGGTGGTCACCCAACGGGTTCGGCAGTATTATCTGATATCGCAGCGCTACGCTATGACTATCGTTACGAATACAAGAAGCACCTAACAAAAGTACCTTCAGATGAAGAAGTATATACAACGAACTGGAACTTGAAAGTTTATCTCCGGTATAAGGATGAGAGCATCATAGACCAGTTGGGCTTTCAGGAAATTCATGAACGCTATGCATCGGAAGACCTCAAGTACATAATCGGGACTATCAATCTTCATAAACTAATTGAACACAGGAACCTCCTAAAAGGGGACGATGTTTATATTGTAGAAAAGAGTTAAACTAGAACGAATAGCTTTTTGCATCTTTCAGAATAGCGACTGCATCCGAATGGGAGGTGCTGTCTTCAAACGCAGGTAATACAGACGGGTTTTCGGGATAGGAAGCTCCATCATAAGAGAGCTTCCGCATTCCGCTATTCGAGTTGATTACGAGGTCATGCCAGCCGTTGGTCTTCGATTCTAATATATAGAACGGCGCCCGGCTTACAGAGAACAAGGAAATAACCTCGCCATCGTGCCCCAAGAGATAGTAGGTACAGCCGCCTGACCCGCAGAAGTAATCATTCGTAAAGCCGACAAAATATTCGAGATTTCCATCATTATCTAGATCGTATGCGTCTAACTGATAGTTGCGTTGTTCGCTCTTGAGAAAATCCAGATCGTCTTTTAATATTGAGTTGGTGAGCCATTGAGCTATTTGTGCTGTATCAGCTTCTCCATAGCGCAATTGGACGCGTTCAGGAGCTTGTATAACAGTATCCGCAGTGGTTTCTGTGGTTTCCGCATTATTTTGGTCGCTTTGTTGACAGGAAGTAGTTAATAAAATAGTTAAACAGCTAAAAATAATCAGGTTTCTCATTTTGTATGTGTATCTATTCGGGTTTAGTTAATTCTTTTTTTTCTTTTTTGGCACCTTCGCCCCCTCTTCTCTAGCTTCGGACAGACCAATCGCGACTGCCTGTTTTTTTGATGTTACTTTTTTACCGCTACCGGTTCTTAGTTCTCCTTTTTTCATTTCGTGCATAGCCTCTTCGACTTTCTCACTTGCTTTTTTTGAATACTTTGCCATATTCACCTCCTTTTTGATTAAGGAATTAACATCGAATAGGGCTATAATGTTTATTTATTCTTACATTTACAAACTAAATATACCGATTAAAAATGCAACAGTACCTTGATTTAATGCGTAAGGTGTATGAAACCGGCACAGAGAAGTTGGATCGCACCGGAACTGGAACAAAAAGTATTTTTGGACATCAGATGCGCTTTAATCTCAAAGAGGGTTTTCCTCTTGTCACAACTAAAAGACTCCATTTACGATCAATTATCCATGAACTGGTATGGTTTCTGCAAGGTGATACGAACATACAATATTTAAAGGACAATAAAGTAAGTATCTGGGATGAATGGGCGGACGAGAACGGCAACCTTGGCCCGGTCTATGGTGCCCAATGGCGTTCATGGCCAAGCCCGAACGGAGAAAGTATTGATCAGATCAGTCAGGTAATCGATCAGCTAAATAACAACCCCGATTCCCGACGTATCATTGTATCTGCGTGGAATGTATCGGAGATTAGCAAAATGGCCCTTCCGCCCTGCCATGCGTTTTTTCAATTTTATGTAGCGCCGGCTGATGCTAGTAAGGGGCAATCCAAACCTCAGTTGTCTTGTCAGCTCTATCAGCGGAGTGCGGATATTTTCCTAGGTGTCCCATTTAACATCGCCTCATATGCTTTATTGACCATGATGGTGGCCCAGGTTTGTGATATGGAAGCGGCTGACTTTGTACATACGCTGGGTGATGCGCACCTATATAGCAACCATATGGAACAAGCGGCATTGCAGTTAGAAAGAACACCCTATCCGCTACCGCAGATGAAGATTAACCCTGATGTAAGAGATATCTTTGAATTTAAATTTGAGGATTTTGAGCTGATGGACTATCAATACCATCCACACATTAAAGCACCGGTGGCCGTGTAACCGGTATCCGTGTAAATAAAATGAAACCATGATTTCGATAATTGTAGCAGCAGCACAGAACAATGCCATTGGAAAAAACAATGAATTACTTTGGCATATGCCCGCAGACCTAAAATACTTTAAGGATAAAACAACCGGACACGCTGTTATAATGGGAAGAAAGACTTATGAGTCTGTAGGAAAACCGCTGCCTAATAGAAGAAACATCGTTATTACACGCAAAAAAGATTATCAGAAAGAAGGTATCGAAGTTTGCCATTCACTGCAAGATGCACTCGCACTCTGCGATCCGGATGATGAAAACTTTATTGTAGGCGGTGCTGAAGTCTACAGTGAGGCGATGGCTGTTAGTGATCGGATTTACTTTACTCTGATCTATGATGAGTTCGAAGCAGATGCTTTTTTCCCACCTATACTACCTGATTTTTGGCAGTTAACCTCCGAGTCGCTCCACGAAGCGGATGATAAAAACCCCTACGATTATAACTTCATGGTCTACGAGCGTAAGAAGAAATTTTGACAATACAAAAATAAACACCATCATTATTCAAAATTTTCATAGATTTGCCGACTTAACAAAAACTATACAATTAGAAATAAATTTTACAAATAAGAACAATGCAAGGGAAAGGTATTATTAAATTTTTTATCGTTGTGGTTGCGCTCGCGTGCCTGTATTCGATATCATTTACATTCGTTACGCGAAGTGTAGAAAAGGATGCGGCCGCCTATGCGCAGGGTGATTTGGAGAAAGAAAGAGCTTACCTGGATTCGATGGCTAATGAGCCTGTGTATAACTTAGGCTTCGCTCAGTACACGTATCAGGATGCCAAAGAACGTGAACTAGCTTTGGGGCTTGATCTCAGAGGCGGCATGAACGTGACTATGGAAATCTCCTTGCAAGAGCTGATTCTGAACCTAGCGGGCAATCCGGAAGATGAGAATTTTAACCAAGCGTTGAAAAATGCAAATGAACGTAGCAAACAGAGTCAGACCGAATATGTGACACTTTTTGGTGAGGAATTCAAGAAATTGAGCCCGAACACGTCTCTTGCGTCATTCTTTGCGACAAAAGAAAATGTTGGGTCTATCAATGCGCAGTCTAGTGACTCGGAGGTGCTTGGCTTCTTAAGAACACAAAGCGAAAGCGCGATTGACCGCTCCTACAATATCTTACGTACACGTATTGATAAATTTGGGGTAGCATCTCCAAATATTCAGAAGCAACAGGGTACAAATCGTATCTTAATTGAACTCCCTGGTGTAACTGACGAGGAAAGGGTACGCAGTCTCTTGCAAGGTTCAGCTAAATTAGAGTTCTGGGAAACCTATGATAACCTAGAGATCTACCCTCTTCTTGAGAATGTAAACCAGACACTTGCAGCACGCGCGAAAACAAAAACGCCTACGCCGACCGCAGCAGCTACAGACACAACGACTGTAGAAGAAGGAACCGGAGCCAACCAAGGTGAATTGGCTGCTATTACAGGTGGACAGCGCGATTCAGTTGCGCAAGATAGTGCAGATCAGCAACTTGCTGCGCAAAATAACCCGCTTTTCAATATCATGCAGCCTTCAATCTACATCGGCCAGAATCAACAACCTATGTTGAGGCCAGGTGCTGTTGTCGGCTATGTTGAATTAAAGGACACAGCTAAAGTAAATGATTTCTTAAGGGATTCTGTTATCCAATCCATCATTCCGGCTAATGTTAAGTTAGCTTGGTCTGTAAAACCAATTAGTAAGGAAGACAGACGCCTCGAGCTTTACGCGTTGAAGCCTTCTACTTCTGATGGACAAGCTGCTTTGGCGGGAAGCGTTATTGCAGATGCCCGTGCTGATTTTGACATGAACGGTAACCCACAGGTTACGATGACCATGAATACGGAAGGCGCGCGCGAGTGGAGACGAATCACAGCGGCGGCTTCAGCTGATCCGAATAATAAAAAATCAATTGCTATTGTTCTCGATAATGTGGTGTATTCAGCTCCTACGGTTCAGGATGAAATTGCTGGAGGTAATTCTTCAATTTCGGGTAACTTCCAGATTGAAGATACACAGGATTTGGCGAATGTTTTGAAAGCTGGCCGTTTACCGGCTCCTGCTAAAATCGTGGAAGAAGCGATCATCGGACCGACTCTTGGGCAAGCAGCGATTGACGCTGGTATCAACTCATCGGTGATTGGACTGGTAGTTGTCCTTGTTTTCATGGTGGTTTATTACAACCGTGCAGGTTGGGTTGCGAACGTTGCTGTTTTGGTGAACGTGTTCTTTATCATGGGGATATTAGCATCCATCGGGGCCGTCCTCACCTTACCGGGTATTGCAGGTATCGTTTTAACAATGGGTACCGCAGTTGATGCCAACGTACTGATTTATGAACGTATACGGGAAGAATTGAGGCTGGGCAAATCGATCAGACAGTCGATTGCAGACGGTTACAAACATGCGATGCCTTCGATTCTCGACTCTCAGATTACAACTTTCTTGGTTGGTATTATCCTGTTTATATTTGGTTCCGGACCGATTGCTGGTTTCGCTACGACGTTGATGATCGGTATTATTACCTCTTTGTTCACATCAATTTTCATCTCGAGGATCATTTTTGAATGGATGCTAGAGAAAGACTGGAAAATTACTGTTTCAAACAAATGGAGTGCAAACACACTTGTCGGAGCAAATTTCCAATTTATTAAGAACAGAAAAAGATATTATATCATTTCAATCGTAGTAATAGCCATTAGTTTAGTATCAATATTCACCAAAGGCTTTAACCTAGGAGTTGATTTCAAAGGTGGGCGGACTTACGTGGTTGAGTTTGCACAACCGGTCAATCTTGAAGAGGTTCGTTCAAATCTGAACACAGCGTTTGGTGAGGATACAGAGGTGAAAACCTTTGGTAGTGACGAACACCTTCGGATTACAACTGGCTATTTGGTTGGTGAAACAAGTGATCAGGCAGATGCTGAAGTACTCGCTAAATTAAACGAGGGCTTGGATCAATTGGGCGGAGTTGAATACGATATCGTAAGCTCTCAGAAAGTGGGACCAACGATCGCCAATGATATTAAAACATCAGCGATCTATGCCTCGATCTTTGCGATTATCGGTATCGGGCTTTATATTTTGATACGTTTCCGGAAATGGCAATACAGTTTGAGCTCTGCTATTTCTATAGCGCACGATGCAATTATTCTATTGGGTATATTCTCAGTCTTTGATGGTTTATTACCTTTCGCACTAGACATGAATCAGCATTTTATTGCAGCGATGCTTACGGTAATTGGTTATTCTATAAATGACACGGTAGTTGTATTCGATAGGCTACGTGAGTACCTGGGCATTCCGAGTAACCGACAAAAACCTCCCGCAGAGATCATTAACAATGCCATCAACAGTACCTTGAGCAGAACGATTATTACTTCATTAACGGTAATCTTCGTAATGGCTGTGCTATTCGTATTCGGTGGTGAAGTTATTCGGGCGTTCTCTTTTGCTATCCTTATCGGTATCATGCTGGGAACATACTCTTCGATTTTCATTGCGGCACCAATGGTGTTAGATTTGACGAAAGAGGAAGATGAAAATAAAAAGGTTGTCCCTTCAACTCCAAAAGTTGCGAAAGCTTAAACTTTGAAGAAGTAAATTAAGATAAAAAGAGGATAGTCAAACTGCTATCCTCTTTTTTGTTTTCGAAAAAGCTTAGTTTTTTATCTAATAAAGAGTGGATTTATTAAAAAACAATTATATTTGTCATACTAATTATTGGTATGCAAGAAGAAGCTTTTAATCGATACTCATTATTATTGGATTGTACGGCCAGACGGGTCAAACAATACGCGCAGTTCCAATTTAATCAGGGTAATTATGGTGTGACGGTGGATCAATGGATTGTTTTGAAAAACTTAAATGAGTCGGATAATATTACTCAGAAGGAGTTGGCAAAACTATGTGGAAAAGATCAACCAACATTAACACGGATTATTGATTTATTGGTAAAAAAGGAATATGTTAACCGGGTAATTCATAAACAGGATAGACGATCGTTTATCGTCAGGCTGACGGATCTCGGGAAAAGGAAGGTTAAGGAGATGTCACCTTACGTGAAAGATATAAGAATGAAAGCGTGGGAAAATTTGGGAGAAAGTGACTTTAAACATTTACAGCGTATATTAAATACTATTTATAACAATTTAGAACTAAAAGATAATGATTAATACGGATATCTGCATCATTGGGGCTGGACCCGTCGGACTATTTGCTGTTTTTGAAGCTGGTCTACTAAAAATGCGCTGTCATTTGATTGATGCGCTTCCTCAGATTGGCGGACAATTGTCAGAAATATATCCTCATAAACCGATTTATGACATCCCTGGCTACCCTACCGTGAAAGCTCAGGAATTGATTGATAATCAGTTAAAACAAATCGAGCCCTTCCATCCTACTTTTACATTGGGTGAACGCGTTGAAACATTAAACAAACTGGAAGATGGATCCTTTGAACTTATTAGTAATGAAGGAACAGTGATCCGCAGTAAAGTAATTGTCATTGCTGCTGGTCTCGGTTCGTTTGAACCGAGAAAACCTGCTGTACAGGGATTGGAAGATTTCGAGGGCAAAGGTGTTAGCTACATGGTGAAAAATCCGGAAAGTTTCAGAGATCAGCGTGTCGTATTGGCCGGTGGTGGTGACTCTGCGTTGGACTGGACGATCTTTTTGGCGGATATAGCGAAGGAAGTGACTTTAATACATCGTAGTGATAGTTTTAGAGGAGCTCCGGACTCAGCGCAAAAGGTATTTAATCTTGCTAATGAAGGGCGTATTCGACTTTTATTACAAAGTAATTTAAGCTCGGTTCACGGAAACGGTCGTATCAGCAAAATCGGTGTCACTGATAAAAGTAAGGTAGAAAGCTTTATTGAAGCGGATTCATTGATTCCACTTTTTGGCCTGAGTCCAAAATTAGGACCTATTGCTGACTGGGGACTAAATATTGATAAGTCTGCGATCGAGGTAGATACGTTTGACTATAGTACGAACGTTGACGGAATTTTCGCAATCGGAGATATTAATACTTACCCTGGTAAATTGAAGTTGATTCTTTGTGGCTACCACGAAGCGGCATTAATGGCGCAAAGTGCCTTTAAATATGTTTTCCCTGATCAAAAATTAAGTTTTAAATATACAACCGTTAACGGTATTAACGAATTCTAAAATTTTTGTTGCTAAAAAATGCAAGACGATTTAATTACGATTACGGTCGAAGATCAAGAAGGAACTGTTCGAGACCTGGAAATTCCAACGGATATAAGTCTGAGCTTGATGGAGGTTCTCAAAGCTTCTGACTATGATATTCTTGCTACGTGTGGAGGAATGGCCTTATGTGCTACTTGCCACATTCAGGTGCAAGATGATTTTGAATTGCCTGAACCCAACAATGACGAAGCAGATATGCTCGACACGCTTCATAACGCAGAATACAATAGCCGACTGTCTTGTCAACTGAGAGTATCTCCGGAACTCAACGGAATGAAAATAAAGATTATTGGAGCTGAATAATGCTTAAGATTACTGAATGTCCACGCGATGCAATGCAAGGGATCAAAAACTTTATCCCAACTGATGTCAAAGCTACTTACATCAATTTGCTGCTCAAGGTGGGCTTCAGTCGGATCGATTTTGGCAGCTTTGTTTCTCACAAGGCAATGCCGCAAATGCGTGATAGTGCTGAACTTGTTAAGAAATTAGATATCGATTCATCGAGATCCAGCCTATTGGCAATCGTCGCTAATGTCAGAGGTGCACAGGAAGCTGCAGAATTTGACGAAATATCGATTATAGGTTTTCCCTTTTCAATTTCGGAAACCTTTCAGATCAAAAATACGAACAGTACAATTACCGAATCGTTAAAACGCGTTGGGGAGATTAGCGCCCTTTGCAGAAAGAAGAACAAGACTCCATTGATTTATTTATCGATGGGGTTTGGAAACCCTTATGGAGATAACTGGAGCGCCGATGTTGTTTCAGAATATACGGTACAACTGGAGGATCTAGGCATCCATGAATTTGTTCTTGCAGACACAGTAGGAATCTCAACACCCGAAAAAATAAGACAGCTGTACCCGCAACTAAAAAAGGAGTTCTCTGATTGCAGTTGGGGAATTCATTTACACAGCAGACCGGAAGATGCTTTCGAAAAAGCGACAGCAGCAATCGAAGTAGGATGTGACCGAATAGATACCGCGATACGAGGCTTTGGAGGCTGCCCAATGGCGAGCGATGACCTTACCGGCAATCTAGCTACCGAAACTTTATTAAAGGCCTTAGAGACCGCCGAAACTCCTTATGAAAAAATCAATAAAGATTACTGGTTAGAAGCGATCGATTACAGCAATCAAGTATTTATGACGTAACGATCCGAAATATTAAGAAATAAAAAGGAGGCATTTTTGATGCCTCCTTTTTAAAATAGATAGATTGGATTCAATTTATTTTACTGCGTCTACAACTGCTTTAAAAGCCTCTGGTTGATTCATTGCCAAATCAGCTAAAACCTTACGGTTTAAGCCTATATTATTTTTTGACAACTTACCCATCAACTGAGAATAAGAAACTCCGTGTTGACGAGCACCTGCATTGATACGCTGAATCCATAATGCTCTGAACTCTCTCTTCTTGGTCTTACGATCGCGGTATGCGTATTGTAAACCTTTTTCAACTGTATTTTTGGCAATGGTGTAAACCTTACCTCTTGATCCGTAATAGCCTTTAGCTAATTTTAAGATCTTTTTTCTTCTTCTTCTCGAAGCTACTGCGTTAACCGAACGTGGCATAATTAATTTGTTTTTTGGTAACAGGCGACGTGTTTCCCAACGTACTTACAACCCAATACCTGGTTATTAAATTTTGTTATTACTTTCCAATGTTTAGCATTCGTTTTACGTTGCCCATATCTCCGTCAGCTACTAAGCTGGTTTGACGTAGGCTACGTTTACGCTTTGTCGACTTCTTAGTTAAGATGTGACTCATGAATGCATTCTTTCTTGCAATTTTACCGGTTCCAGTAAGCTTAAAACGCTTTTTTGCACTGGAAGTGGTTTTCATTTTTGGCATAATTCTATTTATTTTATCTATCTATTTTATCTTTAACCTATAAGCTCTGACGAGCATCAGGCATTTATTATTTTTTTCCTGTTCCTTTTGGAGCTACTGTGATAAACATTCGTTTACCCTCTAGCTTTGGAAGCAATTCAACTTTTCCGTAATCCTCGAGAGCTTGTGCAAAGCGTAACAATAAAATTTCTCCTTGCTCCTTATACACAATTGCACGTCCTTTAAAATGAACATAAGCACGTACCTTTTCTCCTGACTCTAAAAACTTCTGCGCATGTTTTAACTTAAATTCAAAATCATGATCATTCGTATTAGGACCGAAGCGTATCTCTTTTATCACCGTTTGTTTTGCATTGGATTTAATTTCCTTAAGCTTCTTCTTTTGTTCGTAAACGAACTTGCTGTAATCGATTATTTTACAAACGGGCGGATTGGCATTGGGAGAAATTTCAACCAAGTCTAAATCCAACTCATCAGCCATTGCAATGGCTTGTCGAGTCGGATAAATTCCTTGCTCTACATTGTCTCCAACCAACCGAACTTCAGTAGCTCTTATATGGTTATTAATTCTATGATCGGGTTCTTTCTTTTTAAAAGGTGGCCGAGGGCCCCTAGATCCTGGTCTTTTTAATGCCAAATTTTTTAATTTTTAAACGGTTATTTCTTTTGTTAATTGTTCGCTAAACGCTTCTATGCTCATGGTTCCTATATCACCTACTCCGTGTTTTCTTACTGAAAGTTCCCCACTCTCAACTTCCTTCTCTCCTATTACCAACATATAAGGGATCTTTTTGATTTCAGCATCACGAATTTTTCTTCCCACCTTCTCATCTCGCAAGTCAATTAAGCCGCGAATATCGGAATTATTGAGAGATTCTAAAAGTTTTTTTGCATATTCTTCGTATTTTTCCGAGACAGGAAGGATTATAAACTGCTCAGGAGCAAGCCATAACGGAAAGTTACCGGCACAGTGTTCGATCAACACAGCAACGAACCGCTCGAGTGAACCGAAGGGTGCACGGTGTATCATTACCGGTCGGTGTTTTGCATTATCGCTACCCGTATACTCAAGCTCGAAACGCTCCGGAAGGTTATAGTCAACCTGAATGGTTCCCAACTGCCATTTTCTTCCCAATGCATCTTTAACCATGAAATCCAGTTTTGGCCCATAGAATGCCGCTTCCCCGGTTTCAATCACGGTTTGTAATCCTTTTTCCTCCGTTGCCTCGATAATCGCCTGTTCTGCCAATTTCCAATTTTCATCAGAACCAATGTACTTTTCGGTATTTTCAGGATCTCTTAAAGATATTTGAGCTGTGTAGTCGTCAAAACCTAAAGCTCCAAATACATAAAGCACAAGGTCTATTACCTTTTTAAACTCTTCTTTCACCTGATCAGGACGACAGAAAAGGTGTGCATCATCTTGTGTAAATCCTCGTACTCGGGTCAAACCGTGCAACTCGCCACTCTGTTCGTAGCGGTAAACTGTACCAAACTCAGCAAAGCGAACGGGTAAATCTTTATAAGAACGAGGCTTTGTCTTGTAAATTTCACAGTGGTGCGGGCAGTTCATCGGCTTCAAAAGGAACTCCTCACCTTCTTGAGGAGTTTTAATCGGCTGAAATGAATCCGCACCGTATTTTTCATAGTGTCCAGAAGTGACATACAGGTCTTTATGGCCGATATGAGGGGTCACCACAGGCTCGTAACCCGACTTAATTTGGGCTCTCTGCAAAAAGTCAATTAATTTCTGACGCAAAGCCGCCCCTTTAGGCAACCACAGTGGTAGCCCCATCCCTACTTTTTCAGAGAAAGCAAAAAGTTCAAGCTCTTTACCAAGTTTTCGATGGTCTCGTTTTTTTGCCTCTTCAATCATCTGCAGGTATGCTGTAAGTTCACCCTGCTTTGGAAAACTCACCCCGTAAATACGGGTCAGCTGTTTTCTGGTGTCATCACCTCGCCAATAAGCACCGGCAACATTCGTTAATTTAATTGCCTTAATTAAGCCTGTATGAGGAATATGTGGTCCACGACATAAATCGGTAAAATTACCTTGCGTATAGAATGTAATACTCCCATCTTCCAACCCACTAATCAAGTCTAGCTTATACTCGTCGTCTTTCTCGGTAAAGTACTTTTCTGCATCTACTTTGCTTATGGATTCACGAATGTACTCAGACTTCGTTCGCGCTAACTCTAGCATTTTCTTTTCGATCTTTGGAAGTTCATCCGAAGAAAACTCGCGATCGCCGAAATCTACGTCATAATAGAAACCTGTTTCAATTGATGGTCCAATACCGAATTTGGTTCCTGGATACAAAGCCTCTAATGCTTCCGCCAATAAGTGAGCAGATGAATGCCAAAAGGTTGATTTACCTTTTTCGTCGTTCCAAGTCAATAGTTTAACGGTTGCGTCAGCCTCAATAGGTCTACTTGAATCCCAAACTTCGCCATTTACTTCCGCAGCTAATACATTACGAGCTAAACCCTCTGAGATAGATAAGGCTATTTGATGAGCAGTAATTCCTTTCGGGAACTCTTTTACAGTCCCGTCAGGAAGAGTTATTTTAATCATTTACGAATATGATTTTAGATTTTTATGACACAAAGATACGAAAAATGATTAACTCAACTTTTCTCCGACCATTTCAAGAAGCTTTTTACTTTTAATAATGCCTTCTTCCTCACTCAAGTTACCACCTTCATACTCAATTCCGACCCAACCTTTGTAGCGAGCATCTTTAACCATCTGCATCATTCTCATGTAGTCAATCTTACTTTCATAGCCTTCCGCATTAAAATCATGAGTTTTCGCACTCACTCCTTTTGCAAACGGCATCAGATCTTCTACACCTTGGTAACGATCATATTCGTAAAAGTTACCAAAATCTGGTAGAGAACCACAGTTCTTCATATTTACTTCTTTCAGAATACTGCTTAGCCATTGACCATCGGAAGACAAACCTCCGTGGTTTTCTACAATCACATTAATCTTATAGTCTTTTGCAAAGGTACTAAGCTTAGCAAGGCTGTCGACAGCAGCACTCTTCATCTCTTCAGGTGTTCCTTTACCGGCAGCATTTACACGAATTGATTTACATCCTAAGAAATTAGCCGCTTCTACCCATTTGTAATGGTTTTCTACAGCTTTGTTCCTGACATCCGCATTAACATCTGCCATGTTCCCTTCGCCGTCTATCATGATCAACACATTCGTAACCCCATTGTCTTTTGCACGCTGATTTAACTCTGTCAAATAAGTCTTATCTTCTGCTTTATCCTTAAAAAATTGGTTTACGTACTCAACCCCGTAGATACCAAACTTTTTTGCTGCTGTTTCGGGGAACTGCATATTAGTCAATTTGCCATCAAAAAGTGTACGATGCAATGACCACTCAGCTAATGAAATCTTAAAAAACATCTTCTTTTTAGCAGCAAAACTGCCTAATGGAAGTGAAGGCAATACGGTTAAACCTAGTGCTCCGATACCTAACTGTTTCAAAAATTCTCTTCTGTTATTGTTTTCCATGGTGATGTATTTAATTATTATATTCTAGCTAATTTATATGTTAGCCCAACCATGCGCTAAAACATCTGCTATATGCATGGTTTTGATGGGTAAATTATGTTTATCTATGTATGCTTGCAAATTCAATAGGCATGAGACATCTGTCGATATAATATAGTCTGCGTCCATTTCTAGAGCGTTGTGAACTTTTTGCTCGGCCATAGCGGAAGATATCGAATCAAATTTAACGGCAAAAGTACCTCCGAACCCACAACAAACATCTGTGTCTCTCATTTCAACCAACTCGAGACCGTCTACCTTAGACAGCAACTGTCTCGGCTCTTCTTTAATGTGACAGTCCCGTAAACCCGAACAGGAATCATGATAGACCGCTCTGCCCTCGAGTTCCGCTCCAAAATAATCCTTTTTTAAAACGTTGATGAGGTAGTCTGACAATTCGTAAATATTACTTTGGATGTTGCGACATTTATTATGCACCATGGTATTGGTAAACAATGCATTATAACCGTTCTTAACCATTCCTGTACAGGACGCAGAAGGTGAGACAATCGATCTGTTTTCAGTAAAATCATTCAGAAATTTTGTTCCGACACCTTTTGCTTCATCAAAGAAGCCAGCATTATAGGCAGGTTGACCGCAACAAGTTTGTTCAGGATTATAAATCACTTCGCAACCAGCTCTTTCTAAAACTTTAATGGTATTAAAAGCCGTCTGCGGATACAATTGATCAATAAAACAAGGAATGAAAACTTCTACAGTATTGTTTTTTGTCATATAAAACAAAGTTAGAATAATAATCAATATCCAATAATAAACATGATCCGAAAATTTAGTTTGCTTTCTGCAAAACACTTACTTTAGGTACACGGAGCAGAAAAAGGAACCCTAAGGCAAAGAAAATAGCAAGGAATAAAGCTGAGGTGCGGATATTGCCAGTTAATTCTTCAACGAAGCCAAACGTAAATAAACCTATTACAATCGCTATTTTCTCTGTGACGTCATAAAAACTGAAAAATGAGGTGGTATCTTCTGTCTGCTCAGGGATGAGCTTTGAAAAGGTAGATCTTGAAATTGATTGCGTACCTCCCATAACTAGACCAACCAGGATCGCCAGTATATAAAACTGAACCTCATTATTGATAACGAATGCTGATAAGCATACAACAATCCATAAAAGGACAACAAGCATGAGAACTTTGATATTCCCAATGATACGTACCATCCAAGACATCAGATAAGCACCGGCAATTGCCACGAGCTGGATGGCTAAAATTGTGGCGATAAGCTTTGATGCACCTAAACCAAGCACCTTTTCACCAAATGCAGCAGAGACCAACATGATGGTTTGAACCCCCATCGCATAAAAGAAAAAGGCCGTAAGAAAACGCTTGAGAACTGGTATGTTTTTAATCGATATCCAAACCTTCTTCAGTTCGATAAAACCCTTTTTTAAAACCTCCCTTTTGAAGTCCTTTTGATGCTTCAATGAATCCGGGAGCACACGAAATGATACCTGAGAAAACAATACCCACCATAAGCCCACAAGAAGAAAAGAAAATCTTGCAGGAAAGGACCCATCGGTTATACCGAACCATTCTGGTTTTATTACAAATATAAAGCAGATAATTTGAAGGATAACGCTACCAACATAGCCATAAGCAAAGCCCTTTGCACTAACCTGGTCTTGCTTGTCAACTGTAGCGATCTCAGGCAAATAGGAATTATTAAACAACACGCCCCCTATATAACCCATCGCCGCCAAAGAAGAGCAGATTATTCCCAGCTCTAAGGTTTCATACTTAAAAAAATACAAAGCCATACAAGCAAAAGCACCCAGGTACGTAAACAGCTTCATCAATTGTTTCCGATTGCCCCGGTAATCTGCAATCGACGACAAAACAGGTAGTATCAGAACCATTATTAAATAGGAAAAAGCAAGAGAATAATTAGCTAGTGCAGTATTGATGAAAGTGAAACCAAAAAAATCAACGCGATCACCATGTTCCTCGGTGGTCGTGATAATCGTATAGTATGCTGGGAATATGGTTGACGTAATGACTAAATTGTACGCAGAATTGGCCCAATCGAACATTGCCCACCCGCGGATTATCGACTTATTATTTTTGGTAATACTTTCCATTATTCATTTTAATTTCGCCAGAGTCGATAAGCTTACGTATAAAACTAAGTTTCATTTTATCACTGCCATTATCTATTCCGTCAACCAGTTCATCGAGTGTCAAAGGTCCATCTACCAGCAAATTGGTTATCTCGACATATATTTTTCCTTCTAGCTCTTCATCGCTTCCGGCACTCCGCTTCAAAATACATACATCGCAGATCAGACAATCGGGAGATTCGTTTTCTCCAAAGTAAGCCAACAATTTCCGACTCCGACATTCGTCATTCTCTAAGTAGTTGAATATTGATTTCAATTGTGCTTCAGCGATACGCTTCCTCTCTACAATATACTGATGATCAACCGTTAAGTGTTTTGTATCACTTCTGGGACGCATAAATTGAAGCTGTGGACTATCTTTTTGTTTTAAATAGGTCAGCACGCCCATATCATTCATTTTCTGCAAAAGAGAATAGACATGTTGAGTCGGAAGGTTCAGTTTTCGTGCAACATCTGTCTCTCTTATATCAACAAAGTGATCAAATGCAGGACCATAAGTACGGAGGATAAACTTAATAACCGAATCCATATTGGCATGTTCAACCTGAAAGCGATATAATTCGGTTGCGTCCACTTCGAAACTGATCCTAGAAGGCAGAAACACATTTTCGGTGACGCTGATCCATTCATCTCGTTCCAGAAACTTCAATGACGCCATCGTTTTAATAACATTGAGCGTGTAACGCTTACAAAAGTCTCCGATATCAAAATCAAAAACGACACCCTCGCCTGCCCCATAGGCTAATTGAAAATAATTACCTAATTGAAAATAGGTTTGAGCAACTTCTTGGACACTGGGAAAACTTTGTTCAAAATTAGATTTCAGCTTCAATTTGTCGGCTTCATTGTAAAGGAGTACGGCGTAAGACTTATTTCCATCTCGCCCCGCTCGTCCGGCTTCTTGAAAATAGGCTTCAAGATGTTCGGGTATATCTAGATGTACTACCAAGCGTACATTAGGCTTATCAATTCCCATCCCGAAGGCATTTGTAGAGACGATAATTTGAGTCTCATTTTTCATCCAAGCATCTTGTTTCCGGTTCCTTTCATTCGTGCCTAACCCTGCATGATAATAGTCGGCATTGATGCCGTTCATAATCAAAAATCTGGCAATCTCTTTGGTTTCACGGCGACTTCGAACATAGACAATCCCAGAGCCCGGCGTACGATTAATAATCCTTAGCAAGCGTTGCATCTTGTTTTCCTCAAACAGAGCCATATATGCCAAGTTATCACGAAAAAAACTCCTCTTAAGCACATGGCTATGCTGAGGGTCGAAGTCGAGCTTTTCTTGAATATCTTCGACAACTCTTTCAACAGCCGTCGCCGTCAGTGCAAGTACAGGAACTCCCGGATGCAATGTCCTTAAGATTTTTATATCAAGATAAGCAGGACGGAAATCATAGCCCCACTGTGAAATACAGTGTGCCTCGTCGATAGCAAACAAAGATATGTTCATATGCTTGATACGCTCCTGAACAAGTTCATTTCGCAGTCTTTCAGGAGACAGGTACAGGAACTTGATATCGCCGAAAATGCAGTTATCTAGCGCTATATCGACTTCCTTCTTACCCATACCGGAAAAGATAGCGATCGCTTTGATGCCTTTTGCTTTCAGGCTTTCAACTTGATCTTTCATCAACGCTATTAACGGGCTGACTACAATACATATTCCAGGTCGGATAAGTGTAGGCACTTGAAAACAAATGGATTTACCACCTCCGGTGGGCATCAACGCCAGCGTATCCCTCCCTTCAATTACTGAATTAATGACGTCCTCTTGAAGTGGACGAAAAGAGGAATACCCCCAATGTTTCTGTAAAACCTCATGAATGGTCATAGCTATGAAGCATACGTTAAAGACTCACCAAACATAGTGAAAATTATCCTTTAGAACATACACGGGAATCTTCATTTTTTCAGCCTCGACTTTCATCTTTTGGATATACCACCATGCATTGCTTCCATCTAAAATCATCTGATCGAACGTCATAATGTCTTGCATTTCACTTATACTGTGCAGTGAATTGTTTTTTACAATGAAAAGGTCTACAGCAATGTTACCTTGCAACTCCATCGGGCGATCGAAGACAAACAGGGTCTTGTTTCCCAACTGAATAAAATGTTCGTAAACCAAAAAATCCTCGTTTAGAAACGTATCAACATGATGGATAAAATTAGGAGGTTTAGCCAACGCTAAAAAACTTGGCTTAACTGAATATTCGAAAGTCGAATCATGCTCGTCTTTAAAGTTCGTATACAAATAGGCGTTCTCCCTTTGGAATATACCTATCGCAGTATTCTTGCCCACATTATAAATCTTAATTTGGTTAAGGTGTCTTTCTGAATACTTTTGCAACGATCGATCTAGTCCTAAGAGAATCAAACCGATAAATATTAAATAGATTGCCGTTTTCTTTTTATGAAAAACGAAAAAACTTGCGGCTAAAACGACTAGATACAAGACCAAAAAATGCCAGGATTCAGTCCACCGAAGATTTAAACTGGAATATGGCAACTCCCCAAAATAGACCAAGACTTCTTTTGTGATTTTAATAGTTGCTTCAAGAAATTGAGCCAGAAACAGCTGAAGCCCGCCTGATGGTAAAAGAAGAACGAGGATGCCGATATATAGAATTAAGGTAGCTGGCAATAGAATAAAAAGGTTTGCTGGCAAAAAATAAACAGGAAAAAAATAAAAATAATAAGTGACTAAAGGAAAGGTTGCTAGTTGCGCGGCAAGAGAAATTGAGATATATGACCACAACGTTTTAAGTATTGGATTGGAGAAACCCGGTGCTAAATAAAACTTGGGGTAAAAATACACGATACCAAGTACAGACAAATACGAAAGTTGAAAACCAATATCTGATAAGAACCGCGGATTATACATTAAAAGAATAAATGCTGAAAAAGCGATGGTGTTGTATATTTGGTTTTGCCGAACCATACTCAGTGCTAAAATCCCTAAGCTAAGCATAATGGAGGCTCGGAGCACCGAAGGTGATAAGCCCGTTATAAGTGCATACAGCCAAATTAACGCAATGAGTATAACAGCCTTTAGCCAGATCCATTTAGACTTTCTATTCCAAAGCAATAAGAATGAAAACACGGAAAATATGATGCCTACGTGAAGGCCTGAAACAGAGAGAACGTGGATCGTTCCAGTTGTCGAAAAGGTATTCAATAAATCACGATCCAAATCGCTACGGTAACCTAACACGAGTGTTGATGCAATAGCATGTACATCCTTTTCAACCAGGATGCTTTCTAACTTCGCTACCATATTTTCCCTCAGACCAAGAGCAAAATCAATTAAATCATCACCTTGATTTTCACCAATCTTTTTTACTTGTTTATGTGTTAAATAACTTTGATGCCAGATTTCCCGACCGGCCATGTACTGTTTATAATTGAATTCATTTGGATTAAAACTGGGCTTGAGTTCATTGAAGTCAGCTTCAATAAGCAGTTGATCGCCATAATAGTAGATTTGCTCCAGATCATTTAAAGAATCACGTTGGATGCTGAGTAAAAGCCTCCCCTTGCGTGCTGAGATCAGACTGTCAGTGACGGAATGTGTGACTTGTACTGGGAAGCGAATGGTTTTTTCTGTAATTCTAGGTTCATCGGCAACAAAACCTATAAGTGCATCCGTCGGATCGTGGCTAAAGTGACCGCGTTGAATCAACGGGTCTGGATGCCACATACGCGCCCAACCCAGTGCAAATAAGAAAATATAAAATAGAACACTCAGCGTCGGATAATTTCTAAACTTACGGAGCTTAGTTATACCGATCATCAAGAAAAAAAGAGCGATTGATAAGCCAGCTATTATACAAACTAAATAGAAAACATGAACTTGAGGTCGAATCCAATGCCCCATACCTATCCCTGCAATCAATGCAAAAACAAATCGGACAAAAGGCCATGCAGCAAAATTGATATTGTTTTCTTTCAACCCTTGCATTATCTAAATTTGAAAACGTAGTTGTAATCGGATATCGGAGCGAGTGCGGCCTTCTATATAATTAAGACCTGAACCGATCCCCTCGTCTTTATATAGTGAACTCGCATACCGCGCCCAAAAATTGATCTTACGACTCAGACGGTAGCGCAGATTGATATAAAAACGAAGACCCTCACCATAGTAAGGAATTGAAGAATGTGCGTATAAAACATTGTTCTCGAAGACATAGTGCCTTGAATTGTAACTGTCTGTTTTAAACGCAGCCAAACGAACGTTCCCACTAACGGGATTTCCCATGGGCTTATAAATCAAGTCATGATAGAAGAGCCAACCGCTTTCGGTACCACTATTCCCTTTTTTATAAGTAATCAGTTCTGCTCGATTTCGAAAGCTTATATTGTCGTTAACTTTATAGCTTCCCTGGAGCCGTATTTGGTGACGAACTACATTGGCTATCTCGTTCACCACGTTTGTGCTGGATAAATTTTCTTGTTTGTTCCGATAACGATAGCGGATGGAAAATATATTTGACCGAATCGGAGCATATGATATTTGAGTAAATAGATCGTAACCATCTGAAGGTGCATCTACCCGATACTTAATCCAGGGGAATCTAAAATAGTCAGCATAAGCCACCCACTCTACTCTGCGATTGGGATTCCATATTAATCCGGAATAAAATCCGTTTTCATTTGTAGCATTTGTGTTTTCGGAAAATGGACTGCTCAAAAACCCATGAAAGTCTTTTTGGTAATTTCGATAGAGAGCCACAAAGGATAACTGATCTGAGAGGCCAGCAATAGCACCATTTAAAAAACCAAAACTGCGATATGAGTTTGCGGCTCCCTCACCAAATAGGTAAAGATTTTTATATGTATACTGGTAGTAGATGCTGGCACTTTCCAGCGAGCGGCCACGGAAGCTGAATTGATTGTATAATTGTTCATTAGGTGAACGAGGCTTGTTAAAATTAGTGCTTAAAAAAGTTCCTCCAATATTTAAATGAGATGAGCTATACTTCATGTTAGCTCCGTAAATAAATTGATTGACAGACTCTCTGTTTTTTATTTCCGCCGGTGTCCGATGATATCCTGATAAATTAAGGGAACTGAACGCACTTGAATCACTTGTCAAGGTTCCATCAAGAGACCGATAAGAAACGAAAGGAGAAAGCTCGATCTTACCAAACTGCAATGTCGTCGCCAAGCCACGTAAGTAATCTGCCTCATTGGTCGATGTATGAGGTCTAATGCCTGTCCCATTCCGAGCGACATGATGTACGAGAGCGCCTTTTCCAAAGCTGTAGGAGTTCCAAATATTCAATCCCTGTCCAAAAGCTAATGAATAATCACCGATTACGAGCTTCTTTAAATATCCGACATCCTGAATGAGAATACTTCCAGAATAGTAATCGAATCCCCGACTTTGAGTACCTGTGAAAAACTCTTCGCCAGGATCTTTCTCCATATTGACAGCAAGTTGAAATTTGTTATTGATCCGAAACCGGTACCTCAACAATAAATGATCGGGCGTACCTAGGTATCTAGACCTATCCTCATCTTTGATAGAATACCCTCTCTGTGTTTCAACGACCCTTCCATAGCGAAGCATTAAATCATGTTTTTTTTTTGCTGAATTTGAACGTAACCGCTTTTTTTCTGTCGATATTCGAATAAACGGCAGAAGCCATTGCCGACTGATCTCATCTAGAGAACTGATCGACTGTAATTCGTAAATAGAAACGAAGTTTCCACTTTCATTCCGATGATCTAAAATTTCTTGAATTTGAAGATCTGAAAGAAAGATGAGATTCTTCAGGTCTTCATAACTAGCCGTGTTTAAGTCAATTGGATTTCTAAGGTAATAATTGAGCAATTCTTCTATTTCAGAAAGATCCAGCTCACTTTCTTCGTCGGTTGTTATGCTTTCCAATAGATTTTCAAAAATCGAAAGGTTAATTTGTTGAGTATCGCGATCTTCTTGCGCATAGGAAAAAGCAGTGCAACAACAGATGGTTATCGAGAGGAAAAAAAAGCTTCTGAAAAACATGGGGATCAAGACTAAAATCTATAATCAATTGATATTTGAGGAGAATAACCTAATTGTGGATGATGAGACGTCGCGATGTCGAAATTGAACTTTTTAGTTATAACCCCCACCCCTACGTATTGCATAAATGGATTTACAGATATACCGCCGCGTACGGCAAGCCAGCTCATCGGTAAATATTCTGTACCAAATGCAAAATCGACTTGTTCGGAATAAGATATCTCGGTCAAAAGGACTACCTGCTGTGTGAATATGTATGATGATCCTAGGCGAAGATGAATGGGTTGAGAGCTCGGGTTATTTGCAGTTGTCGTCAACCGAAGGTGGCTGGCACTGAGCCCTATGCTTGCCAACTGGCTTAAGGCATACTGTGCACCTACATCGAAAGAAAAATGATTGCGTTGTAGATCCGTCGCAAGATTTATTAGATGATAATTTGTAGATAATCCGACGGCAAAATCTTTAGACAATGACTTTGCAAGGGTAAGTCCAGTACTCAATGTCTGGTAAAAATCTTTAAACCGATAATAGTGAACGTAGGTTCCAAAATTAAGGAAACCAGCAGGATAGGCTATTTTACCGGTTAAACTCTGGGTGTTAGTACTAAAAAAATACTCGCTATAAAGCGCACTCAATACAGGTCGTTCTATGCTTGCAATACCAGCAGGGTTATAACCAATACTGTGCACACCTTTCGTGACACCTCCGATATTTCCGAGACCCAAGTTTTTCGTGGCAGGAAGAGTCTGCCCCTTGGTTTCAATTGCGCCAAACATCAACAATAAAACAAAAACCCTCATCAGTAGACGACGAGCATCATGATCTATCATATCAACATGAAATACAAATTGTGCCCGAACTTAGCTAAAATTACAATTAGAAAAAAATCAGCTTTCCGGAAAGGAAACTATCATGACAATGCCTGAATACTTATTTTTGAAGTTTCGATCTGATTTTCTCCCAAGCAATTCGATCCATTTCAAAAGTCAGCATATCAGTTGTAAACTCGCCAAGGGGAACCCAACGGAGGGCTTGGATTTCCCCTTCTTCGAAATCAAAAACTTTACTTTTTATTGGAAAATCGAGTTGTTTATTTGTAAAAACTTGGTAGTAAATGCCGATGACCTGACTTTTGTCAAAGGCAGAAGGAATGACTTCCTCAGTGATATACATCAACTTAGCTGAATCTAATTGAAGATTAAATTCTTCTATAAATTCTCTTTTCAAACAGTCAATAACACTTTCACCGAATTCTAGTCCACCACCCGGAAATTTGGAAAATTGTTGATCATGATATATTTCATCACTAATCAAAATTTGTCCATCGCCGTTAATCAAAATCCCATATACCCGTATATTAAAAAACTCCATATTAAATCAAGTTGTCTTTTTCAAAATGTTTGAGATTACGTGTTAGTAGTTCTACATCCCAGTTCATATCAACTGTTTTTTCAGAAGACCGGATGGGACAGTTCTTCACACTACAATAATGGCAACATTGCGGTAAGCAAGGGTCGGCGTGTATGAAAAATTCAGTTTTCAGTTGAACTCGTTCATTAACTAATCGATCAATCTGTGAAACTTCTTCATGAACCCTATTCAGGTCGAAATAATTTGGTAACGTAATATGACAATCAAGATGCAAATCAGTTCCATATCGTTGTAAACGAAGGTTGTGAATATCAATCCATTCATCCTTCCGTTCTTGCTTCAAAACCTCGACAACATCCTTTACTAATTGAACATCGGATTCATCCATTAACCCGCCAACAGATTGCCGCAATAGCTTATATCCTTGATAAAGAATAAAAACCCCCAATACAAGAGATAGTATCGTATCAATCAAGACAATGCCTGTATTGTACACCAAAAGTAAACCGACAATCAAACCCAGTGTACTAAGCGCATCCGTTAAAAGATGCTTACCGTCTGCCATCAGTGTTAACGAGTTCAGCTTCTTGCTCTTCAACACCAGATACCTGCCCAAAAGGAAATTTATAACCGCCGTCACGGCTACAAGTACTAAACCCTCTAATAGATTATCTATCTCGATCGGGAAGAAAAAATTATAGATTGCCTTGCCGATAATAAATAAAGCCGCGAGAAAAATCAATCCCCCTTCAAGAAAAACTGAGAAAAACTCTACTTTACCATGACCGTAGGGGTGATTTTTATCTTTTGGCAACGAAGAAAGATAAATGCTGTAAAAAGCAAAACTACTCGCAATGACGTTCACAATGCTTTCCAATGCGTCGGTAAAAATTGCATTGGAATGCGTGATGATGTAAGCTATAAATTTAATAATCATTAAAGCTATAGCGGTAATCAGCGATAAGAGAATGAGGCTTTTTTGATTTTTCAATTTTTGCTGTTTTTCATCTGACTTTACAACAAAAATAAAAGAAATGTTTGATTACTACGGTATTCGCATTTTTATAAGCTTATTACTTAAATATTTAAATATTAAAAGGTAAATTCGCTACTTCATAATCAACCATATAAAATGAATAGCAGTACAATAGCTTTATCGGACAAAATCAATAACTTATCGGAATCGGCTACCATCAAAATGGCTAAATTGGGTCGGGAGTTAAAAGCAAAAGGAGTTAATGTAATCAGTCTTAGTTTTGGTGAACCTGACTTTCCAACGCCCGAACATATTAAAGACGCGGCAAAACGGGCGATGGACGAAAATTACACATATTACACTCCGGTTTCAGGCTACCCCGAACTAAGAGATGCAATTGTCAAAAAGTTAAAAACTGAAAACAACCTGGATTATGACGCTTCACAGATTGTTGTTTCTACCGGAGCTAAACAAGCACTGGCAAATGCGATTATGTGTCTTGTTAACCCGGGAGATGAGGTTATCATACCAACTCCTTATTGGGTTTCGTATTCAGAAATGGTTAAGCTTGCAGATGGGGAATCTGTTTTTATCAATACTTCAATTGAGAGTAATTTCAAGATAACTGCCGAAGAACTTGAAGCTGCCATTACCCCCAAAACAAAATTATTTATGTTTTCATCGCCTTGTAACCCTACGGGAAGCTTATACAGTCGCGATGAATTAGAGTCTTTAGCAAAGGTTTTCGAAAAGCATCCTGGTATTTACATCCTGGCAGACGAGATTTACGAGCATATTAACTTTAGCGGAAAACATGAATCTATAGCTCAATTTGATTCGATTAAAGATCGCGTAATTTTGGTAAATGGTTTTTCAAAAGCGTATGCGATGACTGGCTGGCGTATCGGTTATTTAGCGGCTCACCCAACTATCGCTGCAGCAACTGACAAATTGCAAGGGCAAATAACATCTGGAACATGCTCAATTACGCAGCGGGCCGCGTTAGCAGCTTATGAAGGTGGGTTAGAAAGTGTAATTGCTATGCGTGATCAGTTTTTGAAAAGAAGAGATATTGTCTATAATCTATTAAAAGATATTCCAGGAGTAAAAACCAACCTCCCAGAAGGAGCATTTTACTTCTTCCCTGACATCAGCTCATTCTTCGGAAAACATACTGAAGATGGTGAGGTAATCAATAATTCTGGCGATTTAGCCCTTTACCTATTGAATGTAGGTCATGTGGCAACTGTCGGCGGAGACTCGTTCGGAAATAATGATTGTATACGGTTTTCATATGCAGCGTCAGAAGAGAATTTGATAGAAGCTTTGAAAAGAATAAAAGAGGCATTGGCGAAATTAAAATAAAATAGACCTCTTAAATCTATAATCTTTTCCTACCTGGTTTTTACTGATATCATGGGCAGTACAAGGCCACAACGTATATCATAGGCTACGAATGCCATTGGCTCGACGGCGTTCATAGCCCATGATATTCATTCTTCCGTGGTTCTGCACCCCTTCCCCACCCACCAAGTGATATAAGCGTTTTCTGTTGAGGTCCGTCCGGTAATTCCTGGTCCGGAAACGGTCTCATATTCTATTTTCTCTTGATATGCCATATGATTATACTGTGCATTCGAATCAAGGGAAAGTACCATCAGTAAACGAAAGAAGTAAAATTCAGATTAACCGTTTGCCATGTATAATTAAATCAACATTTATTAATAAATGTGTATAGCTACAATAGGGTAAAACAACCTTAAAGAAATATTATTAACTTGTTCGAGAAGAACAGTGGTCAAGCAGTCCTTAAACAGTCCTCTAACTGTGGTTAACCTGTGGCAAAAGGACTGTTTGACCACTGTTTAAGGACGGTTTTTCTACTGTTTATTTAAAATAAGAGTATAATAAGACGAGGAGATTTTATTATTGGTTAATTTTTGTTCCAAAAATTAAATCGATGTACCGGTCAGATATACTGAAAAAGAAAAGTATAGAATTAGCTTAAGAGTAGTTGTTAAGTATGCAGCTTTTCTGTTTAACTTCTAATTGCTTCTACCGGATCCAAACGTGATGCCATAACTGCGGGTATAATTCCAGCAATCAGCCCGATCATTGTCGACAGCACCAAAGTCAACAAAACTTTTCCGAAATCAACGACAATCCCCACACCTAAACCAAGTTTAACTAGAAAAGCAAGAAAATAAACGATTCCAAGACCTATCACACCACCCAATATACAGAGCAAGACTGCTTCTATCAAAAATTGAGAAAGAATAAAAAAGTTCTTAGCACCAAGTGATTTTTGTATTCCAATCAATGGAGTCCGCTCTTTAACGGATACGAACATAATATTCGCTATTCCAAAGCCACCGACAAGAATTGAAAAAATGCCAATGAAAAGTCCAGCGCCATTAATTACTGTAAATAATTGATCCAGCTGTGCTGTAATAATAGTTGTTTTATTCAAAGAAAAATCATCCTCCTGTTTCGGGCTGAGCCTATGGATAGACCGCATAATTCCTCTTAACTCACTCTCAGTTTCTTCCAACGGATATGCTGCTGCTGCATTTACTACAATATTTGGATTATGGTTCTCTACATGTACTAAGTTTTTCATAAAGTTCAAAGGCATAACAACTACATTGTCCAAAGAAACATCCAGGAGCATGCCTTCGCCTTCGGATTTAAATACACCGATGACATTTACCTTTCGACCCAAAACTGTAATTTGCTTTCCAATAGGATCCATACTTGGGAAAAGACCCTCTGCAATGGTTGATCCTATCATCGCAATGGGGGTTCCGTTATCTGATTCAGCATTCGTAAAATATCGACCGGACGAAAATTCAAGATTTCTCATTTTATAGAAATCAAATGAAACTCCGGAAACAGCCGCTCCTTCTACATTATTGCTTCTAAATTTAACAGTGCGATTCGAAACGGTGACTTCGTAGCATATACCGTCAGCAAGGGTAAGCCTTTCTTGCAATTTTTCAAAATCGTCAATGGTAGGCTCTGGACGGTTTACGTACTTCCACCAAGGAAAATCGGGACCTCCATCCCAAGGCCATTTAGATATGTAAAGAGTTTTACTTCCAAGCTTTTCAATGCTGCTTTCCAAATTTGAGCGAAGGGTATCTACCGCCGAAAAAACTCCTATGATAGTCATAATTCCGATCGTAATCCCAAGCAACGAAAGCAAAGTACGTGTCTTGTTTCCCTTTAGAGCAGAAAACGCGAAACCGAAACTCTCACCTAATAATTTTAAAAACAACATATAGGAGTATGACGTTTAAATGATTAAGAAGTTACAGCAATAATTTAAATTTAAACACCTATATCTAATACGCCAAGTAATTAATAGCATTTGCCATTAAAAAAACGTATATTTGCGCGCTGATTTATTTGCAAAAGAATCCTATCATAACATACTATCTATGAAATTATCTCAATTCAAATTTAATTTACCTCAATCTTTGGTAGCCCTACACCCTTCAGAGAACCGGGACGAAGCTCGCTTAATGGTTTTACATAAAGATACTGGCAAGATTGAACATAAAATATTTAAGGATGTGATCGATTATTTCGATGAAAAGGACGTCATGATCTTTAACAATACAAAAGTATTTCCCGCGCGGCTTTATGGAAACAAAGAAAAAACGGGTGCTACTATTGAGGTATTTTTGCTTCGTGAGTTAAACAAAGAATTAAGGCTTTGGGATGTACTAGTAGATCCAGCACGAAAAATACGTGTAGGCAATAAATTATACTTTGGTGAGGATGATTTGTTAGTTGCTGAAGTTGTCGACAACACAACTTCGAGAGGACGTACAATCCGCTTTCTTTTTGACGGTACTGACGAAGAATTCAGAAAAAATATTGAAGTTTTAGGTGAGACCCCTTTACCTAAGTATATTAACAGAAAACCAGAGCCTGAAGATAAGTTTCGCTACCAAACCATATATGCTAAGCATGAAGGTGCCGTAGCAGCGCCTACAGCGGGTCTGCACTTCAGCCGTGAATTAATGAAGAGATTGGAGCTTAAAGGGGTTGAATTTTCGGAAATCACGTTGCATATTGGGCTTGGGACATTTAGACAGGTAGAGGTGGAAGATTTAACTAAACATAAAATGGACTCTGAACAATTCTTCATTGCCGAGCGCGATGCCAATATTGTCAATGAAGCGATTGATAACAAACGAAAGGTTTGCGCGGTAGGAACGACGAGTATGCGGGCGATTGAATCATCTGTATCTGCAAGTCATCATTTAAAGCCAGCAAGCAATTGGACTAGCAAGTTTATATTCCCTCCTTACGATTTCAGTATCGCTAACAGTATGATTACTAACTTCCACACGCCAGAATCAACCTTATTGATGATGATATGTGCGTTCGGAGGATATGAAAACGTTATGAACGCCTATGAAGTAGCTGTAAAAGAAAAATACAAATTTTATAGTTACGGTGATTCGATGTTGATCATCTAATTTAGACACTCTTGAATGTCAGACTTCAAGAAATATGTGATTATCGTTAGTGGCGGAGTTGGCAGCAGAATGAACAACTCGGTCCCAAAACAATTCCTTGAAGTTGGGAAGCTTCCGATTCTAATGCATAGCATTCGTGCATTTGATCAAGATGATATACGTATCGTATTAGTCCAAAACGACACCTATAGGGAAATGTGGACATCGCTATGCTTAAAACATCGATTCGATGTTCCACATAGTCTAATTAGTGGAGGTGAAACAAGATTCCATTCGGTAAAAAAAGGTTTGGAGTTTGTCTTTGAAAATGAGGAAGAGTTAGACAATGTTCTGATCTCTATCCATGATGGTGTCAGACCACTAGTAAGTAAAAAACTAATTAACTCATCATTTGAGGAGGTGATTCAGAAAAAAGCAGTTGTGCCCACTATTGAGAGCAAAGACTCAGTTCGGATAATTAGTGGTGAAGTTCAGAATAAAGCGATAGAGCGAAAACGAGTTCGGTTGGTTCAGACACCTCAGACTTTTTACGGATCTATGCTTAAGAAGGCTTATCAAATACCATATAGTACTGATCTTACAGACGATGCATCCGTTATGGAAAAATCCGGATATCCCATCTATTTGATTGATGGCGATATCCGGAATATTAAAATAACTTACCCCATCGACCTAGCTATTGCCGAATTGTGGATGGCAGATTAGCTTAAGCCGCTCCACGGATAATCCTCAACAGAATTGCAATAATAGCTATCACCAAAAGGATATGAATAATTCCACCAGAGGCATATCCTCCAAAAAAACTAACCGCCCAGATAATTACTAAAATGACGGCGATGATGTACAATAAGTTTCCCATAACTCTCTTTTTAAATTTTTAAATTGATTTCTTTTTATATTATATCTTATAAATAGTAAAGGAAAAATACCCATGGATTGTTTTAACAAAAGAAAAAATTTTATCGCAAACTGGCCTATAAGGAAAGCTTTAACCCATCGTACGCAAGCTTAATCCCATCCGGCAACTCCTTTGAAACTTCAGTATACCTGCCTAAACGATGACTAATATGGGTAAGGAAAGTATGCTCGGCTCCTACGCGTTCGGCGAATTCAATTGCTTCTTGCAACGTGAAATGAGAGATGTGTTTTTCTCGTTGCAAAGCATTTATAACAAGTATCTTAGTGCCTTTTATCTTTTCAAACTCTTCATCAGGCACTGTCTTAGCATCTGTAATGTATGTGAAGTCTCCAAACCGATAACCTAAAACCGGCAACTTAAAGTGCATAACTTCGATGGGTATAATCGCTAGTTTCCCACCGATAGTAAATGGTTGGGAGTTTATTTCATGAAGATGAACCTGTGGGATTCCTGGATATTTCTGATCGGAGAAAACGTAATGAAACTCTCTTTTTAAAGCATCGATCACCCGTCCTGTTGCGTAAATTGGGAGAGAACTTTGCTGCTTATAGTTAAAAGCACGGATATCATCTAGTCCAGCAATGTGATCTTTATGTTCGTGAGTGAACAATACGGCATCTAAACGCTGGACATTTTCACGCAACATTTGATATCGGAAATCGGGACCAGTATCAATTACAACGTTTAACGATTCATATTCGACCAAAATAGAAGATCGTAAACGCTTGTCTTTATTATCCGAGGATGAACAAACATGGCAGTTACAAGCTATGACAGGAACACCTTGAGATGTGCCTGTTCCTAAAAAGGTTATGGTCACAGATCTAATTTTGTTTGTTTAACCAAATATAAAAACTTCTTTTGTTTATCGTTAAGAGTGATTTCAGAAAAATCAAGACCAGCAACAACCTCTGCAACCGAGTTTATTTTCATTTCTATATCAGAAAACTTATTTATGACCAATATTTTATTTTTTAAAAGAGTACAAGTGCCCGATTCAAAGTTCCCTTTTTCATAACGAATTTTATAGTTTTTTATTCGAAGCAGGTCTTCAAGTTTTTGTAGTGTATTGGTGGTATAGGATAGCATAGTTTTCAGCAAATCATCTCAAATCTACGATCTCCAAGTTAGGGTAATTGTGTTTATAAAACGAAAAAATACCCGACGAAAATTTTCGGTTGGTCTCTATATTCGACAATTTGTAAGTGTATTCGTTACCATTCTTATCAGATATCGTAGCGTCATAAATAAAGTTTGTTGTTTTGTTGATGCGCATACGAATCTTAGTTACGTTTTGAGTCTTATCAATAGGCATTAAATCAATCACAAACAACGATTGCCCATTTACAGTTTCGCTGCCTTTATCGTCTACCCGATAGCCGTTGTTATAAAACTCAAAGATATTGCTTGGAGAAACTGATTGATCATTTGGATCTACATTAGTTATCTGAACTTCCCCGATATCTTTCATGATTGCCCATTGAGTTTTACCGTCACTAATGAAAGCTTGTTCACCCGCTTCAATTTTGTATTTTTTTGAGCCCGGTTCTAGATATACCCTACCCTTTTCATTATATTCTGCAGTGCCTTGAGTGTGATTGGCACCAACTAATTGGAAATCAGCTTTAATTGTATTATAAGAAGAGTATTTTTTACTCACCTGATCTAAAATAGACTGCGCACTATTCTGTGCAAAGGCAACCAGACTTATAAATAAAAGGATAAAAGTAGTTGTGTATGTCTTGAAATTAGTATTCATTCGTTAATCATTTTTTCTTAACGTCTCCAAATACTGTTCCAATGAATTTTCGTCAGGATACAAAACTTCCCGGGCTTTACTTCCTTCAAACTGACCAACAATACCGGCTTGCTCTAGTTGATCAATGATCCGGCCTGCGCGATTATAACCTAACTTGAGTTTTCTTTGTATTAAGGAAGTTGAACCCTGCTGATGCATAACAATCAGCCTAGCTGCGTCTTCAAAAAGTGCATCACGTTCTTCATCATCAAATGCCGCAGATGACCCTTTGCTACTTTCATCTACATATTCAGGAAGTAAGAATGCTGAAGAATAACCTCGCTGACCACCGATATACTCGGAAATCGCTTCAACCTCAGGAGTGTCAACAAACGCACACTGAATACGTGTTAGATCACTTCCTGTAGCTAACAACATATCTCCCCGTCCGATTAACTGATCTGCGCCCCCAGTATCAAGAATTGTCCGTGAATCTATTCTCGACAACACTCGAAATGCAAGTCGTGCAGGGAAGTTGGCTTTTATCGTTCCCGTTATAATATTTACCGAAGGGCGTTGCGTTGCTATCACCAAATGAATTCCCACTGCACGAGCTAATTGGGCCAAACGGGCAATTGGGGTTTCAACTTCCTTGCCAGCTGTCATCATGAGATCGGCAAATTCATCGACAATTAATACGATAAACGGCAAAAAGCGATGTCCTTCTTCCGGATTTAACCGTCTGTTGATAAATTTATTGTTGTATTCTTTTAGGTTTCTTACGCCGGCGCCTTTAAGCAAATCATAACGTAAGTCCATCTCGATGCATAAAGAGTTCAAGGTATTGATTACCTTTTTGGTATCCGTGATGATTGCATCTTCCTCATCAGGTAGTTTTGCTAGGAAATGGCGTTCAATGGTATTGAATAAAGATAGTTCAACTTTCTTCGGATCTACCAGTACAAATTTTAATTCAGCAGGATGTCTCTTAAAAAGTAGAGATGTGATAATCGCGTTAATCCCAACAGACTTACCTTGTCCCGTAGCACCAGCCACCAACAAGTGCGGCATTTTGGCTAAGTCAGCGATAAAGACCTCGTTGGTAATCGTTTTCCCAAAGGCGATCGGCAAATCCATATCCGTATGCTGAAATTTCTCAGTTGCTAATACAGAGCGCATCGAAACCATTTCGGGATTGCTATTTGGCACTTCAATACCAATCGTGCCTTTTCCCGGCATTGGTGCAATAATACGAATACCTAAAGCCGCCAGGCTTAAAGCTATATCGTCCTCCAGATTTTTTATTTTAGATATCCGAACACCGGCTTTGGGAACAATTTCATATAGTGTAACAGTAGGGCCGATAGTCGCCTTAATTTTATCAATCTCTATATTGTAGTTTGCGAGAGTCTCTACAATCCTATCTTTATTAGCTTCTAGCTCTTCATTATTTACTATTATTTTACCTCCACCATAATCCCTAAGTAAATCCAGATGTGGAAACTTGTAATTAGATAGATCTAGTTGAGGATCATACTGACCGTGCTTCTCAACAAGGATATTTGAATCAGCCTGTTTTTCCTCGACAACATCTTCGACCGCTAAACCAGGAATTTCTGAGTCGCTTTCTTTTTTTGAATTTTGTCTCGTGGTATCTGTACCAGGAACTTTTGGGTTTAACTCCAAATCGTGAGCGGCAACAATTTCCGGCTCGCTCTGATGACCAACAGTTTCTTCTATGCTATTTGAAGTTGCCAACTCTGTTTTCACCCCCTCCTCGTTCTTCTGTTTATTAGCATATACCGAATTAATTGTCGGGCGATTGCCATCTCGACCAACAGTTTGTCGTGCTCTTAAATCGACATCTTCTTTCCTGTCTGGACTAACAACTGACCCTTCACTTTCATCAGTCTGATCATTAATTGGAACTTTGATTTTCTTTTCTTTTTCAGGTAACTTAAAATCTATATTGAAGCTGACAACTAAAAAGGTCAGGAATACGAAAATCAATAGGCCGGCAACCCCTGCATTACCTAATTGGGCTTGCAAAATACGATTGGTCCAAAAACCGAATTCACCTTCTAAAAAATGAGGATAGGTATTCATGAAACCATGGACGTAGCCTAAAGTAACAGAAAGAAATATTAGAAAGAAAAATGAATAAGCAAGTGATTTCATCATCGAAAAAATCCGTACACGAAAAAGTAAACGGTGTCCGATGACAAAGAATATGAACAGGAAAATAAATGATGCTATCCCAAACCATTTATAGATAAATTGATGGGACAAGAGTGCTCCAAACTTACCAAGCCAATTCTCGACAACTGGATTTTCGATCCCTTGATCAATCAGCTCCTCTTGAGTTTTAAAAAGATTTGACCAACCACCATTCGAGGAAACAACGTAGCTCTGATCTTCCTGCCACGTAAAAAGATACGAAACAAAAGCGACCAAAAAGTAGATTGACAACAATAATAAAAAGAGTCCCAACACTTTCGCTACCTTAGTACCTCCAAACTTAAATTTTGGTATTTGTTCTGAATGTCCGACCCTCCTTGAAGTGGCACTAGTTTTGGCACGATTTGTCCTTATCTTATCACCTTTCGATGTGTTAGACCTGAATTGATTTCCTCTTATAGGCATTTATTCGGTTTTATGCTTTTTGACAAACTTACGGAAATTTTGATGATTTTTGGATAACAGCCGCTCTGTAGACACATTTTTTGATTCGTATTGTAGCATCAGTTTCCGATTTGTCGTTATCACTATATAATCATAAAAAATAATACTTTATACAGATTACAAACTTCATGCAAACATTCTTAAATAACAAAATAAAACTAACACTTGCCTTATTCACAATTGCTGCGGGGACACTACTGAGTTCGTGCCTTGATAACGATGGCACAGATAGTTCTTCCATTGTATCTGCGGTTAGTGTGATTCATGCTTCTCCAGACTCTCCAGGTTTAGAGTTCGTCATTGATAATCAACGAGTAGAGCGGTTTACCTATGGTGACAACTATATCCCTTATTTTGTTGCTTATTCAGGAAATCGCTTTGCAAGAGTCTATGAACAAGGTTCCTTCAACCGCCCTTTATATGAATTTGAGCTAAAGTTAACTAACGGAAAATACTATAGTGTTTTTATCGCCGGGAAGAAGGATGAATTATCCTCACTAATTTTGGAAGATGACCTTACTAGTCCTGGTGAAAATGCAACTGTCCGTTTTGTACACCTAAGTCCAGATGCCCCAGCACTCGATTTTAATATCAGTGCAGACAGTACGCTGGCCAGCAATAAAAAGTTCAAAGAGCATACAGGCTTTCAACAGGTAACGCCGGGAACCTACAATATCGTTGTTAAATCGTACGGTAGTGATGAATTGATATTTAATGAGGAACTAACATTCAAAGAGGGAGAAATTTATACAGTCTGGACAAAAGGACTGATCGATACTGAAGAGGATGGGCAAAAGTTCGGTGTGAGTATCATTACACATAACGTTGACTAACTCTCTCTGGCTGTGGCCTTCCAATATTCTAAAGATAGTGTAATGCCATCAAATACAGCAAAACTGTTGTAGTTTATCCATTCACCAAGATTAAGGTATTGACTTCCATCTTCTAACTGGATAGCGAGAGGCAAATGACGGTGTCCGAAAATGAAATAGTCGAAGTGTTCAGTCTTTAGCATATTTTTTGAAAACTGGACCAACCATTCTTTTTCTTCACTTATAAACACCTCCTTTTGGTTATTGGCAAGTCGACTGTTCTTAGACCAATATTTAGCTATCGCGATGCCAATAGATGGGTGTATCCAAGAAAACAGCCACTGACAGGTTTTACTCCGAAATACCTTTTTTAACAGTTTATATTTTTTATCTCCCGGTCCCAAACCATCTCCATGATGTAAGTAGAAACGTTTACCAGACCGTTCTATGATCAATTCATCCGATACAATAGTTACTCCAATTTCCTTTTCAAGGTAATCAAACATCCACATATCGTGATTACCTTTAAATAGCGTAACTTTAATTCCTTCATCAGTTAATTCAGCCAACTTGCCTAGAAATCTAACAAAGCCTTTCGGAACAACATGTTTATACTCGAACCAAAAGTCGAAAACATCACCCATCAGAAAGATTTCGCTTGCATCTTGCCGAACCATCTCTAACCAATCAATGACCCGCTTTTCACGTTCCAAGCTGGAATCGTAGTTTGGAACTCCCAGATGAAAGTCTGAAGCAAAGTAAAGTTTTTTCCCTTTAGTCATGGGAAACAAACATACAAAAAGTAGCGGTTTTTTTGTTATTCAATATATTCATTTAGTTTTGTACAACGCCAAATTTTACATATGAAAACATATCTAGGAATTCTAAGTTGCGCTGCCTTGTTCGTCGCCTGCAGCAGCAACTCACAAGAACAAACTATTATTGAACCAATCGACAGTATTAGTATGCTACCTTATCCAGAAACTAAAAAAGTAGAAGTAACCGACAACTATTTCGGCACAGCCGTCGTTGATCCTTATCGGTGGTTAGAAGATGATATGGCAGACGACACGAAAGCTTGGGTTATAGAGGAAAACAAAGTAACGGAAAACTACCTATCACAAATTCCGTTTCGCGATGCTATAAAAGATCGCTTGACTGAACTTTGGAATTATGAGAAATTCTCTGCACCATTTAAAGAAGGAGAATTTACCTATTTCTATAAAAACGACGGTTTACAAAATCAATATGTGCTATATCGCCAAAAAGGAGATGAAGAGCCGGAGGTATTCCTGGATCCCAACAAATTTTCAGACGACGGAACCACTTCTCTTGCTGGTATTTCTTTTTCGAAAGATGGAAGCCTAGCAGCTTATCAAATATCTGAAGGGGGATCCGACTGGAGAAAGGTTGTGGTCCTTGATGCTAAAGAAAATAAAATTATTGGCGATACGCTTATAGATCTCAAATTTACAGGATTAGCGTGGAAAGGAAATGATGGTTTTTACTACAGCAGCTATGATAAACCGGACGAAGGAAGTGCACTATCTGGTATTACTGAATATCACAAACTTTATTATCATAAATTAGGAACATCACAGTCTGAAGATGAACTAATCTTCGGTGGAGAAAAAACAAAAAGACGCTATATCGGTGCCTATCTTACCGAGGATGAGCGTTTTTTAGTAATTTCGGCAGCTAACACAACCAGTGGAAATGAGCTCTATATTCAAGATCTAAAGCAAAACTCGCCCATTGTTAACATCGTCGATAATTTTGAGAAAGACTACAGCATTATTGACAATGAAGGTGATAAATTATTTATCTATACTAATCTAGACGCACCGAACTATCGTGTTGTAACAACGGATATTAATAATCTTAGTCCAGATAACTGGATTGACCTGATTCCGGAGACAGAGAATGTTTTGAATATCGGAACCGGGGGAGGAAAACTTTTCGCTAATTACTTGAAGGATGCAACTTCACTCGTACAGCAATATAACTACGAAGGAGAGTTGGAGAGAACAATCGAATTACCATCAGTTGGTACCGCATCTGGCTTTTCGGCAAAAAGCCAAGATACCGAACTTTATTATAGCTTTACTTCATATATCTACCCTCCTACGATTTTTAAATACGACATCGCATCTGGAAATTCTGAAGAGTATAAAAAAGCAGGTGTTCAATTCGACCCATCATTATACACATCGGAACAAGTGTTTTACGAATCAAAAGATGGAACTAAAGTTCCAATGATCATCACATACAAAAAAGGAATTCAGCTTGATGGAAATAACCCAACCTTGCTTTATGGTTACGGAGGTTTTAATATCAGCCTCACCCCTTCTTTCAGCACTTCTAATATTATCTTGCTAGAACAAGGTGGTATTTACGCGGTTGCTAACTTAAGAGGCGGCGGCGAGTACGGAGAGAAATGGCATACCGCTGGTACGAAGACTCAAAAACAAAATGTTTTTGATGATTTCATTGCAGCTGCCGAATACCTGATAGACAATAAATATACATCTTCGGAAAAACTAGGAATTGCAGGTGGATCAAACGGAGGGCTCTTGGTAGGCGCCGCAATGACTCAACGCCCTGAACTGTTCAAAGTAGCGCTACCTGCAGTAGGGGTATTAGACATGCTACGTTATCATAAATTCACAGCAGGTGCAGGTTGGGCCTTCGACTATGGAACATCAGATGACTCAAAAGAGATGTTCGAGTATTTATATAAATACTCTCCTTATCATGCTTTAAAAGAGGGCACTAGCTATCCAGCAACAATGGTAACAACTGCAGACCATGACGACCGTGTGGTTCCTGCTCATTCTTTTAAGTTTGCTGCTCGTTTACAAGAATATCATACAGGAGACAATCCTGTCCTTATTCGTATTGAAACAAATGCAGGTCACGGAGCTGGCAAGCCGACCGATAAAATTATTCAAGAAGCGGCTGATAAATGGGCGTTCATGTTTCAAAATATGGGTGCTCCTTATACAAAATAACACACTAGGGATCAAGCGCCACCCGTTATTGTAAGTAAAAGGCCTCTAAGCGATGATTACTCGCTTAGAGGCCTTTACTTTTGTGGCAGATCTTTTACTTTTGTAGCAGATTAAAGAAAGGTTGAATATCCAATCAAAAACCAGTCACAATTTTTAGCCCCCCATTACCTAAATTCATGTCTTGGTCAGTAAGTGACCCGACAGGCACTTTAATGTAAGGCTCTACAGAAAGATTGAAATTTTTCAAGGCCGGAAGCTTATAACCAACCGAAAGATTGAAAAATCCGGTAAAATTCTTTCCTTCGTAAGGTGTGTTTGGACTGGTTTCTTGTGAATAAACGGTCTGAATAGCTGGTTCCGGACTAGCTTTACCGTCAGCGGAGAGACTTGCCACTCGCGCAATCTTCTCTTCGAAAATATTATATCGTGATTCACTTAGAACGCTGAAAACTGACACCCCTGCGCTAGCATAGACTTGAGTTCCTAAATTAACTTTTAAGTTAACCGGAATATCCAAGCCAACTAGCGTCGTATTAATCGTATTCAAGGATTTGTTATAATTATAACTATTTAAACTAGCTTTTGAAAACTCAGCTGGAATATCTACCTGATTAGGCCCTCTTTGCGCGTCTAACTGCACATATGAGATGCCGGAGCTTATCGATAACTTATCATTAATATTATAAGCTATCGCCACCCCTCCACCAAAATTAATTTGTTGATATTCATTGATATTTGGTGCCACTTCAATACTAAAGTTCCATCTGTTGAAGCTTTTATTCAAGTCAAGAGAACTTTCACTGTTATCTGCAAATGCCCAATCTCCATGCTGATATCCATTCTCCCGATCATATGTCGTCTTAGATTGAGTATTCTCTACATTGTCGTCTTGAATTCCAACTTGCTGGTTGGCTTGGTCATCAATAGCCGAATGATTATCTACGGGTCCTTCATTTCCATCTTTAGATATACCATTAATCGCATATTGACTTTCTTTGTCACCCACTAGGATGTCTGTATTTTTCTCAAAACGGCTAAGAGAATCTGTAGCAATAAGCGAGACTCTACTGTCAAAGTTTCCCGTATTGGCTACTGTCCGGTCTCGATGTATGATATTATCCACGTGATCAGCTCGCCTACTGCCGTTTATTTTCGGTTCTTCAGCATCTAACTCAATCTCTTCATTATTAGGAGCAGCAAGCATCTCGTCTTCTATAGACCTTTCGGTTAAAGCAGTCCGCTGCGCAGGCAATATATCCCGGTCATTTTGCCTTAGGAACAAAACGATACCCAGCAAAAGAACAGCCGCAGCGCCAGATAAGTACGGCCATATAATAACCTTTTTTTTCTGACCAGCTTCATACTCTTTAAAACGCTCCCAAGCTCCTTCTTTATAAGGAACTGAATGTTTGCGGAGCATCTCTATCATCCGTTCAGTAATATCCGTATTTTTATCAGGCTTCATTTCCCCAATTATTTCTTTTTCTCATCAAACATTAACTGTTTATATAATTTCCTTAATTTTTGTTTCCCACGAGTAAGGTAAGTTCTCGACGTACTCTCGGGAATATTTAGTTTCTTGGCAATCTCTTCATGTGAATACCCCTCTAATTCATATAAATTGAAGATCGCACGTTGAATACTAGGTAGCTTATCAAGCAAGGACATGATATCGGCAACTTCCAACTCGGTTGATGGAGAGACAGGTACCATTAATAACTGATCTTCAACAGTATCATCTCCCGCATGAAATTGTCGCTTCGAGCGCAAATGATCAATTGACAAATTTGCAGCTATTCGACCTAGCCAGCCATAAAAAAAATTCTCCATTTTTTCTTCATTCTTTTCTGAATACGAAAACTTATGAATGGCTTTAAATGCTTTAATAAATGTTTCATTTACCAGTTCTTCGGCATCATGTGTACTCTTAATGTAACGTGAAACAACGACAGTAACATAACCATACATTTTTTTATAGATAAATTCCTTAGCGAGCTCATCATTTTTAACCGCACAAGCATGCACAGCCCATTGCAGATTGGGTTCATGTTGACTCCTAGAATTGCCGATCGACTGATTCACTAATGTAACTGGTATGCCGTTCAAAACTTCAATGATTAGCAAAAATCGGATTTATTAACCAAAACGCCATATTTTTTAATTACAAACCTGTTTATACTAAATTTCTATTCATACTTCTTTCGCTTGTACTCAAAATAAGAACGGATTAAAACTTTATCCGCTACACCAGAACCTCAAGATTCTCATTAAAATATGTATTTTTGCGTAAATTAAATTTCACATGAGTACTCTACTTTCTGAACAAGAAATATTACGTCGTGAGGCGTTAACATCCTTACTTAATTTAGGCATCGACCCATACCCGGCAGAGTCATACGAAATTACCTCCTATGCCAAGACTATACTAGAAGGCTATGAAGCAGACCCAGATGGATTTCAATCGGTTAGTATTGCAGGTCGAATTATGAGCCGCCGCATTATGGGCAGTGCTTCTTTTATTGAGCTGCAAGATTCAACAGGGCGTATCCAGGTTTACATCAAGCGTGATGACATTTGTCCAGATGAAGACAAGACCCTCTATAATACGGTATTTAAAAAACTCCTAGATATTGGTGATATCGTTGGTATCAAAGGTTTCGCATTTATTACACAGACAGGGACAATTTCGGTTCATGCTAAAGAGATAAAAATTCTCTCGAAATCCTTAAAGCCTTTACCTGTTGTAAAGTCGGTTGACGGAAAAACATTCGACGCGGTGACCGATCCGGAGTTCCGCTATCGCCAGCGCTATGTAGATTTGGTTGTAAACCCTCAAGTCAAAGATACTTTTGTTAAAGTTTCTACTGTTAAAACAGCGATTCGAGACTTTTTAAACGAAAGAGGAGCCCTTGAGGTTGACACTCCTGTACTCCAAAGTATTCCGGGTGGAGCGGCAGCAAAGCCTTTTATTACTCACCACAATGCACTGGATATACCTCTATATCTACGAATCGCGAATGAACTTTACTTAAAAAGACTTATCGTCGGTGGCTTCGACTGGGTATACGAGTTTAGTCGAAACTTCAGGAACGAAGGAATGGACAGAACTCATAATCCTGAGTTTACCGTACTGGAGTTTTACGTCGCTTACAAAGATTATGAGTGGATGATGGAAACGACTGAGCAACTTTTTGAAAAAGTTGCTTTAGCGACAAATGAAAAAACTACGCTTCAGGTTGGTGACAAGGAAATCAACTTTGCAGCACCTTACAAGCGTATTTCCATCTATGATGCTATTAAAGAACATACCAATATCGATGTCAGTGGATTAGACGAGGACGGTCTACGCGATGTCTGCAAACAATTGAATATAGAGATTGATGAGAGTATGGGTAAAGGGAAGTTAATTGACGAGATCTTCGGGGAAAAGTGCGAAATGCATTACATTCAACCTACCTTCATTATCGATTACCCGATTGAAATGAGTCCTCTTACAAAAAAACATAGAAGCAAAGAAGGGCTGGTTGAACGTTTTGAACTTATAATCAATGGCAAGGAATTAGCCAACGCATACTCAGAATTGAATGATCCTATTGATCAGTTGGAGCGTTTTGAAGACCAAGTTAAATTAATGGAACGGGGTGATGACGAGGCTATGTTTATCGATTACGATTTCCTAAGGGCTCTCGAATACGGCATGCCCCCTACAGCAGGTGTCGGAATCGGAATTGACCGACTTGCCATGCTCATGACCAACCAGGTTAGTATTCAAGATGTTCTATTCTTTCCTCAAATGCGACCTGAAAAAATTGTTAAAGTGGCATCGGTAGCAGATTATGAAAAAGCTGGTATTCCTATTGATTGGGTTCCCGTTTTACAGAAAATGGGATTGACCAGCATCGAAGCTATTAAAGAAGCTAACCCTAATAAGGTATTCAACGACCTAGGAGGAATGCGTAAGAAAATGAAATTGGATATCGCTATGCCAACAAAGGATGAAGTGATGCAATGGTTTAAATAAAAAAGCAAACTCACTTTAACCCATATATTGCATAGAAAGCCATTCAAATAGTGTCGTCTCGGAAGGAACGAGTTCTTTAAACGCTATTTGAATGGCTTGTTTTTTTGCTGCTTCCTCGAAAACCTCACTCACCAAATCATCATTTCGATTAGTAAATACGGCTACCATAAGCTTCCTATCTAGGTTATGATACACAATATTCATAAAGCCCGATGTTTCTCCAGAATGGAAGAAACAATCAGTTCCATCTGCTTCTTTTCCAACAAACCATCCGTAGCCGTAGCCGATACCATTGTTTACTTCAATTTGCGCTGAGATAGATTCTTTGAACAAGCTCTTCGAAAGAAAAGCGTGGTGATAAAGAGCGTGATGCCAACGCTGATAATCTTCGATAGATGTATAAACACAACCATCACCTTTGGTGGCTGAAGTGATGCTCTGGTCATTTAATACAAACTCTCCATTTCTCACAGCATAACCCAGTGCTCGCTTTTCTATTTCCTTTCCTTCATCATATATCAAGGACCTTCGCATCCCAAGAGGAACAAAAAGCATTTCTCTTATGAGATCCTGATACGGTTTTTCACCGACGTGTTCGGCTATCAAAGTTAAAATACAAAAAGCAGTGTTACTATATTTAAACTGTTCTCCAGGTTTAAAGTAAGTTTCACCTTTGGCATTCGCCAGTCTCCAAGCATCATGATCGCTTACTTGTTCTACGTGATTTTCAGGAATCAGGGGTTCATAGTCCCATATACCTGAACTATGTGTCAATAAATGCTTCAATGTTATTTCCCTGTACGCCAAACTACAATTATCAAAAAAGTCACTTAGACGATCATCAAGGCTCAAGAGTCCTTTTTCGACAAACATCAGAATAACCATTGCCGTAAACTGTTTACTAACAGAGGCCATTCGAAAAACCGTGTCCGATTGAATAGGGTTATTTTCGGTGACATCAGCTACACCTTTGTATAATTGATCAATTATCTGACCATCTTTTATAACACATAATGCATATCCCGGTGCAGCTGACTCCATATTTACCAAGTTTATAAAGAAGCTAGCGTTTCTTTCAGTGTCGCAATCTTCGACTCAGCATCAGCCTTCTTGTTTCGCTCATTCTGAACAATTTCCGGTTTCGCATTGTTAACAAAGCGATCATTTGACAGTTTAGCGTCCACGGATTTCAAAAAGCCATTTAAATAGTTGATTTCTTTCTGAATGCGTTCTTTCTCTGCCTCTATGTCAAGGTTCTGACCAATTGATAAGTAAAACTCATTCCGGCCTACCATAAACGCTACCGACTTATCTGGCGTATCATCGACGCTCTTAAATTCACTGATATTAGCAAGTTTGGTCATCAATACCTTTATCAACGGTGAATTCAAAGCATTACCGCTTTTAAAGTATAAAGCCAAAGGTTCTTTCGGGGAAATTTGCTTCGTATTTCTGATATTCCTGATCTCCGATATCACAGATCGAAGCTGTTCAAATTCTATAATAATATCTTTATTAAAAGATTTAGAAGTAGGATATTCAGCAACGATACAACAATCCAACTCTTCACGCGTACCAAACATTTCATCATGCCATAACTCTTCGCTTATAAATGGCATAAATGGATGAATTAATGCTAAAATACGCTCGAATAATTCCTTAGTCCGATCATGTGTTTCTTTCGATATTGCTTCCTGATAAGGCGGCTTTACCCACTCCAAATACCATGAGCAGAAATCATCCCACACCAATTTATAGATCGACATCAACGCATCTGATAAACGATAATTGTCAAAATGACTTTCAATCTCGACCAATGCCTCATCAAAACGATTTTCAAACCATTCTATTACTCTCAAATCTGCATCTGAAGCTTTTTCATCTTTCACCTCCCAATTTTTCACCAAACGGAAAGCATTCCAAATCTTGTTAGCAAAATTCCTGCCCTGTTCGCAATAGGCTACATCAAACATGAGGTCGTTACCCGCCGGTGAAGACAACAACATCCCTACCCGGACACCATCAGTCCCATACTGCTTCATCAACTCCAAGGGGTCTGGAGAGTTTCCTAAGGACTTGGACATCTTGCGTCCTAATTTATCACGTACAATTCCCGTAAGATATACGTTTTTAAAAGGAACCTCTTTTTTGTATTCATGACCAAAAATAATCATTCTGGCTACCCAGAAAAACAAAATCTCTGGTGCCGTAACCAGGTCACTCGTTGGGTAGTAATATTTTATATCTTCACTATCTGGATTCTTCAGTCCATCGAATACGGACATTGGCCAAAGCGCCGAAGAGAACCACGTGTCCAATACATCTTCTTCCTGAGTCAGATCTTGTGTCGACTTATTCTCTTTCTCAAATTCTACGACAGCTTCCTCCCTGGTTTTGGCAACTACCCATTCGTTATTTTCATTAAACCAAGCAGGGATCCGTTGTCCCCACCATAGCTGACGGCTAATACACCAATCTTTCACATTTTCCATCCAATGCCGATAGGTATTGATAAACTTATCGGGTATGAATTTCACTTCACCGTTTAACACATAATCCAATGCGGGTTTGGCAAGATCTTCCATCTTCAGAAACCACTGCATAGATAATTTTGGTTCGATAACCGCGTCGGTCCGCTCAGAAAAACCAACTTGTGATTTATAGTTTTCAATCTTCTCTACACTGTCATTATCCTCCAACAGCTTGATAATATTTTTTCTAGCCACAAAGCGATCCTCTCCGACCAATATTTGAGCCTTTTCATTCAAAGTACCATCATCGTTCAAAATATCAATGATTTCCAAATTGTGTCTTTGTCCAAGTTCAAAGTCGTTTAAATCATGCGCCGGAGTTACTTTTAAACAACCTGTACCGAAGTCCATTTCAACATACTCATCTTCAATGATCGGGATATCACGATCAATCAACGGGATTCTGATCTTTCTACCTTTCAAATGCTGGTACCGCGGATCATTGGGGTTTATACAAACCGCGGAATCTGCCATAATCGTCTCCGGTCTGGTGGTAGCAATAACCAAGTATTCATCAGAGTCAACGATCTTGTATCGTAAATAGAAAAGGCGCTGGTCAACTTCCTTCCGAATCACTTCCTCATCAGACAAGGCAGTCCTCCCTACCGGATCCCAATTCACCATACGCACGCCGCGATAAATATACCCCTTGCGGTAAAAATGAATAAACGTGTCAATCACCGAGTCGCTTAAATCCGGATCCATTGTAAAGCGTGTCCGATCCCAATCCGCTGACGCTCCCAGTTTCTGAAGTTGGTCTAAAATAATTCCACCGTACTTTTCCTTCCACTCCCAAGCATATGATAAAAACTCTTCACGACCAATTGATTTTTTGTCAATACCCCGCTCTTTAAGCATAGCAACGACTTTGGCTTCCGTAGCAATCGAAGCATGATCAGTACCCGGCACCCAGCAAGCATTCTTCCCTTGCATTCTAGCTCGTCTGATCAAAACATCCTGAATGGTATTGTTGAGCATATGTCCCATGTGCAGCACGCCGGTTACATTCGGCGGCGGCATCACAATCGTGTAAGGCTCACGCTCGTCGGGGGTTGAACGGAAAAACTTTTTTTCAAGCCAGTAGCTATACCATTTATCTTCTGTATCGTTTGGATTATACGTTTTTGCTAAACTCATGTTCTAGAATATTCGAATGAATGAAAGGCAAAAATAGCATTTTGTTTATTAACTTCGTAGATTGCGCACCCAATAAACAAATCAAATAATATATCTATGAAGTACCCATCAATTCTTATCTGCGGGATGGCATTGGTTGCTGCTCAATCGTGCTCACAACCCGAATCCAACGTAGCATCTAACGTACCCGACAAATTCATTGACCCTGCGAATATGGACACCACCGTTAATCCCGGCGATGATTTTTTCCATTACGCGAATGGTATTTGGATGAAGAACAACCCAATACCCGACAAAGAAACCCGCTGGGGAAGTTTCAATGAACTAAGGGAGTTTAATGCTCAAGCAGTTAAAGGTCTGCTAGAAGAGGCTGCCACCGCCAATGCCGATGAAGGAAGTATCGAACAGCGAGTGGGCACCTTTTATACCAGCGCGATGGACAGTGTGAAAATAGAAGAAGTTGGAGCATCCGTAATTGAAGATGATTTACAACGCATTGACGGCATCAATAACATTGACGGCGTAATCGAAGAAAGCATTTATCAACGTACCCATGCACTCGGCAGTCCATTCCACAGCTTTTACGTAGGTCAGGACAGAAAAAACGTTGAAAAGAATATGCCTCAATTGGGTCAAGGGGGCACAACACTCCCCGATCGAGATTACTACTTGGTAGAAAATTCACGTAACAACGACATTAAAAGTGCTTATAAAACTTACGTGCAACGTCTATTCGTGTTAACAGGTTCTACTGATCAAGAAGCGGCAGACAACTTCAATACCATCTGGGATTTTGAAAAAGCATTGGCGACAGCTCAAAAAAGTCGGGTCGAGATGCGCGACCCTCAGGCAACTTACAATAAGTTTTCATTAAAGGAGCTTACTGGAACCACACAACCTTTTAATTGGGAAAAAATCCTTCCTGCTTTTAAAGTTGAAGGTGCAGACAGTGTCCTGGTTAATAATCCTCAATTTTTCCAAGACGAAGCCAAGCTGATAGCTGCTACCCCCATCGAAGATCTAAAGGTTTATCTAAAATGGAATATTCTCAAAAATGCAGCAAGTTTATTAAGTGAAGACTTTGTCGATGCCAACTTTGTGTTTACCCAGGCGTTAACCGGACAAAAAGTAATCACGCCGCGCTGGCAACGAAGCTTCAATCTGATCGACCGTAACATCGGCGACTTACTAGGCCAGCTTTATGTGGCTAAATACTTCACGCCAGAAGCAAAGGCCAGAATGGATGAACTGGTAAATAACATGTCAGAAACCTTCGGTGAACGTATTGAAGGCCTCACATGGATGAGCAGCGAAACGAAAGAACGCGCGCTGGAGAAGCTGAATGCCTTTACGCCAAAGATCGGTTATACCGAAAAATGGAAAACCTACGATGGGCTGGAACTCGCGGCCGATGATTTCTACGGAAATGTCAAAAGAGCTATGCAATGGGGCTATGACGATATGGTTAGTCAATTTGGAAAGCCAGTCGACCGCACACGCTGGGGAATGACACCTCCTACGGTGAACGCATACTATAGTCCTGTAAATAATGAAATAGCCTTCCCAGCCGGAATACTACAGTTCCCTTTCTTCGCTTTCGAAGCGGATGATGCGATCAACTATGGAGGTATCGGTGCCGTAATCGGTCATGAAATGACGCATGGGTTTGACGATTCAGGGCGACAGTACGCCGCAGACGGAAATCTGAAAGATTGGTGGACAGAGGAAGATGCAGCACAGTTCAAAATATTAGCTGACAAGGTAGTCGAACAATACAATAATTATACAGTATTGGATACCATTCATGTAAACGGCAAACTGACTCTGGGTGAAAACCTTGCAGATCTAGGTGGTTTAGCAATCGCTTACGCAGCTTTCAAAAAGACTCCACAAGGGCAATCGGATGAGTTGATCGATGGTTTAACCCCTGATCAACGTTTCTTCCTTTCTTGGGCACAAGTGTGGAGAATGAATGTACGGCCAGAAACCGCTGCCCAGTTAATCCTTACTGACCCTCACTCACCTGGAGACGCCAGAACCGTTGGCCCATTGGTTCATATGGACGCCTGGTACGATGCATTTGATATTCAAGAAGGAGACAAACTTTATATACCAAAGGAAAACCGTGTTACTATTTGGTAATAACTTTGAACTTATTATAAATTAAGAAAAAGCCAGCGTTTGCAACAAGCGCTGGCTTCGTTTTTCTGGAACTTCCGGTAAAGACTACGCTTTTTGCTATATTTGCCAATATTTTTTTAACGATGACAATAGAGCAATTTTACGACAAGAGTCTGGCACACGCATCATATGCGATCTTAAATAATGGTGAAATCATCCTGATTGACCCCGCCCGAGACCCTCAAATTTATTATGATTTTGCAGACAAACACAAAGCCAACATTGTGGGCGTAATTGAAACTCATCCTCATGCAGACTTTGTTAGTTCTCATTTAGAAATACATCATACTACCGGAGCAACAATCTATGTCAGCGAATTGCTTGGTGCAGATTATCCACACAAATCGTTTGATGATGGCGACCGCATCGAACTTGGTGATATTTCTTTAGAGGCAATCAATACGCCCGGGCATTCACCAGATAGCATCTCGATATTACTTATTGATAAAAAAGGAAAAGAACACGCTCTATTTACGGGTGACACTTTATTTATTGGCGATGTAGGCCGTCCTGATCTTCGTGAAAATGTGGGTAACATACGCGATAAAAAAGAAGAGTTAGCGAAGAAACTTTACCATTCTACCCGTGAAAAGATGATGACACTTCCTAATGATGTTATCGTTTATCCAGCACATGGTGCGGGATCTCTTTGCGGCAAAAACATCAGCACTGACTTAGATAGTACAATCGGACGCGAAAAGAAAGAAAATTACGCCTTGCAGGATATGTCCGAAGAGTCATTCGTCGATCTGATCCTGGCAGACCAACCGTGGGTTCCAAAATATTTTCAATATAATGTTGCACTGAATAAAGCGGGAGCAGAATCATTCGAACAAAGCATTCACGCTGCAACTGCTTTTAAACGTTTTGACGACTTAACCGACAATGTATTAATCATCGACACCAGAAAAGCAGTTGACTTCCGTTCAGGGCATCATGTAAACGCTATCAACATTCCGGACAGTGGAAAATTTGAAACTTGGCTAGGTTCTGTGGTCGATCCCGGTGAAAGCTTCTATTTAGTCGGCTATTCAGAAGAGCATTTGCATGAAATGATGAAGAGGGTTGCCAAGATCGGATACGAAAAATCAGTTAACGGTTTAATTTGGGAAGAATTTGGAAAGGTTGAGGAAAAAAAGTTCGATCAAAAAGGTTTCGATACCAATCCGGATGATTTCACCGTTCTGGATATTCGGAATGACGGCGAAGTTGCTTCCGGCAAGCTTTTTAAACAAGCAATCACAATCCCGCTACCGCGACTTCGTGAAGCCGTAGATACATTACCGGTCGACAAGCCTATCGTTGTACATTGTGCTGGTGGATTACGCTCGGCTATTGGTGCAAGCATATTGTCAAAGCAGCTTAAAAATGTGGCTGTTCTGGATATGGGTGAGCATATTAAAGACTATAAAAAGAATTAAATGCAAAGCATTTTACTTGCTTCTTTACTCTATTTTTTTACCGGTCTCCACTGTGATGATTGTAGACCGATTGACTCACTATACAAAGAAGAGTTGATAAAAATATATAAACCTACCATCCCAACCATCAGTATTCAGGAATATTTACGAATGGATACCGATAGCGTGCTAGTCCTCGATACGCGTGAGAAACAAGAATATCAGATAAGTCACCTGCGCTACGCAAAAAATACCGGCTTTATCTGGTTCGACATGCGAGATATCTACGATATCCCCAAAGATAAAGTCATCATTGTTTATTCATCTATGGGCGACCGTTCTCAACGTATTGCTGAGATGTTGATTCGTGCGGGCTATAAAAAAGTGTACAATCTGTACGGAGGTATTTTCGAATGGGTGAACCAGGGTTATCCTGTGTATACGAGAAAAGACGTTCAAACCTCACAAATACATATTTACAAGAAAAACCTAGGTGTATGGCTGAAGCGAGGGACGAAAGTGCTATAATGCAGATTGTGGAAACTGCCGACGGTTCAACTACACTCTTCCATCCACAGGTTGGTGAAAACTACCACTCGAAGCATGGTGCATTGCAAGAAAGTAAACATGTTTTTGTTCAATCCGGCTTAGCCTACCTTTTACAGCTATACCCGCTTTCATCACCGGTCAATATTTTGGAAGTGGGCTTTGGAACAGGTTTGAATTATCTTATGACAGCCGACTATTGTATCCGCCATTCGATTGACATGCACTATACGGGTATCGAACTCTTTCCTGTATCTAAAGAACTTATTTTACAACTAGGTAACATACGATATGCATCTACCGAAATAGGAAATGAGTTTCTGGACATTTACGAAACTGCACAAAAACATCCTATAAAAACCCTACATGGCAGTCTTTCTATAAAAATATGCGATGTCGCTACATGCAACATAGAAGAATCTATTGATTTATTGTACTTCGATGCTTTTGCCGCAGTCCATCAGCCAGAAATGTGGTCGCACGAAACACTCGAACATGTATGTAAATACTTAAAACGAGGTGGAGTATTTGTCACCTACGCCATTACAGGTAACCTAAAGCGTACGATGAAGTCACTTGGTTTCCGAATCGAAAAAGCACCTGGCGCTCCAGGGAAACGCGAGATGCTTCGTGCCATCAAAATATAACTATTGATTCTGTTGAGTCACTTCCATCTTTTCCGCGAAATGCTCACAATAGTCTCGTAAATCTCCAATCACCGCTTCCGCCATCTTATCACCCCCGGACGCACGAAGAAAAGTATCACCCAATGTTTGAAGAGTTTCATAAAAAAAACGCTTCATTTCATCCAAAGGCATATCTTTCGTCCAGAGATCAATCCGCATCGAATTTTTATAATGAGGATCCCATAGAGCCAAGAACATGGCTTTCGCAGCCAATGCTTCTGACGATTCACTATCAGAAGATTCCCAAGTAATATGCTCCGGAACATTCTTTTCATCTAACTCTACGATTAATTTGATTTCTGCTTTTTTCATTTTAACAATTATATTTTTATTAGCTATAACAAGTGCCGATTTATTTAATTTTTGAAATGCCAGATTCCAAAGGCTACAATTAGCGTCAGAACAAGAAAAACAAGCTGGATCAACCAGATGCGTTTAGGCGTATCCAACATCATACGAAACATGATATCTACCACGATAATAATCACCGCTAACACGCCAATCCAGATCAATTGCGAGCCGACCAATGCACCATCGACCAGCTCAGATATCGCCCATACGATCAAAATAGCTACTACTATATTTAAAGGGGTAATTTTCTGCATTCTGTGTAATCTTTATAATTATTGAGATACCTTATTTCCTTCAGATCTCCTTTTACTTTTTCCGACCGATTCTTTTTTTACCTGCGCGCCCCCGACTACGGTTTGATAAATTCTTAGACGATCTAGCTTTATCGTTAGAAGCTTTTTTTTCATGAAAAGCACCTTTAAAATCCGGATTTTCTTTGCGTTTTTGATTGTCAATTTCACGAGCAATAGCCTGGCGTTCTTCAAAACCGGTTTTCTCAATAAAAACCTGTCCTGGAATCTCTTTAACAGGTATCTGTTGACGAATTAATTTTTCAATTTTCTGAACGTAATACTCTTCCGCCGGGTTACAGAACGTAATTGCCTCACCTGACTTTCTAGCACGACCGGTTCTTCCTATCCGATGCACATAATCTTCAATTACGATAGGAACCTCAAAATTAATAACATGACTTACATCACTTACATCCAAGCCCCTAGCCGCCACGTCTGTAGCCACCAGAATACGAATCCCTCCCTCTTTAAATGCACGTATGGAATTGATCCGAGTATTCTGCCCTTTATTCGCATGAATAACCCGAACATCTTCTTCATCATATTTCCGCACTAAGAAAGAATATACATTATCAGCTACTTTCTTAGTCTTACAAAAAACAATAATCCGGTTAAACGTGTCAATATCTGTAAAGAGATATTGAAGCAAATTGAGCTTGGTTTTCAGATTAGGAACATAATACAGAGACTGACTAACAGTCTCAGCAGGTGTAGCCTGAACATCAACTTCTACAATGGTTGGGAAAGCAAGGAAGTCTCCGGCTATCTTATGTACCAGATCGCTCATTGTAGCCGAAAACAAAAGATTTTGTCGCTTACGCGGTACAATTTCCAAAATTCGGTGAATCTTGGAAATAAAACCCATATCCATCATTTTATCAGCTTCATCCAGCACCAAAAACTTCAAGGATCTGGTTGAAATATGTTCCGCTAAATACAAATCTAAGAAGCGACCGGGAGTAGCCACGATGATATCGACCCCTTTTTTTAAGTTTTCGATCTGTGTTTTAGGTCCCAATCCACCATAAAGCACCACCGTGCGCAAATCAGTATACTTACCCAAAACGGCAATATCTTCCTCAATCTGCATAGCAAGCTCACGAGTAGGTGATAAAATTAATGCTCGAGGATCTTCACCTTGCGCATATTTCAGCTTCATCAGGATTGGTAAAACATACGCAGCCGTCTTACCCGTACCGGTTTGGGCGATACCCATGAGATCCTGACCAGCAAGTATCGGAGTTATCGCTTTCTGCTGAATAGGTGTAGGCTTTTCATACCCAGCTTCGTCGATCGCGTTGAGCAGCTGCTTGTTTAATTTAAAATCTTCAAAAGATCCGACCATAGCGACAAAGATAGATAAAAGCATTTAATCGCCTCTGAAATCAAAAATTTTAATGATTATATGATGAACCTTTATTCATAACACATCGAAATCCCTATTTTTGATTAACTTAAACTAAATCTCACAATATGTCCAGAATATTAATAAAAAATGCCAACATCGTTAATGAAGGTCAGCAGCATCATTCTGATCTGCTAATCAACAATGGGATCATAGAAAAAATCGACGGGGAGATTGACACGACTGCTGACCGGGAAATCAATGCAGAAGGCTTACATTTGCTGCCCGGTCTTATTGATGATCAAGTGCATTTTCGTGAACCGGGACTTACCCATAAAGCTGATATATGGCATGAGAGCCGTGCGGCGGTAGCTGGTGGATGCACAAGTTTTATGGAAATGCCGAATACGGTTCCGAACACCTTAACACAGGAACTGCTCGAAGAGAAGTACCAAACTGCAGCCACGCAATCCCTCGCTAATTACTCATTTTACATGGGGGCGGCCAATGACAATATTGAAGAGGTTCTTCGAACCAATCCGAAGAATGTATGCGGCGTGAAAGTGTTTATGGGATCTTCAACAGGGAATATGCTGGTTGATAACCAACAGACACTTGAGGGTATTTTTTCGCAAGTCCCTATGTTGATCGCCACACACTGTGAAGACGAAACAACGATCCGAAACAACCTAAAGAAATTTGAAGACCAATATGAAACACTGACAATCGACATGCATCCGTTAATACGCTCTTCTGAAGCATGTTACATCTCATCATCTGAAGCAGTTAGGTTAGCTAAAAAATACGGAACTCGCCTACATATCCTTCATATTTCGACAGCTAAAGAACTGGAGCTTTTCAGCAATAACATCGCATTGAAGGACAAAAAGATTACTGCTGAAGCATGTATACATCACTTATGGTTTTCTGACGAGGATTATGCTGAAAAAGGGAATTTTATCAAATGGAACCCAGCAGTCAAAACAGCAGCCGATCGCGACGCTATTTTCCAGGCAGTCTTAGATGGACGGATCGACGTTATTGCTACGGACCATGCGCCACACACGTTTGAAGAAAAATCAAGACCTTATGCCGAGGCGCCTTCTGGTGGCCCATTAGTACAACACGCCCTACAGGCTCTGCTCGATTTCCATCATGACGGAAAATTAACAGTGGAAGATCTCGTACAAAAAACAGCACACAATACAGCCATTTGTTTTCAGGTGGAAAAAAGAGGGTTTATCCGTGAAGGCTATTGGGCCGACCTAGCTCTGGTCGACCTTAACAAAGCTTATACGGTTGAAAAAAGCAATATTCTATCAAAATGCGGCTGGTCTCCATTTGAGGGACATACGTTCAAATCCAGTATCGAGTATACCATCGTGTCAGGAAACATCGTTTATGAAGATAACCGAATTGTTGAGGGTCTTAGCGGACGAAGACTTCTCTTCAATCGAAATTAATTATAATACAACACTTAACCTTGCGTGCAATGAAGAATATTTGCCTTATAATTGCCATTTTAACTATCTGTATGTCTTGTCAAAACAAAAATTCAACTCAACAAAATAATGATGTAAATAATTCATCGGATGCACAAGCTGCTGATACCGCCATGCTTGCTGAAGCATATGAACAGTACAAAGAAACATCCATTACAAAAAAACGTTTTAAACACGCCGATCTAGAGCCTCTGCTGCATAGGTTAACGGCTAATCCTCAATTCAAATTACATCGCTTGGGAGAATCTGTTCAGAAACGCAATATCTACCAAGTTGAATATGGCACAGGCCCTAAAAAAGTAATGCTTTGGTCGCAAATGCATGGTGACGAAAGTACAGCAACCATGGCTTTGCTCGATATTTTTAACTTTCTGGCCGCCGAGGGCGACGGATTTGATACCGTTCGTAATCTGATCCGGGACAACACACACCTCTATTTCATCCCCATGCTCAATCCGGATGGCGCCGAAATATTCAACCGACGCAATGCTATGGCAATCGATATCAACCGCGATGCGCGCAGTGGTACAACTCCTGAAGGAAAAATTTTAATTGATGCAGCCAAAAATGTACAGCCAGACTATGGCTTTAATTTACACGACCAACAACCCTATTATTCAGCTGGGTATAATAAAACACCAGCAACTATATCTTTCCTCGCGCCGGCCTACAATTATGAGCGTGATACCAACGAAGTCCGCGCAGATGCCATGAGAATGATCGTGGGTATGAATAAACTACTTCAGAATTATATACCTGACGGAGTTGCGAAGTATGACGATACCCATGAACCTAGGGGCTTTGGCGATAATTTCCAGAAATGGGGAGCAAGAACGGTATTGATTGAGTCTGGAGGCTATCCGAATGATCCCGAAAAGCAATATATCCGTAAGCTTAATTTTTTCATCATATTAAATGGGTTAATTGATATCGCAACAGATAATTACAAACATTATTCGGCAGGCGAATATGACTCAATACCTGAAAATACCAGCAAACATCACGATCTGGTCATTCGTAATTTAACCTATCAATCCGATACGCTTCGGTATAAAACAGATTTAGGAATAAACCAGAATACATATTCACTAGATGACGGGGACTATTATGTTCGAGGAATCGTAGCTGATGTCGGTGATTTACTAGAAAGTGCGGGGTATAAAGAAATTGATGCAGACGGATTCACGATGACTTCTGGAAAAGTATATGAAAAAACATTTGCAACGCTTAATCAACTAAGCTCCGATCAAGCCTGGGAGTTAGTTAAACAGGGCTATTATGCTGTTCGTATTGAAGAGATGCCAGATGATCGGGCATATAGTCTGCCTCTATTGGTTCTGACTGATGGCAATCCTCCTGGGGGCGGCATGCATTTAGGAATGGCAGCTAATTTCTTTTTGTCAAAAGGTGGACGCTTACAATACGCGGTAATCAATGGTTATCTAATCGACCTAAACAACACAGCGGAACAAGAATTCAAACAGTATGTCCGATAAAACAGAGCAGCAATTCGAAAATCCACAGATTCAACTGGCGGATATCCCTAAACACGAAGACCTTGTCCTTCAACCCATTGCTAAACGGTACTGGAATATCATTGTCATCCGCTTGTTGATACGCTTTCTAGCTATCGGGGTCGTGATCTTTAGTCTGATTTTATCAATTGATCCGCTCAATGCCTATCTGTGGCCTGTATTGATCATCTATCTACTGGTTGTGGGACTTAGTTTTTATTGGCAACGAACGGCTTTTCCAAAACGAGGCTTTGCAATTCGTAAGCACGACATAATTTATCGGCGCGGTGTTTTGTCGACCGTCAAAACCATTGTACCTTTCCAGCGTGTTCAGCATGTAGCGGTAAACGAAAGCTTTCTATCGCGGAAATATGGACAAGCTCAGCTCCAGGTCTTCACAGCCGGAGGGTCGTCAAGTGACATCAAAATATCGGGACTCGAAAAAGAAGATGCCGAACGTATGAAATCACAAATCATGTTACACATGGTAGAACCTCAACAAAATGCCTAGTCTCCCGCCCACATTTTCCTTCCACGAAGACCAACGGCAATCCCTCTCAGGGATCATCGTCGAATCAGCTTACCTGATCCAAAAAACCGTGAAAGCATTTTGGGGCTTGGCTCTCGTATTGGCTCTTCAGGCGGATCGGATTGGCTGGCACTATTTTATTTTATTCCTCGTCCTCGTCTTGATCTTAGTTGTCATCGGTGGCTATTTAAGCTATCGGAATTTCACGTTCCGGATTGATAGCCAACATCAGGAATTTATCCTTCAGAAAGGGATCTTCAACAAGAAGCAAGTTGTCGTTCAACTCGCCAAAATACAGCAAGTCAACATCAATCAAAATTTCATTCAAAAGATGATCGACGTTTACGGCGTGGAGATTGAAACTGCCGGCAGCTCCAAAAGCGAAGTGCAGATTCGTGCCGTCTCTAAACAAGTAGCTTTAGCGCTGAAATCCCATTTGATGGAAGAAGCATCGACGATACAAGAAGCTGGCCCCTCTACGCCATCGACAGCTATCCCGCAGTCATTTATCCACGTCAGTCCTTTAAGCCTCGTCAAAATGGGATTAACTTCCCGCTACGTCGAAAGCTTTTTTCTTCTACTCGCCTTTCTAAGTGCAATCTACAATAACGTTAAGGATATCTGGTGGAACGATGAGGAAAGCGAAGATGAATTTTATCAGCTGGTAAGTACCCATTTGGGGGTTCAGTTCATAGTCTCACTCATTATCGGGCTCTTTATCATTACCATTCTTTTCAACCTTATCCGCACCATCCTTGTTTATTACGACCTGTCAATCACCAAACAAGGTGGCTCGCTGAACATAGCCTATGGCTTGTTTAACAGCAAAAGCACAGTGATTCATCCGCAAAAAGTCCAAAAAATTGCGTACCAGAACAACTACTTCCAACGTAAAATGAACTTATATGAACTTTGCATCCAGCAGCCGACCAGCGATGTCCATACCGACAAGAAGGCTAAAATAAGAATGCCCGGATGCAATCGACGGGAGTTAGATGCCATTATCAAGTTTGTTCTGGATAAGCCCATCAGCCAAGGCCATCTTCTGAAACCAAATATCCGCAAAATTATTGCCCCGCTCGCTTTTCTTCTGTTGCTGCCATTAGGAATTCTCTTTCTATTGCAAATCAACACCGCTGTCCCAGAAGTAGTTTATTATATGGCATTTTTCTATCTCTTGCTTACCGGAACACTAATTTATTTTGGCTACCGAAATAACCGACTCTATATCAACAAAGATTTCGTCATTAAACAAAGCGGTATCTGGGATATTCAGACTGAAATTATTGAACCCTATAAAATTCAGGCGATCAGCATCAAGCAGAACTTTTGGCATCGTCGTAGCGATATCGGTCATATCGTGCTCCACACCGCCGGTGGCGACCTTTCGTTCCGTTTCGGAGACTACACTGCGCTCAAAAAATATGTTGATATCCTCACCTACCAAATAGAAACCAGTAGTAGAAACTGGATGTAAGGTAAATTACTGTGTTTTACTTCCGACTATCGCGCCAAACAAGTGTTTTCTTTAGCTGCGTAGAATCTAAAGACCGGAAATCGACCGGGCAGTTGCCATCACCCCTACCCGTAAATCCACCATCCGGATGACAAATCAATTTTCCATCACGATTATACAGCTCATTGAACTGATCGCAACAATCGGCCGTCACATAAAAATATATTGAATCCTGATACTCCCATTTCCATATGGATGCCGGTGGATTATAAACTGGATTTTTCTCGATCTCCGCAATCTTATTTTTTACAAAATCGGTTGACATGCCATCAACCGATTCTTTCTTACAGCCCTCAGCATTTAGAAGAATACCGAGAAGAAGAAACGACAAATATTTTAACGTAGCGACCATCTATTTAAAGTTAAGTTTTTTCTGGCAAAAAACGGCTCATTTATCAAAAAGTCAGGACAGATTACTGCGGAAGCTGTAAATAACTTGGTTTACATTATTAACTATTTATTTCCTATTAATTCCCTATTCCACCCGTATAATCGAGTGAAAATAGGGTAGTAATAGCATTTTATTTCGGAATATATCGTTTAACATGTAAAACAAGTCTTGGACAATTTATTATGAACTTCTAATGTGGTTCAAAAATAATTTGCGATAACACGAAATATTATCGAATTTTCGACATGAAAAATTCATATCCTTCGGAAGTCTATATTAACGGCGAATGGCGTGATCAAGAAAACGCAACTGTATCGGTTTTTGACCGTGGTTTTTTATTCGGCGATGGAATCTATGATGTAATCCCTCTCTATGATGGGATAGTTTTTCGTTTGCATGATCATCTCGATCGAATGCAATTTGGCTTGAATGAGGTCGGTATTCACTATGACGTTTCCCAGTTAAATCCAATTATCGACGAGGCCATTGCCCGGTCGCCTTATAGCAAGTCAGACGCTGCAGTCTATATCCAGGTTACCAGAGGTACGGCTCCCCGAGCACACGCTTTCCCGGCCAATACGGCACCTACTGTCCTACTGTATGTTTACCCTATTGATTTATCTGGATTTGAAAATAAACTAGCGACCGTTATATTTTCAGAGGATTACCGCTGGCACCGCTGCGATATCAAGTCGACTTCCCTCATGGCAAATGTCCGCGCCAACAATGAGGCGAAACTTCAAGGCGCAAATGAAAACCTATTCGTACGCAATGGTTTAATTACTGAAGGAACTCATACGTCGGTATTCTTCTTGAAAGACCAAACACTGTTTACCCACCCCCTTGACAAGCATATCCTTCCTAGCATCACTCGTAAAGTCGTCATTGAAATTTGTCGCGAACACGGGTTATTTGTCGAGGAAGTCGCGATCGGGATAAACGAAATAGATGATGTCGAGGAAGCATTTCTCGCCGGAACAACTACACAAATATTAGCAATCGGAAAACTTGAGTTAGAAGGAAAGGAGTTTTTTCTCGGCGAGGAAAGCGGATTGGTTACAAAACAAATACAGGCTGAATTCATCAAGAGAACAAGATTTGCGTGATATCGAACGCAAGTTACTTGATAACCTGATGTTTCTTTAAGATACCCCTTATTTTTTCAACTGGCAGTGCTTCCACTTTATTACCATCCCTGCCGACCATATCCTCTGCCTGAAAAAGCGAATTTAGGATCGCTTCTTCCGTTGCTTCAATGGCTGCCATAAAAATGGGTGATGTCGATTCATTTGTTAAATGTTTCGGATGCAACAAAGGCTCCGTGCTATTATAGGGAATCCGATTCGCCGTAGAGAACGAGATAACATAATCGCCACTCCCGTTTGATGCGATTCCTCCTGTTTTCGCTAATCCCATAAAAGCGCGCTTAGCCAATCGTTCCAAATTTCGATGATCGAGTGGCGCGTCTGTAGCTACCACGATCATGCAGGAACCATCCACATTATTTAACAATTCATTACTAAAGGAGAACTGCTTCAGCTCCTTCCCTATATTCACCCCGGCAATTTGTAAGACTCCGCCAAAATTACTTTGTACCAGTACACCAACTGTATAACCACCTAATGACTCGGGCAGCTTCCGGGAGGCAGTGCCAATACCACCTTTGAAGCCGAAACAAACCGTTCCTGTACCCGCTCCGACGTTCCCCTCAGCCGGCAGACCTGTTTCTGCATCGCGGATAGCTTCCAGCACATCGTTTTGTGTAAGGTGGCGTCCTCGGATATCATTCAGATAACCATCATTCGTTTCTCCCACCAACGCATTAACCGATCGAACTTCTTCGTTTCCTTTTTGATCAAGCGTATAGCCGATCACCGCATTCATAGCCGTTGCAACATTCAATGTATTTGTCAAAATAATTGGCGTTTCCAGATTCCCCAGTTCATTGACTTGCGTAATGCCTGCTAATTTCCCAAAACCATTGCCCACAAAGACAGCCGCCGGCACCTTTTCCTGAAAAATATTACCCTGATGAGGCAGTATAGCAGTGACTCCTGTCCGTACCGAATCGCCTTCTATGCGGGTTTTATGTCCCACAGAGACACCAGCCACATCAGTTATTGCATTCCATTTGCCTTTCGGCAACACACCAATTTCAATTCCAAGCTCATGGACACGATTCGTTTGTCCATAGCCATAGTCATGGCTAACGACCAGCAAGAAAAATAGAAAAAATAAAATCTTTGATACAGGGATTGTTGTTTTCATTAGTGGTTTCGGGACTGTAATCTTCATTATGTAATTTAAACGGTCATTAAAAAAGTCGAAAAGATTACCTGCAAATTAGATAATCTTTTCGACTTTTTCTACGGTCGTTCTTGACTACGATCTAGTCACGATTACGTTTAAACACTAATCGTGTTTGTGTCGCACCTTCATCGTTAATTAACGTTAACGTGTTGATTTTACCCACAATGTTTTCCTGAATCACATAAGTCATCCCATCAAACTCCATTTCCTTGGTAGCAATCACGCGATAAGGAACAGAATGAGCATTATCACCGTCATAGAACCAAGCTTTATTATCACTTTTAAATTCAAGGCGTCCACCTTCGGTAATCAGTTCCGTCGTAATTCCCATCTCCCCACCACTAGAAATCGTTTTTTCAAGAGATCTCCAATTCCCAGTTCGGAGCACATTATTTACAATATCCTTTTCGGCACTTGTAACCGTCTCCTCGCTGCAAGCCGAAAAACCGATTAATACAACCAATATTAACCCGAATACCTTCAAATACTTTTTCATCTTTATATTATTACGTTTAAATACTAGCTACCCAAAGGCAAGTATAATGCCATTTTTGAAAACATAAAATAGATACGATCTGCAAATAGATACGATCTGCCGATCGAAGGAAATTGATCGTACTTCTTAGACTTCTATGAATTGAAGGAACTGGGAATTATTCCTATGACATTAATTCTTGTGACAAGAATTAAATTTTGTTTTATGTAGATTTTTTAACCTTGATAGCGTTAAGGCCCTTAAGACCTTTTTCAACTTCGAAAGACACTTTGTTCCCTTCGATAACTTCTTCTTCAAGACCGTTTACGTGGAAAAAGATACTCTCTTGACTTTCCTGGTCTTTAATAAAACCGTAACCTTTCGATTCATTGAAAAAAGTCACAACACCATTTCGGATCAAATCCTCGGCCGTCAGCTCGGGTTGCTTCGCCACGCCAATCTCAATATCTTCGGTCTTAATAACTTTCTTTTTTGTCGGGTCAGGTGGTGTATCTGTAATATTTCCATTTTCATCAACATACGCAAACAATTCTTCTAAATCTTTTCCTTTATCAGAATTCGCTTTGCGTTCCTCCCGCTTCTGTTCTTTGTCTTGTCTTTTCTTTAATCTTTTCTTTTCTTTTTCTTTTTTGTTGAACGTTTCTTGTGATCTCGCCATATTATTTATTAAGAATTTTAGCACGGTTTAGTCAAGGGGGTTGTCCTGAAGGGATTAAGTGTGCGAATTTTAATCGGTAGACAAAGATACAATAATTAATTGGAAACTGTAAAGCGATCATTCACAGATCAAATGGCTGTCGAGAACGTTTTCATACTTTAATATTGCCTTTTTAGTGGCTTTATCCCTTTTTATTAATATTTTGGTAATTGACAAACCAAGAAAAATCTCTTTTATGGCAAGCACAACAACAAAAGTTACTGTCGACTCATTAAGTAAGCGAGATACCGTTATTTCAATTGGCATTATCGGTGTTTTATTTTTTATGTTTGGTTTTGTTTCCTGGGTCAATGCGATTCTCATTCCCTATTTTAAGATTGCTTGTGAACTGACGAACTTTCAATCCTACTTGGTCGCCTTCGCTTTTTACATCTCATACCTAGTAATGTCTGTACCTTCTTCTTATCTACTAAAAGCGGTTGGTTTCAAGAAAGGCATGATGGTCGGCTTCTGGATTATGGCTCTGGGTGCATTTATATTTATACCGGCTGCTTATACCAGAACTTATGAAGTATTCCTCATTGGTCTTTTCTCGTTAGGGACTGGCCTTGCCGTACTACAAACGGCAGCCAATCCGTATATCACCATTCTCGGTCCGAAGGAACGAGCCGCACAACGGATCAGCATCATGGGCATCTGCAATAAAGGCGCGGGTATTCTGGCTCCCCTTATTTTTGCGGCCGTCATTCTAAAAGCGAGTGATAGTACTTTATTTGAACAAATACCCTTGATGAATGCAACCGAGCGAGCCGCTGCGCTGGATGAACTAATCAGAAGAGTGATTACCCCATATACGATTTTGGGAATTGGGTTGATCTGCCTGGGGCTTTTTGTGCGCTTCTCCCCTCTGCCAGAAATCGATACCGAACAAGAAACCGAAGATATTGCGCTAGCCAATACAGGCAAGACCAGCATTTTACAATTTCCACACCTTATTTTAGGCGCCATTGCTATTTTCCTGCACGTAGGTACACAGGTCATTGCGATTGACACCATTATCAACTACGCCGGATCGATGGGTATTGATATTCTGGAAGCGAAAACCTTCCCCTCCTACACGCTAGCAATAACAATTTGCGGCTATTTGCTTGGTATCACACTAATACCCAAGTATATTAGCCAAAAACAGGCGCTTCAGCTATGTACATTACTCGGTGTTATATTGACCTTACTGATCGTATCTGTCAATGGAAATGTACACTTTCTGAATCATTATACTGACATATCAATCTGGTTTGTTGTTTTGTTGGGTCTACCCAACTCATTAATATGGGCAGGAATCTGGCCTTTAGCGATTGATGGTCTGGGCAAATTCACTAAACTCGGATCATCCGTTCTGATTATGGGACTATGCGGAAACGCGCTATTGCCTTTAGCTTACGGTTATTTCGTTGATATCTTCAATGATCGCCTAGCCTATTGGGTATTATTCCCCTGTTACTCGTATCTCGTCTTCTATGCATTTATCGGACATCGTATACGAACATGGAAAACGAATAAAATAAAATTAGCTCCGAATACTTGACTCCCTTACAATCAGCTGATTAGGGAGAATAATATTTTCTCCTTCAAAGTAAGTTTTGGTAATGTGCTTGATCAATAGCTCGCAACTTTTCTGCCCAATTTCAAATGCCGGTTCAGCAATGGTGGTTAATGTAGGTGATATGATAACAGACATCGGATCATTGGTAAAACCAACAACGCCCACCTCTTCTCCAATTTTCACTTTATGTCTTTTTAATGAAAGCATGGCGCCGATGGCTTTTCGATCGTTGACCGCGAATATAGCATCAGGCGGGTTATCGAGACTTAACAAATGATCGCAGTCCTGCTCCCCATGAGCTTGCGAGAACCCGGAATGTACGATCCACTCATCTTTAGGTTCCATATTATATTGCGCCAGGGCGTCAAGGTAACCTTGGAGTCGGTTCGCCGTAAAAGCAAGTCCTTTCGGACCGGCGATATGTGCTATTTTCTTATAGCCACTATTAATTAAATGAATGGTACCCTGTAATGCTCCTTCATAGTCATCCTGAACAACTTTTGATGCTTCTATCTCATTGGGGACCCGATCAAAAAATACAATTGGCATCCCTTCATCAATCAATTTTTGAAAATGAACACATTCATCCGTATTAGAAGAGATTGAGACCAAAAGACCATCTAAGCTCGTTATTGCAATACTTTCTGCAATTTCCAGTTCACGTTCTGGCGAATCATTCGTAACAAAGAGGATAATCTTAAAGCCTTCCTTAAAAGCAAGCTCTTGTATACCCGTAATGACCGTTGCGAAATAATAATTTGTAATATGAGGTGTTATGATACCTATATTCCGGGTACTGCCTTTTGCCAAACCTGTCGCATTAAAATTTGGCTTATAATTCAATTCGGCCGCTAATGCCAGAACCTTTTCCTTCGTTTCCGGGTTCACATCATAGGTGTCTCTTAGAGCTCGTGAAACGGTCGAGACGGATATTTCAAGTATACGAGCTAGATCTTTTATGGTAATTGGCCTTTTCTTTGGTTCCATCAATTCACTTTAACGGTACAAGTTCAAATATACTCAATTTACCATCTAAAAAATCACAAAAAAGGTTCGTCACATGATATGATTACCCCCAGACGAACCCTTGTATAATTAATAACTAGCTACAAATAAATCTTTCTTTTTACGACAGCAATTTTGCAGAATCCTTGTCGAGATAGTACATGCAGTTAGGGTGTGACTGTAAGATACTAGCGGGAACCAAGTTTGAAACGGGGCCTTCAATAGCCTTTTGCACGGCTGGAGCTTTTCTTGCGTCGGGTGCGGAGCAGATGATTACCTCAGACTTTAATATTTGTCTAACTGACATGCTGATTGCTTTTTTAGGAACCTCATCGATAGAACCGAACCATCCTTCATTCAATTGCTGCCCACGACAGTCAGCATCCAAATTAACGATCAGATAAGGCTCCTCGGTCTCAAAATCAGCCGGCGGATCATTAAACGCTAAGTGTCCATTTTCCCCGATACCAACCAAAGCAACATGAATGGGATGCTTTTTTATCAACTCACCCAAGCGTTGACGCTCTTCCTCCGGATCCGCTTCACCATCAATTAAATAAAAAGATTTGAGAGGCGATACTTTATTTAAAAAACGCTCTCTTAGGTATTTTCTAAAGCTTGCCGGATGTGTTTCAGGCAAATCGATGTATTCATCTAAATGGAACATGGTAACCTTTGACCAATCGACTTCTTGTTCGATTAGCTGATTCAATGTTTCAAATTGACTTGCGCCTGTCGCCAGAATAACATGAGCTTCTCCATCTTTACGAATCGCTTCGTTGATGAGTTCGGCTGTCTTTATTCCAGCAGCACGACCAAGATCTTTCGGATTATTTTTTACGATAACTTCCATTATTTATTTGATGTTAATTTTTAATTCTATGTGTAACGTATATTTTTTATAGCCTCACGCCAGTATTGGCTCCTTCACTTAATGAAATATCGACGGGCTTATTTGTCTTCCACGAACCTCCTGTAAAGTCAGGGATATCAATTGCACCGCTCCGATTAGCCACAGACCATTCGGTTAGTGGGCCAATAACACTCCAAGCGGCCGCATCGTAAACATCCATATCAACTGGCAGACCGTTACGGAGACAGTCTATCAATCGCCAATCCATCATAAAGTCCATACCGCCATGCCCGCCTACTTGCTTAGCGAGATCTCCTATCTTTTTTACGATTGAAGGTGTATATTGCTCTTCCACTGACATCATTTCCTCTTCATTAAACCAACGTTCGTGTCCGGTTGCTATCTTTCCCGGTAAAGGATATTTCCTTGCTGTAGCTTTCGTACCACTCAATAAATGAATCCTGGAGTACGGTCGCGGTGAGGTGACATCGTGTTGGAGCATGATCGTTCTACCCTTGCTTGTTTTAATAATACTGGTATTCATATTACCTCGAAATGGCTTATCAACATATTCTTTGTAACTTGAATCTTCGGAAGCCAATTCCTTTGCTAAGGGGTTCATCATAAAATCATTCGAAGCCATAGAAACTAAATAATCCATTCGGTCACCACGGTTAATATCCATCGCTTGCGCAACCGGCCCTAAACCATGCGTTGGATATAGATTACCATTTCTTGCCGCATTCTCTTTAAGCCTCCAAAGGTCATACCGCTTGTCCTTTGAAAAGATACTATGCAGGATGTCATGAATATACGCTCCTTCCGCATGGATCAATTCACCGAAAAAGCCTTGACGAACCATATTTAGAGTCAATAATTCAAAAAAATCATAACAGCAATTTTCCAAAATGACACAATGTTTCTTGGTTTTTTCAGATGTCTCAACAAGTCGCCAACAATCATCAACAGTCGTGGCCGCAGGAATTTCTACGGCAACATGCTTGCCATTTTCCATTGCGTATAAAGCCATCGGTGCGTGAAGCTCCCATGGTGTGCATATGTAGATCAGGTCGTAATCATCGCTATCACACATTTGTTTCCAGGATTCAGTACTTTCGCTGTATAGGGTCGGATTATGCCCTGTACTCTTTATCCGCTTTTTTGCTCCTTCAGCTTGTTCTGGGCGAACATCACAAATCCCGTTGATACTCACGCCATTCAGATAACTCATCCGTTCAACTGCTGCTGAACCACGATTTCCAACGCCAATAAATCCTACTCTCACCTGATCGATCTTCGGTGCGCGATAACCACTCATATTAAAGCTCTGAGTATATGACTTACCCACTGCCCGTCTAATATCGGAAAGACTTTCATCTTTCGCCTGAGTTTGAACAGTGTTACAACCAGAAAATGGCCCTATGCTGGCGAGACCTAATCCGGCAACACCTGTTAATTTTAAAAATTCTCTACGGTTACTTTTCATAATTCTATTTAATCAGTCTATAAACTTTGTTGTTTTACTTTTGCCTGCTAAATCCTCGAAATAAGCATATTCTTTCCTAATACTTCTCATCTCCATAGGCGAAAGCTTCCGACCAAACATGGTCATGGGATGGGAAAATATAATTTGCGCACTGGCTAATGATGCGGCGAGCGATAAATCTCCCCATTGTAAGAAGCCCGGTAGGTGTACTGCCATGTGGTAATGGTCAACACCTTCACGAGTGTCAAAAAGATAGCTGTAAGGACTGTTCACACTGACTATCTCACCGACATCAACATAAAGAGCTCCATATAAAATCGCAGCAATACCTGCTTCTTCAAATCCCATTATTTCAATCGGAGGTTGACTTGCTTTGGTGCCAATAAACTTAATTACCGCATGAATATCCTTAACCCATTCACCCATTACCGTCTTGCCTAACCAAAGCAGCGAACGTGAAAGTGTATGAAATGCAGGCAAACGGCCGTCAATATGCTGAGCGAGTGGAGACGCTTGTTCTCCTGTCCCCCATAGGTCGACCACAATCAAATTCACATTTTCCTTTATTGCTTCTTCTACGAAAGATGTCGGTAAGTTGTCCTTTCCGCCGCCACTGAACATAACTTTATATTGTGTCGCATTCTTAGCTGGTCGATATAAAACCGGGATTCGCCTACCGTCTGACCCCTCTAATACAAGCTTTTCCCAACTTCTTTCGTGCCCGTTAGAGACAATATTTTTCAAATCAGGCAAGGCTGAAATTTTCAACAGTTGAGTTAATTCTATCCTCTTTAATTCAGGGTTAAAAGTAGCAGCATCCTGCCCCGAACGAAGTCGACTACCTTCTATCCGAGCGTAAGCAGCTGTTGTAGCAAAATCGGGTTCCCTTGTCCCCTTTTTGTAAGTAGCCAAGGATTGCTGGGATAACAATTGAAAAGGCTTTTCTGGTTGAGGAGCACCATCGCCATCTTTTTTCAGTTTCAACTTGAACCAACCGACCATGGCTTCGCGCATCTCCTCAGAATAACCGTGTCCTGTCTTAAACAAGGTATACTGAATTTGACTTTCGGCGCCTAAATGTTGAAAGACTGGCAAAGCACCTTGGTAACTTCTGAGCATTTCGGTTGTACTAAACGACGGATTCCTATCTTCCGTAGCATTAAATATATTCAAGGCCCGGGGAGCTATCAGTCCCAACACTCCTGTTTCTTCGGTAAACGTCAATCCACCTGGAAGCAGTTCACATACGCAATTGCTATTAAGAATATAAGATTGAAACGTACCTACGCTGACGACTGGAACTACAGCCATGATTCTCTCGTCGATGGCCGCCAGCCACATCGACTGATTACCCCCACCACTCGCACCCGTAGCTCCGATACGCTCTTTGTCAACAAATGGAAAGGAAGAAAGGAGATCTACCCCTCTGATATTATCGGTCACCTGCATACCGAGTAGCGTTTCTCCGATATTCATTAACGATGCCCCTAAATTAGAACCATGATATTCATGAACTTCATGATCAGTGGTCCGCTCGCCAGCGCCCCAAGCATCCATAACCAAACAAACAAATCCGTTTTGTGCCAGACTATGTCCAACGGATTGGAAGAGGTCAGATCGCCGACCGCCGTCCCAATGACCGTGGGTAACGATGACTGCCGGAAAGGTCCCCTCGTCATCCGGAACATATAAGGATCCGGTGGCAAGCACTCCTGGACGCGTTTGAAATCGAATATTCCTCACCGAGTAACCATTCAGTTGCTGGCGACCGGTTTCCTGAAAATCAAGATCTAAATCCGGAAAAAAATCAACTCCTGCATGTTCGATTATTTTGCTTCGTAATGACGTACGGTTATTTAGCCATAAAGGTATATTCTTTATTTCAAGATCCTTATTGGCACTAGCGGCCTCATTTCGCAGCTGCTCGGCGATAAAATCCGACTGCTTACTCACAAAAACGCTTGGAAGTTTGTTCGCTTGTGAAAAACCGAAAGATGGTATCATAAGTAAAATAAATAGCAACAGGCGCATACTATGAGGTGAATTAGTTTTGGTCAACAGACATGTCTGCCTAAACAAATATTAGATAATACGAACATTAAATCAAGAAAATCGAGGTATATAGTAGCGATAACGTTCTCGAAAAGTCTATAGAGAGACACCCCGTTTCCAAGGGATAAAGTCGTCTTGATTGAGACGAACGGCATGGGGTACTACCAATCCAGAAGCCACTTTTATACAGTATTCCAGGATATCTTCCCCCATCTCCTCAATCGTTTTCTCACCAGCAATTATAGGACCGCAGTCAATATCAATGATATCTTTCATCCGCTCCGCAAGTTTCGTATTACTTGCTACCTTAATGACGGGGCAAATCGGATTGCCAGTTGGTGTGCCCAATCCTGTTGTGAATAAAATAAGGTTTGCACCACTAGCGGCCTGACCAGTTGTTGCTTCAACATCATTCCCCGGTGTACAAACCAGATTAAGGCCACTTTTAAGCGATGGCTCTGTATAATCCAACACATCCACCACTGGTGACAAACCTGCCTTTTTCGCTGCTCCATTACTTTTTATAGCATCCGTAATAAGTCCATCGCGAATATTGCCAGGCGAAGGGTTCATATGATAACCCGAACCTGCATTTTCTGCAGCTCTACTGTATGCAGACATCAGCTCAATAAATCGCCTTGCAGCAAATTCATCCTCTGTCCGATCGATAATATCCTGTTCCGCACCACAAAGCTCGGGAAACTCTGCTAAAAGAACCCTGCCACCCAATGCTACTAACAGATCAGAACAGTGGCCCACCGCTGGATTTGCCGATATACCACTGAAACCATCACTTCCCCCACACTTTACCCCAATAGTCAAGTGACTTAAAGGTGCGGGCTGTCTGGTCAGTTGATTTGCTGCTACCAGGCTTAAGAATGTCTGATGAATAGCGTCTGTAATTAATTGTTCCTCACTAGTAGACTGCTGTTGTTCAAATATATGTAGTGGCTTGTCAAAAGCCGGGTTGCGTTCTTTCAGATCCCTGAGAAAGTCTTTAACTTGCAAATTCTGACATCCCAGACTCAGCAAGGTAACACCGGCGACGTTCGGATGATCCGCATAGGCCGCCAAGAGCTTGCTCAACACTTCCGAATCCTGCCTAATGCCACCACAGCCTCCCTGATGATTTAGAAATTTGATCCCATCTACGTTTTTAAAGAGGCGGTCGACCGGAACAATCGCCTCAGTTATACTTAAATTTGCAGATTCAACATTCTTTCCATCAAGATATAATTCCTTCAATAAACGTACTTTTGTTTTGTATTTATCGGTTACATCATAGCCAAGCTCAGAATATAGCGCTTCTTTTATCACATCGAGATTTCTATTCTCACAAAAAACCGTTGGTATAAACAACCAATAGTTCGCTGTACCCACTCTTCCGTCCGACCGATGATAACCATCAATTGTGCGTCCGACAAACTTTGACACATCCGGTGCATCCCATTGATAATTAAATGGACGATAGTGATAAGGAGATGCAGCGTGCTTTACATTCTCTGTACTCATTCGCTGACCGGTCATTACCTCGCACTGTGTTTTCCCGACCAAGGTTCCGTACATTATTACCGAGCCCCCTACCTTAATATCATCTGTAAAGAGTTTGTGCTTAGCTGGAATTGCTTCTTTCAGCTTATATTCTTTCCCTTCATATTCCACAATCTCATCAGCCTTCAAATCAACCAAAGCAACTAATACGTTGTCATCCTGATGCACCTTCAATACATTCCGTCTCATTTTTCGATTATTTATAAAATTCAACCATCCATAGGCAAGGTAGGCTTAGACACATGAATATTCAAGGTTTTTTGAGAAAATATTAATGAAAACGGTACCGAAAATTGTTGGCAAAAAAATTGCACAATATCCGATATGAAGAAAGTGGAATTAAACTTAAAATATCTATACAATAAGTTCAGTAAATCTGAAAGTCGTGCTTCACAACTTATAAAAGACAAGGAAAAGACTAAAAAGACGCTCGATCAAGCTTTTCAGAAAGCAAATGCCAACAAGCATGATTTAGCAGGAATATGGGATCAACTACAAAACCTGTTCTCCCTCGTTCGCGATTACTTAAACGGAAGTTACAAAGACATTCCCAAGAAATCGTTGATTGCCATTCTGGCAGGTATGATTTATTTTTTGTCGCCTGTTGACTTATTCCCCGATTTCGTACTGGGTTTTGGCCTGATCGATGACATGTTTATCATTGGATTGGTTATCAAGCAGGTAGCTAAAGATCTCGAGAAATATCAACTTTGGCGATCCGGGCAACAATTACCTTCCTAACCCTACTTTTTCAACACACTTGGATCTTTAAAACTGTAACACTTGTGTCTTTAAAGTTGTATCTTTAGGACATGAAGAAACGCGCCCTATCCCTACTCTTTTTTATTCTCTATCTTTCAGTACAAACTACTTTTGCCCAAAAAGACGTAAAAACGATAAGCTACCCTACCATTGGGTCTATTGAGGTATTAAAACCTGAGTTGAACAAACTCATTAAACCCAATACAAAAATTGAGGTTCTGGCCGAAGGTTTTAAGTGGACGGAAGGTGCGTTGTGGGTTGAAAGGGAAAATATGTTGCTGTTCTCCGATATTCCCGACAATAAAATTTATAAATGGACGGAAGCTGGCGGCATCGAGGACTATCTCTACCCTTCTGGATATTCTGGTACAGAGAACCGACCAGGTGAACCGGGATCAAACGGTTTGATTATTGATGAATCTGGGAATCTTTTGATGACTCAGCATGGAAATCGTCAAATAGCGAGAATGGACGCACGATTAACCGCACCAGAAGCTAACTTTATTTCTCTTGCTAATCAATATAACGGCAAAAAGTTAAACAGTCCAAACGATCTTGTACAACACAAAAACGGTGATGTTTATTTTACCGATCCGCCCTATGGGTTAAAAGAGCAAACCATTGATAAGCGGGAACTCGATTTTTGTGGTGTTTATAGAATTGACAAAAAAGGAATGGTCACGCTGTTAATTGATTCCATTCCATATCCAAACGGCATTGGTTTAACACCTGATCATAAACAACTTATCGTCAGTAATTCCGATGGTAACAAGCCCTACCTCTATCTTTACAATATCTTAAAGGATGGCGCTTTGGAAGAAAAGGGAATTGCTTTCGACTTTTCTCCTTATGGCGGTGGAGCAGATGGGTTCACGGTTGACAGAAATGGTAATATTTATTCGAGCGGACCGGGCGGTCTATGGATCTTGAACAGAAATTTTGAGCCGATCGGACGGATTCGAATCCCACATCCGGTTTCGAATTGTGACTTATCGGACGATGAGAAAACCTTGTATGTGACAGCTAATCATCAGGTTTTAAGGATCAGGATGAGATAGATAAGCAAAACCTCATTCTACCTCATCCACATCCTTAAAGCTCCTTAATCTTCGTTATGGAAAACGAACATAGATGTAAAAAAGTAACTCACATCATCTCCTGCTTCGTTGAGCTTCTTATTAAACGGCATACTCTTAACCAAGTCACCGGTTTTAGCATCGTAGAAGTTTAGCGTATTAACCGCATAATTAGCTCCGTATCCATCTTGTACAGTGCTCGTTACAATCTGATCTAAAGTCGCATCGTAACCGATATTCTTTTTATAAAAAGATTGCTTATCGGCAGTAGTAATAAAAGGAGCAGCCAAGGAGCTTTCGTCGCCATCTACGTATTTATATACCTCTTTACCACCGCCGAACATAGGTGCGTTCTGCATATACACTGCATCTTCTGTGCTCGAAGCGATTATCGGCGACGGATACCAAGCAAACCAGGTCGAATTTGACTTGTAAGGAAGCTCAACCGTATCCGCTTCCAACGTTTCACCGTCCAAACTGATCAGATACTCATTAGAGGTATACCACACCTTTCCGTTGGGGGTTTCCGCAAATCCTGTTGTGACACCTGGTATCCTTCTGGCAACCGAAAGGTCATCAGCATAATAAGCCACTGCCCCATTGCTCTGTGAGAGAGCAAATACATATTTGTCGGTTTTAAGCATGTCTCCCGTTTGTCCGCTGATCCCATATAATTTTCCTGACAAGCCCATGGTCTGTAGGTTTACGATATGGATACCATCTGTGCTGCTCAGCAAACCTGTGTTTTCATCGACACCGACAAATGCACGCCAATCATAACCCTGACGTGCAGGTATTCTACCAACTTCCTTTAATGTCTCTGCATCAGCGACAACGACCGGTCCGTTAACTTTGCTTACAATGTATAAATTTCCATCGAATATCGCAGCGTATTGAACTGTTGAACTCGTTGGTTCAAAATCTTTATCCGGATTCTCCTTTTGAAAAACGCTGTCTATCAGGCTTTCTGTTTCATAATCATAAAAACTCACAGATCCGGTACCATGTCCAAACCACCCTTCGTGAATCAGAAAGAAACCATTGCTATATCTTCCCGGATCGGACTCTTCGATGGGTTCTTCGGGATCAGGTTCCGGTTCTGGCTTAGGTTCGATCGTGTCTTTGGTACAAGCTCCTAAAAAGAGTAAGCTTAATATCAACGAGAAAAATGCAGGTTTTAAGTGTAATTGTTTCATATATTTAATTTTAGTTTTCAGATAATAAACTTAGGTCAGCTATACCGACAATTTCCGTCGAGAGTTCTCCCAACCAACCCATATTTGCTTGTATTCCGGTTTGTATTTTGATAAAATCGATTCCGGTCAACTTGATTTTATTTCCTTCAGCATCTACTGCATTGGAGATATCAATCTTATCACCCCCTTGCGTATTATCCGCATAGCCAAACTCAAAAGGGTTGCTTGTGATATAACTGGGATTAGACATGTCTATATTTCCTGAAGGTAAAAGGACGCCTTTAAGCGTATACTCATTTTCAGTAATCCATTCGGGGTAGTAAGGTTGTTTGTGAAATGTGTTGGTTTTTACAACACCTTCATTGCCTTTATTATCTTTCCATGGAATATCAGCGGTTGCAGTCTCCGGTCTCGTATAAGTCACCGAGTAATTACGGATAACGCCCTCTTTTCCAAATTCACTTCCGGCAAGTTCATACCAGATGTCGTCCGGCTCACCGTTTCCGTTCTCATCCTGCATAACGTAAACCACGCCCGGCTCTGCAAAATTGGCCATTGCATTGCCATATATCATAATGTCTTCCCCGTCATTATTAACTACGGTATGGTCAAAACCCAAAACAATATAGCCGCCCCATGCACCCAAACTAACGAGTCCTTTACCTCCAAGTATTCCCTCTGCACTTTCATGATTTCCTGGTGCTTTGTTAATAAACTGTCCGGGTGCAGGTTTATATTCAAATAATGTCGTTACGTAGATATTACTGTGATCAGTTATCGGTCTTTTCTTTACATCCACTATAACGGTATATTCTTTTGTAAATTCGCCTGCTTCATTATACGCACGATACTCGACTGTATACGTTCCGCTCTGATTTGATTGAAATGTATAGGAACTCTCTGTGCTGACCTGCTCACCGTTAACTTTCCATTCTTCTTCGTACTCTGTGTTTGCCGTCGACGTAGCCGTCAAGATCAACTCTTCTTCAAAGGCAACCGTAAGTTCTGAGTCTGCATGAGACATTTCGATGGAAGGCGGAAGAATCGGGTCTCCATCCTTAGTACAGGAAACAACCGTGAATGTAGTGGCAAAAAAAAGTATCCAAATTTTTGCAAGGGGTTTAAGATTGATTTTCATTCTATTCTAGTATAATTAATAAACAAATGCAAAGTGTGCGGGAATATCACCGGTGATGGTTGACCACTTCAACTTACCGGCGTTGTCAAAGCAGTAGATTGTCCCCGGTGAGACATAGTCCTTAGCGTCAGTTACATATACGTCCTTCGTCTCCGGATTGACAGCAATCCCGTAGGGTAACGTAATGTTACGTTCCGTACCGTCCGTTATAAAAGAGCGATTCAGAATCTTCTCATTCTTGACATCAAGCATGTGATAGCCGATCGTATTCTGCCCGGTTATGTAGCTCCATTCCGTGCTATAGATATACGCGATATCATCATCGATAACCAACTGACTTGCAGCAATGTCAAATTTTCTTTTAATAGATTCTGTATTCGTATCGATCACATAGACTTTCGACGGCATTTCATAATAGTCGCCACGAGACGTAACATACAGATCCCCATAAGCATCAACCTTCAACCGGTGAAGATTTGGCGCCACCTCGATCCGCTTTACTTCTTTAAAACTTTGAATATCAATAACCGAAACAGTACTTTCGTAATTTGGAGGACTGTAGCCGCCAGAGTTTGCTACATAGAGCTTGTTTCCGATGGCGGCCAGCTCTTCAGGTTGGCGACCTACCTCTACACGACGTGTTATCTCCAAGCTAGTGGTATCGATTTCTGCCACAATTCCATTGGGTGCATTCGGATCTCCCACCTGCCCCAAATAAGCACTTACATAGGCTTTGCCCTTATGAAAAGTTATGTAACGACAATTTATGATATCGATCTGTCCGAGTTTTTTGGCTGTGTACTTATCCAAAATCTCGACCTTATTGGAGTTATTGACCACTACGTATAACTTGCTCCCGTAAATAGCCAGATCATTCCCTACATCACCTAGTCCCTTCGATATTTCAGGGTTTACCTCATGGTATATATTTCGCTGATAATCACCAGTTTGAAGATTCATAAAATCCAGAGAAGCTTTATTCATATTCATATTACCTTCATTGAGAAGATAAAAACCGATAATAGAAGCATCCGGATCAGGAACAACTACTTCCTCATTTTCAGACGGTAAAGGCTGAGGGTCTTTTCTGCAAGACTGAAGGATCAAGAATAGGCCTATAAAAAAAAGTAAATTATAAACCCTAAGATTTCGTAAAAATGGCTTCATATGTTCATAGTTAATGAAAGACGATAATGACGACCAGGCATCGGAAAATTAAGGATGACATCATAATGCTGATCCAAAACATTGTTTACTTCTGCCCGGACGGTTAATACTTTTTTATTGTATTGAAGAGAATACCAAACGGATAAATCATGCGTGTACCAGGGATCGACATAGTTAGCCGGAATATTAGCTTTTTGACTGTAACGCTCCCCAGTATAGATAAAGCTGTAATTCAATCCATAGTTCGCTGCATTGAACATAGCAGTAAATGAACCACTGTGCACGGGTATGTATGGGATTTGATGATCATAATTAAACACATTCGATGTGCGATCTATCGCCTTTTGATAGGTATAGTTCAGTAAAGCAGAAAACCTGATTTTAGAGGAAACATTACCCAAAACTTTCATATTGGATTCTATGCCATTGATCGCTACCTCACCGAGGTTCATCATAGTCCACCGAAACAGATTAGCACTCGGAATAGCTACAATTTTATCACGTACTCGATTGTGATATCCATCCGCCTGGATACTTATATATTTAAAAACAGGATGATCTAACTCTTTATGAAAGGTAAACCCGATATTGTACTGATTGGTATATTCGGGACGCAAAAAGGTATTACCAATGAACGTGTAATAAAGATCATTGAAAGTAGGCATCCTGAAAATGGATTTGTAGAATGCTCGTAAACGAAAATCAGAAAGCCTAAAGGGCTGCCAGCTAAACATCATCGTGGGTGTTAACTCATTCTTATCTTCGGCAGATTGATATTTCTCGACTTCATCATTGACGTAACTAGCCAACAAACTTCCTTGAACATACAAACGATCGAGTCGAATATCCGTTGCCAGGGCCGCTAACAACGTGTGTCTTCGCGGATATGGGAAACGGTATAAATTTGCGTTAAGCATGTTATGGGTATAATCTACCGAGAAGTTCGCACGCCAGTTTTCACGAACATGAAATACATTTGCTATAGAAAAATAGGCTTCTTTTTGTTGGTATTTATTATCTAAAAAGCCCTCTGTTGTCACATACTCGGGATCAAGATAGCGGTTGTAGTCGACTGCCAATTTGGCTTTGATAGCGACCCGATACCATTCAGAAATGCTTTTATCCGCTGCAAACTGTAGGAAGTTACTTTCGTCCCACAGACGCTGAGAATAGTCGAAACGGTTAGCAACGATTGCCCCAGGCAAGCCTCTTTCGGAAGCGTAATGATAATATTTTGCCTGCCATGAAGTACTTGAATCAGGGCGACCATAAAGTGAAGCTTCAAGTCTTAATGCATTTATATCAGCATTGTGCCGCGTTGCAGTGGTGTCGTAAACACCGTTTGTATAGTTAAAATCATAGCGACCATGCGCATTTATGTATTCAGAACTAATTCTTGCACTGAGATTTTTATTTATTTTATAATCTACATTTAGTGTGGGATTTAAGAGCCCGAATGACCCGCCTTTCAATTGGAATGAAGCGTTCAAAGGCTTATTCTTAGTAAAAAGAGGTGATGTGCTAACTAATGAAATCGAATTAGCGGACGCGTATGCTTTAGCGGGCTGAAAAAGATCAGGATCTTGCCCGTTATGCAATGTCACTTCCTCCATGTTACTAAGTGATAATTTTCCAAGATCTACCTGTCCATTTTGTGCATTCCCGATAGCTATGCCGTCGTAAAATACTTGTGTATGATTTGTTCCAAGACTCCGGATATTTATGGTCTTTAGTCCCCCGATCCCGCCATAATCCTTTAATTGTACCCCCGAAAAATAACGAACCGCGTCGGCAACCGAAAGACTGTTTAAGTTTTCGAGGGTCTTTTTACTTAATGTCTGTAGGGGAACGGGTGAGTTTAATACGTTGAGGTCTTCCAAGGCGCGGATTTCAACCTCGCTTAGATGGTAATGCTTCAGAGAATCCGTACCAGCTACGGTAGGTTCTTGTGCCGAAGAAGGGAAAGCAACCAGGCTCGCATATAAAAGCGTCAGGCTCAATAATACCGTATCCAATTTGAAGTTCCTCATTTCATTTGCCTAGCACATAGCAATTGAGGAGCAAGAAGAACTAATGGGAATCACCCTAGTAATCCTTATCCCAGCTTCAATCCTCGAAAGCTATGAATATTATAAACTTTAGGCAGGTCTTCTGACTTACTCCGGGCTACTCAGTCTTCCCACCTGTAACGGCAGTGACTTTTGGAGTGAATAGCCTGTATTGGAGATTACAGCTGCGGGACAGTTTCGGAATCACACCGAATTCCCTTTTAAGTCCGATTCCAAATAGATTGGATAGGACACCAAAAGCGATGCAAAGATATCAACATTAATTGTATATTTGCCTTAATAAGTTCTTTTATTTCTTCAATCAAACCGAATAGGTTTTGCTTAGCTGCAAATTAAAAGGGAATCGTGTGAAAATCACGAACTGTCGCGCAACTGTAAGTAACCGATCGTCTTTATCCATTGCAAAATCCACTGTCAGGGGCAACCCGGCGGGAAGGATGATAAGGATGTTACAAGTCAGGAGACCTGCCTATATCGAATTGACAATGCTTTCGCGAATTGAAGCAGAAGTCAGGTATGATGCCTCTTTTATTCATTAATCTTTTGATTGGAAAATAAAAAATCAAGCTTCTCCCTACCCCTCCACTTCATTTTTCGGCGCATTACGAAGTTTAGCGAAAGAGCTTTTAACTGATTTATTTATCTTTTAACAAGCAAAAAAATGCTAACTAACAATCTTGGCTATCCGCGTATTGGTAGCAATCGAGAACTCAAAAAGGCCTGCGAGCAGTACTGGTCGGGAAAGACATCGCAGCAAGAGCTATTGCAGATCGGAAAACAAATCCGCTTGCATAATTGGCGTCTACAGAAAGACGCTGGAATCGACCTCATTCCATCGAACGATTTCTCGTTCTATGACCAAGTGCTGGATATGTCATTGACCGTCGGGGCGATACCTTCACAGTACAACAAAATTATTTTAAACGGTCATAACACCGAACTTGATCTATATTTCGGAATGGCGCGTGGTTACCAGCGGGATGAGTTGGATATCACCGCCTTGGAAATGACAAAATGGTTTGACACCAACTACCATTATATTGTACCGGAGTTTTACAACAATCAACAATTTTCCTTTTTTTCTCGGAAAATAGTCGATGAATTTTACGAGGCTAAACAGGCGGGAATACTTACCAAGCCGGTTCTAATTGGACCTGTCTCCTATCTTCTATTAGGTAAAGAAAAAGAGGAAGGCTTTCACAGAATTGAATTGTTGAAAAACCTGCTTCCTGTTTATTTTGAGATTCTGACCGAACTAAAAAGCAATGGGGTCGAATGGGTGCAGTTCGACGAACCTTTTCTGTGTTTGGATCTTAGTGAAGCCGAACAAGATGCCTATAAAAAAGTTTACAGCGAAATAAAGCGCCGGTTCCCGGGAATTCATGTTCAGGTAGCAACCTATTTTGAAGGGCTAAAAGATCAAACTCGTTTGGCATGTTCGTTACCGATCGATGCACTGCATATCGATTTATCGAAAGATCCAGGTCAACTCGATCAGGTACTGGATATACTGCCAGATCAAATGAGTCTTTCTCTGGGATTGGTTGACGGGCGGAATATTTGGAAAAACAACTTCAACGACTCATTAAAACAAATCCAACATGCCGTTGACAAAATCGGCAACCAACGTGTCATCATGGCTGCATCCTGTTCATTGCTACACTCCCCTTGCGACTTGGAACTTGAGACGAATGAACACATACTTACTTCGGAAGTCAAGCAATGGTTAGCTTTTGCTAAACAAAAAATCGATGAGATCGTCACGTTAAGTAAGCTGGCAGAAGGCTCTAAGGATGAAAGTTTGAAGAGAAAACTGGAGGATAATCAAGCTGCGATGGAAAGTCGAAAAACATCCGATCTCATCCACGACAAAACCGTAAAAAAAGAAACGAAAGAGGTTCAAAATGCGGATTTCAAAAGAAATAGCCCGTTCAGCATTCGCAAAGAAAAGCAAACAGAGCTATTGAACCTCCCTCTATTTCCAACTACGACGATTGGTTCTTTCCCTCAAACAAGTGAGATTAGGAAACAGCGTGCACTTTTCAAAAAGGGGAGCATCGATATAGAGGAATATGAACAAGCTTTAAAATTTGAAACGGAAAAGACGATCAGATGGCAAGAAGAAATTGACTTGGATGTCCTGGTTCATGGAGAGTTTGAACGAAATGACATGGTTGAATATTTTGGAGAACAACTAAATGGCTTTGTTTTTACAAAAAACGGTTGGGTACAAAGTTACGGATCTCGTTGTGTCAAGCCTCCAATTATCTATGGAGACGTGTCAAGGTCAAAAGCCATGACCGTAAAATGGACACAATATGCTCAAAGCCTAACAAGCCGCTTAGTAAAAGGCATGCTGACAGGCCCTGTTACTATTTTACAATGGTCTTTCGTTCGTGACGATCAACCAAGATCGGTTACCTGCAACCAAATAGCACTAGCTATAAGAGAGGAAGTAAAAGATCTTGAGGATGTGGGAATTAGAATTATCCAAATTGATGAACCGGCGATCCGTGAAGGTCTTCCCTTAAGAAAGGCAGATTGGCAGAATTATCTTCAATGGGCTATCAAAGCCTTTCGTGTTGCATCAACGGGTGTAGAAGACGAAACACAAATCCACACGCACATGTGCTACTCTGAGTTCAACGACATTATTCACAACATCGCCGAAATGGATGCCGACGTAATTACCATCGAATGCTCCCGTTCCAAAATGGAACTATTGGACGCTTTCACTAGTTTTGAATATCCACAACAAATTGGACCAGGGGTTTACGACATCCACTCACCACGTATTCCACTTGAAGCAGAAATGGTCGATCTTCTGATGAAAGCAAAAAAAGTAATCCAACCTGAACAATTATGGGTAAATCCCGATTGCGGCCTAAAGACCCGAAACTGGGACGAAACGAAGAAAGCCCTTGCTGAAATGGTGAATGCCGCTAAAAGTATGCGATTATCTGAGGTTAAACCCATGACAGTGTAAACCTATCGCATAGAGTCTATGCTTATATTCTCTTCGAAAAATGCCAAAACACGAAAATAAAAAATGTCCTCGTTGCATGGCTACTTTTGAATGCAAAGTAGGGAGCATCCTCATTTGTCAATGTTCGGCAATCGAGCTTAACGAAGACGAAAGAGAATATATTAAGGAAAAGTTCAGCGATTGCCTATGTGCAAAGTGCATGACTGAAATGAAAAGCGAATTTAGTTCAAACTCACTAGCAAGGAAGATTCAACAATTACTTGGTTTTAAAAAGGGAAGTTTTTAACCATGAGATTTAAAAAAATTTATATTTTTGATTTCACTAAACGTCCTCTTAAATGGCTTTAAATTAAGTAGTTTTAAAAATTATGAAAAAGATCCTTTTATCTAGCTTCCTCATATTCACTTTTTTTGTGTCAGAAGCTCAAATTCTAAATAAAATAAAAAATAAAGTTGAGGAAAAAATTGCTACGAAGACAGTTGAAGCGTTAGAAGAAAAAGCAAAAGATGATACGAAAGACAAAGGCACTGCAACAGGTCAAAAAACTGATGAAACGACCGTTGATGGTCAAGCGGCCCCGGCAATGGGCAGAGCCGTTCCGGTATTTGATTTTACAGCAGGAACAAATGTTATTTTCGAGGATAGCTTTTTGAACGATTCTATTGGCCCCATGCCCCATTTCTGGAAATCAAGCGGAAGTGGATCACTCGTCAAATTTCCGGGTGTCGACGGAAAATGGTTGTTGCTAAATGAGTTTACGACCTATAAACTGGACACGCTTATCTCATTACCTGAAAACTTTACAATCGAGTTTGATCTGTTAACACGCTCAGACCAGGCAAAAGATCTACGTGCTTTTACCTTTGGATTAGCAAAAGACAATAGCGCTTCTGGCTATGAAGACAACATCGCTACGAAAACTACCGTTCACTTTTGGAACAGCGGAATTATTAATTTCAGCACCGACACCGAAGTTTACAACGAACTGGATTTTGATCTACGCAGCCACGGTAACCGGGTAACGCATATATCCATTAGTGTACAAGGCAAGCTGATGAAAGTATATCTCGATCAGGTGAAAGTATTAGACACAGAAATGCTAAGTCCCTCGGTAGCAAAATATCTTTACTTTAATCCCTCTACCCGGATAAGTAACGGTGCACAGCTGGCAGTAAGTAATTTCAGAATAGCTCAGTAAGAAGATTTAAGAAAAAAAGATTTTCTTTTATATTGACTTTTCCGTATATTTACGATAGTATCGTAATAAACTTAAACATAATCTCTTATGGAAAAGCTCACAAAACAAGAAGAAGATGCCATGATTCTGCTATGGCGGCAGAACGGAGGTTTTGTAAAAGATATTTTAGAACTCTATCCCGAACCCAAAGTACCGTACACTACGTTGGCTTCGACATTTAAAAATCTGGAACGAAAGAAATACCTCCGCGCAAAAAAGCTTGGAAACTCCTGGTTTTATCGACCACTCATCAAAGAAAATGAGTATAAAAAAGCCTTTATGGGTAACTTTGTAAGTGATTACTTCCGTAATTCATACAAAGAACTCGTTAGCTTTTTCGCTAAAGAAGAAAAAATATCACCTGACGAGTTGAAAGAAATACTCGACATGATCCAAGAGGGCAAATCCAAGTAGTTATGGCTGACTTATTTACATACCTGCTTAAGGTGAATATCGCTCTGTCTTTATTCTACCTGATTTATCGCCTTTGGCTCAGAAACCTGACTTTCTACCGGACTAATCGTTATTTTCTAATTTTCTCCTTACTTTTCGCAACACTCTACCCTCTGGTCAACTGGAATTGGTTTGACCCCAACACTACGATAGCACCGCAAGTTGCTACCATGATACCGATTTGGGAGTATCAATATTCGGCACAACAGGAGGTCACGATTAGTGAATACCTTAATCAACTATTTTATCTGACTTTATTGGTATTCGCATTTCGATTGTGCATCAGCCTATGGGGTATCCTACGCATTCATCTCTCATCGAGTGCATCCATCTGGAAAGCCTATCGTTACCGGAGATCGGATGAAAATATTCTACCCTTTTCATTCTGGAAGAATGTCTATTTAAACCCGTCCAAGCACCAAGAGAACGAGCTGGAAGGCATTTTTAGGCACGAATATGTCCACGTCCGCCAACTGCACAGCTTCGATGTCCTTTTAGCCGAGTTCGTACTCATTTTCTGTTGGTATAACCCCTTTGCCTGGCTCTTCACAAGAGCGATTAAAGAAAACATCGAATTTATTACCGACTCACAAGTACTGGCCAGTGGTATAAACAAAAAAGACTACCAGTATAGTTTGTTAACGATACTCGGAAATACCCGACAGCCTTTGATTGCTAATCACTTTAACATGAAAGATATCAAGAAACGCATCAGCATGATGAATAAAAAGCAGACATCTCGCTTACACATCATCAAATACCTGTTTCTTATCCCCACCGTTATTATCTGCCTATCAGCGTTCACCATATCGGGAGCGAAACATCCTTCCTTAGTTCCACAGGAAATGCTCAGTTCCGTCAGAGCGCTGAATGTACTGAAGCCTGCTAGGGCTGACCAACCCATAACCTTTATCGATACCGTAAAAACGGATACCACAAAAACGGATACAGTAAAAACGACAACAGACAGTACCGATAAAAAGAAACAGTCCGTTGTAATCGGCGGGCATGAAGATGATCATAAAAATTTTCTTCACAACCCTCTCTATATCGTGGATGGTGAAGTTAAAACCAGAGATGAGATGTCATCCATTGATCCGGACACAATCGAGTCAATCGATGTTTTAAAAGGTAAAAACGCTGTAGACAAATATGGAAAAGAAGCCAAAGATGGCGTGATCCTAATCACCACAAAAAAGAAAAAAGAAAAACAAGCTGAAGCTACCGAATAAGACCTACAATCCATAAAATTTTCGCTCTCTCTCATTTATCGTTAAGGTTAAATCAGACCTGCAGAGGCAAGGTTGTTACCGATTTTAATTCATCTTTGATAATACACCGGAACCTATTCGTTCTTTAGTCGGACATTGTTCGGACATCAATCGTGTCTACACGTCTAATGTCCGAACAATGTCCGAACAAAGTCCGAGGAATGTCCGAATAATTCTACAACAAATTAGAAAGAAAATAGGTAGCTTTTAAAATCAAATGCACCGAAATAAACACGCTTCACTTCGCAACTTTTGAAATGATGCCCTAAAAATCGAGATCGAAATGATTTAACTAAAAAGAAAAATCAAAAAAAAGAGCTGCATAATTTAGTTTACATGCAGCTCTTTTTTTTGATGTTGTTTTTTTTTATTTAATACCCATTGTTCTGAGTCATAACGCCAGCGTTTGACTGTTCGAGTTCCCGTTGTGGGATCGGATACAGATTATAATGTGATTTTGGATTGAGTTTCACCTTCGTAGCTTGCTTAGATACGGGATTGTAGAAGGTCTCCACTTCCGCTAATTCAGCCTCCATCCTTCCGGTCCTTACCAGATCGTACCAACGTTCGTCTTCAAAGGCCAACTCCAATCTTCTTTCTAAGAGCAGTTTATCTTCAAAGGCTTGTGGGGTAGCGATATCTGCCGCGGTATAATTATGGCTAGATCCCTTAAATGCACGTTGCCTTATCCGATTTAGTTCTGCTAAAGCTTGAGACTGCTGACCCAGGTTATAAAGCACTTCGGCTTTTAGGAGCACAAGATCGGCGTAGCGCAATACGGGCAAATCGAGTCCTGACGCGCTTGGGGTGTGCGTAATAGCATATTTATTAACATAAGGATACCATTCTTCAGGCGCATCGGCTGGCCCACCGGGCGACTTCCAATATTCTTTGATGCTCACATCTTTCCGTGTATCACCTTCTTCAAAATGCTTGTGCAGATCCCAAGAAGGGAACGCAGCTTCTAATCCGCGAGGCGACACCCCACCGACACCAAAATAGGGTAAGAAATACGTGGATAGGCTGTGACCATTGGTACCGTCGGTATATTTTATGGCGAAAATAATCTCGTTATTATCTTCATTTTCAATTCTCCATAAGGATGCAAAGTCATCTTGCAGCTGGAAACCATAGGTATCTAGCATATCAAGATACTTTTTGGCATTTGACCAGTCTTCCTGATAAACATGAACCTTCGCTAGCAAAGCAATTGCCGCCTCTTTACTTGCACGACCGGTGGCTATACTCCCCCGTTCCGGCAAACCATTAATCGCATCCGTTAGATCCTGGATAATGTGTGTATAAATCTCAGAAGCAGGCGAGCGGGGAATGGTTCTTGACTCCTCAATAGTTAGAAGCTTGTCTACAAGAGGGACATCGCCAAATAAGCGTACGAGCTCAAAATAAAGCAGAGCACGCATAAACTTAGCCTCACCCTCTAGCTGCCCCCTCTGCCCTTCTGCATAATCTGTCGGGTTATCGAGGTTAACAATCACCGCGTTGGCGCGGAAAATACCATTGTATGTCTGTTGCCAAAAACTTGCAAACAGTGGGTTTTCAGCCGTGATAGCCAGATTATTTATTTCATCAGTACCTCCTAAGGTAGAATAGCCTGTCCGGTGAAGGTTATCTGTTGGTAATTCCAGGATTGCCCAATCGTTAGGTTTCCTTGCTTGATAGCGTATATAAATTCCGAGTACCGCACTATTCAAGTCGGCAGCTGTGTTATAAAAGTCAGCCTCCGTTAATGATGACGGTGGAGTAAGGTCAATAACTTGCTTTTGACAGGAAGTCATGCCAATCGCAATTGAAAATACCCCTAATATTAAACTATATTTTACTTTCATGATTCCGTGTGTTTAAAAGTTTACATTCAGTCCAAGAACGAATGTTCTATTAATTGGCTCCGCACCGTTATTAAATCCGGGCATACTATTTATACCGTTGTTTTCGCTTGCTGTAAACCCTTCTGGATTATAACCATGGAAACTATCCTTGGTTAAGGTCAGCAAATTATTTACTGATAAATAGACCCGCAGATTTGACAACTTCATTTTATCTATCAGCTTATTGGGGAACGTATACCCTAAGTTGATATTCCGAATCGATAAAAACGATGCGTCTTCCAGGTAATAATCGCTATTGGATACATAAGCTAATGCACTTAGAGCAGTTGCTGGTGTCATACCATCACCTGGTTCCTCTTCAGACCACCATTGATTTTCTACCAAAGAGCGGCGCATTGCACTCACGGTAGCCCCTTCATAATAAAGATTTTCTAGGTTGTACATCTTTGCTCCCAGAGATGCCTGCAAAACCACGCTCAGGTCAAGACCCTTCCATGAAAAATCATTCGTCATACCCAAATATGCCTTCGGCTGGTAGTTACCTAAAATGACCCGATCATTTGGTGTAATTTCACCATCACCGTCCACGTCCTCATACTTCGAGTGTCCTGGACGAGATCCAGCTATTACCGCAGAATTTGCCACGTCTTCCTCATTCTGAAGAACGCCGATTTGACGGTATCCGTAATAGGAGAACATCGGTTCACCAACCCTCAACAGCCAGCTCATACCGCGGGTATGCGTATTGATAACTTCATCAACACCGCCGAGGTCAACAACTTCATTTCGATTTTTCGAGAAGTTAAATGCAGTTTGCCATTTAAATTCCCCTACGGTATTTCTGGTGTTTAACTCGATTTCAAAACCCTTATTACTTATATCACCGATATTCACCAGAGCTGTTGTAAATCCTGATATACCCGGGGTTGTAACATTGTACAGAAGATCATTGGTTCTCTTATCATAATAGTCGAATATAAGATTGACTCTGCCGTCAAACAGACCTAAGTCCAACCCGATATCATAACTTGTAGTTGTTTCCCATTTCAGATCTCCATTACCAAGCGAACTTTGTGCTTGCCCTACCGTCAATTCCCCTCCGGGCGAATAGTATCCGTCGCCAATCAACCCCAAATACTGGAAGTCACCAATATTAAAGTTACCTACTTCACCATAACTCGCTCTCAACTTTAATTCAGAAATAACGGGATTATCGATCAGAAATTCTTCTTGAGACATCCTCCAAGCCACCGATGCCGATGGGAAAAAGCCCCAGCGACTATTCGGTCCAAAACGAGAACTGCCGTCCGTTCTAAAGGAAGCAGATAGCAAGTATTTATCTTGATAGCTATAGTTAATACGACTGAAATAAGACGCCAAGCCCCAATGAGATTCACTAGATCGGGTAGCAGCGGGATTAATAATCGCATTATTTAATGTATGAATAATTTCATTATTGAAACTTCCCGGCATAGCGGCCATTGTCAAACTACGCGACATTGACTTTTGAAATGATGCACCTAAAATAGCATTGATGTAATGATCTTCATTAATCGTCTTATCATAGTTTAGTACGTTTTCGTTAACAATAACATAACCACGATCATCTGACGCAGAACCCGAGTTCATGCCATTGGAAGTAGCCAAGCCAGACTGAAAATTATCACCGCTTGTATAGCCGATATTAGCCCCCAAAGTAGAACGCAGACTTAACCCCTCTAATATGTTCACATTTACATACATCTCACCAATGCTGTTAAACGTAGTTGTGTAATAGTGTGTGCCATCTAGGGTAGCAAGTGGACTCGTTTGTGCCGATACCGAACTACCCCAGTAATCTCTTGGTTTAGGATAGGTGCCGTCTGCATTTTGCTCTGGAGAGACAAATGGTGCGGTTTTCACAATCGCTTCCATTGATACAGGCGATCTACGACGCTTAGCATAGGTCGGGCTTAAGTTAAAGCCGGTACTGATAAAATCGTTTACCTTAATATCAATATTCGCTCGCGCCGAATAGGTTTTATAACCTGTATTGCGCAAGACCCCCTTCTCGTCCATCAGATTTCCAGACACATAGTATTTTACATTGTCGTTTCCACCGCCAACGGACAAACTATAGCTCTGAATGGCAGCAGGATCTAATAATACATCTTCCCAATTCGTATGACTTTCTTTGATTACCGGATTTACCCGATAGCTGATAGGACGACGATCGTCACCCCATAGCGGAAGTGATGGATCACCACCCTCCCATACAAAATCACGGTTTATATAGCGTGCTATATAATCATGAAACTCTTCTCCATAAATCCAGTCGTCATGCATAACCGCATTCGCAACACCTGCATAACCATTGAAATTCAAAGTAGGCTTGCCAGATTTTCCTCTTTTTGTCGTTACCATAATCACTCCCCCCGCTCCTCTGGATCCATAGATTGCTGCCGAAGAGGCATCTTTCAATACTTCGATTGATTCGACATCGTTCATGTTGATATTACCAAGACTTCCTCCCGGGAAACCATCAATTACAACCAACGGGTTGTTGCTTGCAGATATGGATCCCGCACCGCGGATGCGGATTGTTGGAGCCGTTCCTGGTGTATTTCTTGAATTGGTGATACTAACACCCGCCAGTCGACCAACTAAAGCAGCTTCAGGTCTGCCAGCAGGCATCTGATCCAACTTCTCATTTTCGATTTTAGAAATCGCTGAGGTTAATGAACTTTTTCGCATCGTTCCATAACCAACAACAACAACCTCATCTAATTCGGATAACTCTTCTTCCAAACCGACATTAAGCACTGCTCCATTAACCCTAACACGTTGGGAAACATAACCAACATAGCTAAAAACTAAGGTGCTTGCTTTGGGGGCTGAAATACTGAATTGACCTTCGGCGTTTGTAGTGACGCTCTGACTACCTGTTTCCAAAGTCACACTCACACCTGCAAGCGGTTCTTGAGTGGCATTGTCTGTGACGATACCCTTGACTTCGACCTGATCCTGAGCGTAAGCCAAATGGCCAAGCAAGAAAAGTGACAAGAGGATAAACGACACAGTTTTAAATACACGTTTCTCCATTTCTAATGAATTAAATTGTTAAAAAAATAGAAACCAATTATGTGTACGTACACGAAATGCGCTATTAAAAAAGAAGAAATGAATATTCGCTCATTCTTCGGGATCATAACTTAGCATCATAATTAGTTCATTGTTTATTTAGTTTATTGATTACTTCTAAGATACCATTATAACGCCTTTCTACATTATATTATTGTAACAAATTTATTTGAAAAAAAATATTGACAACTTAACACTGTTAAGTATATTTATAAAAAATAAGCACCAGTTAGTCATGGGAATCAAAGAACGGAAGGAACGACACAAGGAAAACTTGAAGCAAGAAATATTAAATGCGGCAAAAAAATTATTTATGAAGCATGGTTATGAAGCAACTTCTATTCGAAAAATAGCTGCTGAAATTGAATTCAGTCCGACAACCATCTACCTTTATTATAAAGACAAAAATGATATATTGTACGCTCTTCACCAAGAAGGTTTTAAAATGCTGGCTGACCGTTTCTTTGCTCTATCGACTATTGAAAACCCATTCGAAAGGCTCAAAGCAATGGGAAGAAGTTATTTAAAATTTGCAGTTGAACATCCTGATTTCTATGAGCTTATGTTTGTCATCAAAGAACCCCTTGAGTTCTTAAACAAGCATTGTGGAAGTGTCGACTGGGAAGAAGGGAAAGAATCTTTTGAGTTTCTATTAGACACGATTATTGATTGTCAAAAACACGGTTACTTCACCAGTCAGAATCCCGAGTTGTTTTCAATATTCGTATGGTCAACCGTACATGGTTTTTGCACCCTTTCGCTCCATGGACACTTTGAACACGTTGTCCAACATAATGACCTGAATCATTCTGTCGACGAACTTTTTAAACGATCAATTAATAATTTCTTTGACTTACTAGATAGATTAAAATAATTTTTTCACCTATAAATAACAGTGTTAATTATGAGAACACTATTAACAACGCTGGTTTCATTCTCCATCATATTTTTCATATCAACATCGGGCAACTATCTTTTTGCACAAAATACGCTAGAGAAATATGTAGAAGAAGGCCTCGAAAACAATCTTGTACTCAGCCAGAAAAACGTTTCTTGGGAAAAGGCCATGATCGGCCTCCAGTCTGCGAAGAGCTTATATCTACCCGCGGTGGCTTTCCAAACAACCTATAGTACTGCAGATGGTGGTCGGAATATCCCGCTTCCTCTTGGTGATCTTTTAAACGGGGTTTATGCTACGCTCAATCAATTAACCCAGACGCAAAGTTTTCCTCAATTAGAGAACGAGGAAATCAATTTCTTTCCTAAAAACTACTACGATGCCAAGATAAGAACCACCGTTCCTATTATTAATTCCGACATTCACTATGCTGTTAAAGTAAACGAACAACAAATTGTACTGAAAGAATTTGAATTAGAGATTTACAAACGGGAGCTGATCAAAAATATTAAGGCCGCCTATTATAACTACCTGTCGGCATTAAAAGCGGTAGAAATCTATGAGTCTACATTGGGTCTGGCCGAGGAAGGTAAACGCGTAAACGAAAAACTGTATGAAAGTGGCAAAGGTTTACCAGTATATGTGATGCGATCTGAAAGTGAGATCGCACAGGCAAATGCTGAGCTATCTCAGGCTAAGCAACAAAGTGAAAATGCAAAGCTTTATTTTAATTCACTATTAAATAGAGCTTCAGATCTTCCCATAGATACAAGCTTTTACGCTGAAGAAGAACTTCTTCATGCTCAGCAACTGCTACATAAAGAAATTGAAACCGATCGCAGGGAGGAATTAGCTGGATTAAAACAGGTACGATCAATCAATGAATCGCTTCTTGAAAAGGATGAAAGATATTTTTTGCCCAAATTAAGCGGTTTTCTAGATTTGGGTTCACAGGCCGAAGGAATGAAGTTCAATGACCAAAGTCGTTATTATATGGTCGGGCTTCAACTCGATATCCCCATCTTTTCAGGCCTACGAAATAAATATAAGATAAAGGAAGCAAAACTAGAGCTGAAAAACAGCCAACTGCAATTCGATGACGCAAAGAGACAACTTGAATTAAGTGCCAATGTATCGAAGAACAAACTTAAATCTTCCTTTGAAACCTATTACGCGTCGCAGGAGCGACTGAAAGCTGCGGCCGCATATCAGAGGCTCATCGATCGTGGCTTTAAAGCTGGTGTTAACTCATTTATTGAAAGCATCGATGCCAGAAACCAGCTAACCAGTGCTCAACTAGCTACACAAATCAATTTGTACAACGTCCTGTCCGCCGCTGCGGAACTCGAACGGGAATTAAATAGTAACCAAGATATTAATCCATAGTCATGAAAGCTAATTATCAATTCCGAGTGATACTTTGCACTGTATCCGCGATTTTATTTTTAAGCGCCTGCAGTCAGAAGGAAAAACAAACCGACAAGAGTGATGAAACCACCATTCCGGTCAAACTGATGTCTCTTCGGCAAGGAGAAAATAGTTCAAAAATAACCGCTTCCGGCGTATTTACCACCGAAGAGGAAACGGTTCTTTCCTTTAAAAACGGAGGGATCATTCAAAGTATCGCGGTGAAAGAAGGTGACCGAGTTAGCAAAGGACAGGTTCTGGCGACGCTTAACATGGCAGAGATAGACGCCAGCGTTCAGCAAGCCAACCTTGGTCTGGAAAAAGCGAAGCGAGATTATGAGCGTGCCCTTAGATTGTTCGAGGATTCAGTAGCAACAAAAGAGCAACTTGAAAATGCAAAAACTGCCCGGGATATTGCATTACAACAAAATCGTGCAGCTGAATTCAATCGACGTTACTCCCAAATCCGGGCAACCGACGATGGATATGTCCTAAAGCGATTCGCCACCGCGGGTCAAACCGTCGGACCGGGCACACCCATTCTGCAATTAAACGGGGCAGGAAACTCGAATTGGAAGCTAAGGGTTGGCGTAAGTGATCAACAATGGGCTATTTTAAAAATAGGAGATCCGGCTATAATAGAAACAGATGTTAATAATGAAAGTATCCCTGCTTCCGTTATTAGAAAATCTGAAGGTATTGACCCCTCTTCGGGAACTTTTACTGTCATTTTACAAGTAGAAGAATCCAATATTAACCATATTGCGACCGGTGTATTTGCTCGTGCAACCATCACGCCGACCCAAAACTATTCTGGTTGGAACCTACCCTATTCAGCGGTACTGGATGGGAACAAAGGTGAGGGTTATGTATTTGTTACGAATGACAAAAAAACAGCGAAAAGGGTTCCCGTTCAAATCAATTCAATTAACAAAGATATGGTAACCGTGACCGATGGGCTTGGTCCATATCAATATGTGATCGTTTCAGGAAGTGCGTACCTAAAAGACGGATCTTCAATTAAAGAACAGGAAACTGTTGAACAAAATTAAAAATCGAAACAATGAGTACCGCAAAATACGCGATAAAAAACAGTCAATTTACATTGATTATGGTGATTATGGTATTGGCATTGGGTGTCAGTACAATTTTAAGCATGCCTCGTTCCGAAGATCCCGAAATGAAGACAACCGTATTTCCCATTGCGATTGTCTACCCGGGAACAAGTCCGCAAGACATGGAAGAGCTTGTCGTAAACCCGATCGAAAGCAAATTATATGACCTCAGCGATATTAAACAAATTAAAACCTCGATTTTTGACGGTGTCGCTGTGCTTTTCGTCGAATACACCTTTAAATCTGACGTAGATGATAAATACCAGGAGCTTGTACGCGAGATTGGCGCTTTGCGACCATCACTACCCGAAAACATCTACTCGATCGATATCGACAAAGTAGACCCGTCCAATGTAAACGTTATCCAGCTGGCATTGATTTCGGAAAATGCGCCCAGGCCACTACTAAAGAAACAAGCTGATGACCTGAAGGAAAAACTAGAGTCCATCAAAGCGCTGAAAGATGTAAAAATCAGCGGTCTGTCTGATCAGATTGTCCGGGTAGACGTACAGCCAGACGAGCTGGCCCGGATGAATATCCCTCTATCCCAGATAATGGATATGCTTCAAAGTGGTTCACAAAATATTCCCGGAGGGAGCATCTTAGCTGGCGGAAAGACATTTAGTATAAAAACAACGGGTAACTATCAAAGCATTGACGATATTAAAAACACCATTGTCAGCAGCAGCGAAGGCAAAAACATCCTTCTTAGGGACGTTGCTGATGTTTATCCAAGCTTTGCAGCTGAAACCCATCTTACCAGACTCAATGGATATCGTAGCCTCTTCATTAATGCAGCAATGAAAAAAGGCGAAAACATTACTGCCGTTCAGGAAGAATACACCTCTGTAATCAGTGAATTTAAGGACGAGTTACCTAAGAATATGGATCTGGTTACGAGTTTTGATCAGGCAGATAATGTTAACAAGCGGTTAAGTGGTCTGGGTATCGATTTTTTAATCGCAGTAACCCTTGTTATATTCACGCTCCTCCCCTTGGGAATCCGCGCGTCGGGAATCGTGATGATCGCTATCCCGCTATCGCTTTCAATTGGAGTAGTCTTACTACATCTGTCCGGTTATAGTTTAAACCAATTGAGTATTGTGGGCTTTGTTGTAGCATTAGGGCTTCTTGTGGACGACAGCATCGTTGTCGTTGAAAACATCGAGCGGTGGATGCGCGAAGGTTATTCCAAACTAGAAGCGGCAATCAAAGGTACCGAACAGATCACACTGGCAGTAATTGGTTGTACAGCTACCCTCGTTATCGCATTTATGCCACTTATGTTTATGCCCGAAGCAGCCGGTTCGTTTATCAGAAGCCTGCCCGTTGCTGTTATTTTTTCGGTATTGGCGTCTATGGTAATCGCATTGACAGTCGTTCCATTTTTAGCGACCAAAATGTTAAAGCCGCACGAACATCCTGAAGGGAATAAAGTTTTGCGAGTATTTCAAAAAGTTATCCATAGCACTTACGCCGTCGTGCTGGACAAAGCTTTGAAGAAACCGTGGACAGCAATACTTATTGCGGGGCTTATTTTTGTGGGTTCACTTTTTCTCATACCGGTCATCGGTTTCAGTTTATTTCCAGCATCAGAGAAGCCTCAGTTTTTAATTAATATTACGACGCCGGACCAATCGAATATTTATTATACAGACTCCATCACCCGGCAAATAGAAGCTGATCTGGCAGAGCTACCACAGGTAAAGTATTATTCATCAAACGTAGGTAAGGGCAATCCGCAGATTTATTACAATGTCGTTCAAGCTAATACTAAAAGTGATTTTGCCGAAATCTTTGTACAGCTAGAAGATGATATCAAAGCAAAGGATAAAGTCAAGCTGATTAATGAGCTACGAGAACGCTGGTCGCCTTATCCCGGCGCGAAGATTGAAGTTAAAGATTTTGAACAGGGAGTACCGGTTATCTCGCCTGTTGAGGTCAAGCTTCTCGGTGACAATCTAGACACGCTGCAAAGTTTAGCATCGAAAACCGAAGAGCTTTTAGCTTCAACAGAAGGCACGATTTATGTCAACAATCCTGTTGAGAATAAAAAGACGGATATACGTGTCAATGTAGATAAAGCTAAAGCATTGGCACTCGGTGTACCTACAGCCTACATTGATCAAACAATCCGGATGGCTCTGGCGGGTATCGATATTGCCACGTTCACCGACCCAACAGATACCAATAATGAATATCGTATTAGGCTAACTGTACCACGAGATCCTTATCCGGATCTAACCGTTTTTGATAATTTGTACGTCAACAACGTACGTGGTGGCGCGGTTCCATTACGTCAAATAGCTAGTCTGGAGCTAGAATCTTCTTCCCCTCAGATTAACCACCTGGATAAGATCAGAACCGTTTCTGTTAATTCGTTTGTAGAAAGCGGCTTCTCTAATGATGAAGTTATTCAGAGCGTTATCGATAAAATGGAAGAGATGCCGCTGCCTGATGGCTACCAATATATCATGGGTGGCGAAGTAGAAAGCCGGGAGCAGTCCTTCGGCGGTTTTGGTACTGTTATTATGGTCACTGTATTCCTTTTTATTGCGGTGTTAGTTCTCGAGTTTAAAACCCTAAAAAGTACATTCATCGTTCTGTCTGTAATACCATTGGGAATTGTAGGTGCTGTATTAGCCTTGCTCGTGACTGGCAATACGCTTTCTTTTGTCGCTACCATTGGCATGGTCGCTCTTGCGGGAATCGAGGTCAAAAACACAATCCTATTGGTCGATTTTACCAATCAACTACGAAGAGAAGGAACCGAGCTTAACGAAGCTATCGAAAAAGCAGGTGAAATCAGATTCCTGCCGATCATTCTTACAACACTGACGGCAATTGGAGGTTTGTTGCCCATCGCATGGTCGAGCAACCCACTGATTTCACCATTAGCGATCGTTATGATCGGAGGTCTCATTAGCTCGACTCTACTTTCACGTATCGTAACCCCCGTAGTTTACAAACTCATGCCTCCGAAAATTGAAGAGGAAAAAACTGCTAACGACGAAAACCGATAAAGGAAGATATTCGGATGAACAAAGTAAGCTATGCTGACGAACGGGTTGTTCAACGCTTATAATACAAGTTGCTTATGAAGTCTCAGTAAGGTTTCACCTGGCTTTTTACAGAAGCCTATATGAACTTTAGAACATTGAAGAACGGTGCTTCGGGTAGCCGTTAGCCATCTGAAGCGATCCGCTATAGGAAGGACCCCTATCGGCCCTCCATCTGGACCACCAATGCAGATCTTCTCAAACGACCGCAGGTGATTTTCAATATCCTGAATATCGAGTGAAGGTGAAAAGATATTTAAGCGCTTCTCATCCAACGTAAACGCGGCTTCTAAAAAACGCTGCTCCTTACAATATAGAACAACGCCGATATTGAGAAACTCTTCTCGTTCCACTAATGGAACGAAGCGAATCACCGCATATTCATATTGATATCTATCTTGCATTGATGGCTTCTTTAACAAAGTTCACTGAATGGGCAATTCTCTTGTTTAGATATTGCGCGTAAACACTTCTGTGTTCGTCTACCGACTCGAAGGGACTGTCAAGCAACAACCAACTTTCAGGAATCAGGTTAACAATAGAATCAATTAATTGCTCGGTCAACAAGCCTTTAAACTCTTCGTCTACCCTTTTCAAATCTGTAGCTAATGGCAACAATACATGATCCTGAATCTTTACGAATGGCTTCAACGCCTGTTCTTCCCAGTTTTGCCAAGAATGATGAAAATACAAGGAAGCACCATGGTCAATTAACCATAACTCCTTCTTCCAAAGAAGCATATTCGTATTTCGCGGCGTCCGATCAACGTTTGTGATGAGGGCATCAAACCAAACAATCTGTGAAGCCAGTAGCGGGTCTACCCTTTCTGCAAGAGGGTCAAAGGTAATTGCTCCGCTCAAATAGTGTAATGCCAAATTCAGACCTTCACTGGCGCGCAGCAAATCCTGTATTTCTTCATCCGGCTCGCTTCTTCCAAAACCTTCATCTAAATTGGCGAAGACAAGTTCTGGAACCTTAAATCCCAATGCGCGGGCTAATTCACCACCAATCAATTCAGCAATAAGGGCTTTTGCCCCCTGGCCTGCTCCACGAAACTTTAACACATAAAGAAAATCATCATCTGCCTCAACCAGAGCCGGCATGGACCCTCCTTCTCGAAGTGGTGTTATATAACGAGTGACATCTACTGTCCGGATTTCAGGAAAGTTTTGTACCATAAGTTAAAATTAAAACGCGATCGGTGTTTAGGGTAACAAAGCAAGTGCTTCTTGAATATATTTCAATCCCTGATCCGAATAATGTAATTTAAGTGCCTCTGCCCTTCCTTTTTCATCCATTTTCAACAAAGATTTTCTCAGAATATTTACAATCTTTTCAGCACTATATTTTGGGAAGAAATCTTCGTATTGATACTGAAGAAAAACTAAACAGAGCGCATTTTCCAATGTCTGAACCTCTGGGTCTACCTTGATTTTTTTCTTTAAAATTAGCTGTTGTACCCGTTCAATAAAACTTGAATCATAACCGCTCTTTTCCAAAATCGCCGATGCTTTATCCGCGTGATAGTTGGCTAAAGTTCTCCTCCACTCTAAATATCCTGTTCTTCCATCGGGGTATTGGTCCCTCGGGATTTCCCAACGGCCAATATGTTGGCTACGCGAAGCAAGGAGTAATTCTTCACTTGCCTGCGAATCGAGGTGAACAATAGTTTCATGTAACTTCAATGCCAAAAAATATTCTTGAGGATATATTTTTCCCTCCCAGGTATACGTGTTCGGATCCTGTTTATTGTAAGCGTCGAAGCTCTCAAATGCGAGTGATAATCTATTCATCGCTGCAAATTAACGGAAAAACTTAAACATTGAGCCTTCGTACTTAATATAGTTTTTTGGTATTACCCTCAGTGAGCCCTTTCCATGAATCCGTCCGAAAGGGCGAAGCCGGAAAGCCGGCACTATTGAATAAGTTGATATCGATATTATCGTCATACCATCCGTAGCGTACAGCCTTAGGGTCAGCTACTTCATTGCTAGACACTTCTACATAGTCTCCGACGATCTTTGCATTTGCCTTTTTAAATACCTGATCTTCTCCCGCAATTTCAAATCCAACAAGCGCCTCGCCATTTTTTGATTGAAGACCTCCTTCTAGGTGATCAAAATAAATTCGAACCCTCCCATCTTTTTCCTTCATTTTCTTGTACATGGGACCACTATAAGGGTTCTTTTTGTTATAGCTTTGATTAAGAGCAATCGCAGCGAGGCGATTACCAACATCTAATTTATTCCTCGGATGAATATCCTTGCTGTTTCCAATATCCGTTATAACAGCCATTCCTGTGTTTGGGACTGACAGGGTCATCATTTGTGATTCGCGCAGCTCGGCCCAAGAACTACCCTTCTCGCTTGTGCCTCCAAATGCGTTATAAGACGTCAATTGCACAAAATAAAAAGGGAAATCGCCCTGCCCCCATCGGTCTCTCCAATCTTCAATTAAAAGAGGAAATGTTTCCCGATATTCATAGGAAATCTGCGAGTGTGCATTGTTTTCCCCCTGATACCATATGACGCCCTGAATCGTATAAGGGATCAGGGGCTCGATCATGGCATTCGAAAGCAAACTGGGCGCTGAATTAGGTTTTTTCTGTTTTAAAAGCGTGTCTGGCAATGACTTTGGCACTTCTGCTATTCTATCCCCGAATGTATCGGAACTCTCAAAAGCTGCTCTGCTAATCCAGGTTTCTGCCATCGTACCGCCCCACGAAGAGTTGATCAGACCAATCGGCACACCCAATTCCTCGTTCAGTTTTTTAGCGTAGTAATAGCCCACCGCTGTGAACGACGGCGCATTTTCTGAAGTAGAGACTTTCCATTCCGCTGCCGTCATTAGATCATCCTGTGGCATATCAGACACGTCACGCTGTATTTTTATGTGACGAATCTGATTGTTGTTAGCGTTTTTTATGGCGGTTTCAGCATTATCTGTGTTTTTCAATGCCCATTCCATATTCGACTGACCCGAACAAACCCACACCTCCCCGATCAGTACATCTTTAAAAGTCACCTCATTATCTCCTCTGATCTGAAGCTCGTATGGGCCACCCGCTTTTTCTTTTTTTAACTCCAACTCCCACTCACCGGCACTATTCGCAACAGTCTTAATATGTTGCTGGTTTAAACTTACGGCGACTTCTTCTCCGGGGTTCGCCCATCCCCATACTTTTATTGGTTTATTGCGTTGTAATACCATGTGGTCACCGAATAGTTTCGGGAGCCTTACATCGGCCAGGGTAATAACCGCACCGAATAAGAAAAGAACGATTAGAATAAAATGTTTTTTCATAATTAAGCTTAAGTGGATTTCGGAATTAAATTTACAATTAATATGACTTTATCCAAGATTTAGGTTCAGATATTCTAATTGATTTATGTTCAAAAAACATTTTTTTCTGATACCTTAGCACATCAAAAAAATAATTCGTAGCATTTTTTCTATGAGAGGTATTAAAATTGGACTGCTTGGTAAAGTAGTAATCGCCATTATTCTCGGTATTGGCGTTGGATTGGTTTCTCCTGACTGGATTTCCAGAATATTTATAACGTTTAATGCCTTGTTCAGTAATTTTCTGAACTTTATTGTCCCACTGATTATTCTGGGTCTGATCGCTCCGGGCATAGCAGATTTGGGTAAAAACGCTGGTCGACTACTTTTAATTACATCGCTATTAGCATATGCCTTTACAATTTTCACTGGATTCTTTGCTTATTTTTCTGGAAAGGTCTTTTTGCCCGGCCTGTTATCGAGTGATGGGACGCCTCACTTCGAGGCGGCTGTAAAAACACTTGAGCCCTATTTTACACTTGAAATGTCACCGGTGTTTGATGTTATGACAGCGCTAATCTTATCTTTCACACTAGGACTTGGCATCGCTTTTATAAAAGGTGAAACGTTGAAGAACTGTTTGGATGAATTTGAAGATATTATTATGAAGGTTATTAATCATATCATCATCCCCATTCTGCCCCTCTATATTTTCGGGATTTTTCTAAACATGACGGTTGCTGGTCAGGTAGCGAGCATTCTCACCGTTTTTATAAAAATTATTGTTCTCATCTTTATTCTGACTATTATCCTTTTAATTGTTCAATTTGTAATTGCAGGTGGAATTGCAAAGGTCAACCCCTTCAAGGCTTTAAAAAACATGCTAACTGCCTATCTCACTGCTTTAGGTACACAATCGTCAGCAGCTACCATACCGGTTACCTATCAACAGACACTGAAAAATAAAGTCGACCCTGACATTGCCGGCTTTGTGATCCCGCTCTGTGCGACAGTTCACCTATCAGGGAGCATGCTAAAGATTACACTTTGTGCGATAGCTGTCATGTTAATGAATGGCGAGGTGATCAGCACAGAAATTTTCGTCGGGTTTATCTTTCTTTTGGGCATTACAATGATTGCGGCTCCGGGTGTGCCGGGCGGAGCGATTATGGCTGCCATGGGCGTATTGTCCTCTGTTTTAGGATTTAGCGAAGATTCCTTGGGATTAATGATTGCGCTTTACATAGGCATGGATAGCTTCGGTACCGCATGTAATGTAACGGGCGACGGTGCCATTGCCTTAATCATAAACAAGATCTACAAAAAGGACATTAATACAACAATAAGGTTACAGGAAGATTCAAACATGTAGCGGTAGATACCCGTTTGTCGTACTATTATAGTAAAACAACAAATAGTATTATGAAAAAGTATCTTGTAATTTTAACGTGTGTATTGACGGCAGCTTTCGCTTCATGTGAGAAAGATGATGTTGAAAACGTACGAGAACGTGATGAAAAACGCTTGGAAGAGTTGTACAACGAGATCAAAGAAATCTCAGAAAGTGTAACATGTGAAGACGCTGGAGAATGGGAATTTACAGCCATCGGCTCAAAGGCTTGCGGCGGACCAACTGGATATATCGCCTACTCAAATACCATTGACACCGAGGCTTTCCTAGAAAAAGTAAAATTATACACAGAACTTCAGCAGCAATTTAATATCGATTGGGAAATTACCTCCGACTGTAGTGTAGTCGCAAAACCCTCTGGTGTTATATGTAATGATGAAGGGAAACCCGAATTTGTTTACAACAACATGGTACCGAATGAATAACTCCAATCGGTAAAAGATACTTTAAAAAACAAACGATAGGAGCGCCATTAAGAACTTAATGGCGCTCCTTCTTTTTTATTCCCCGGTATAAAAGTCCCTTAACGAACCAAAATAGTCTTCATTCCAGCCAGCAACGATATCGTCGTAATCCTCGTCAGGAATATTGGTATGGGTCAATTCTACAGAGGTGCCTATTTTATGTGGATGCAATTTGATGGTCACGATAGAATCTTCTTCCTGATCACCAAAGTACCATTTCTGAACAATTTTTTTGTCCTTTTCAAATTGTAGGTTTACCCCGACAATACTACCATCCCATAAGGAAAACTCTGAACCCTCAAGCTCTTGCATTTCAGCCTTGTCTCCGGTCCACAGTTCAATGGTTGCTTCAGTCGTTAATGCTAGGTATATTTCCCAGGGTTTCGCTGTAATCGTAAAATATTTCTTATAATCTTTCATATGAGTACCTAATATGCATTCTTCCCAATTTACTTATCTTCCCAGCCCATTAATTTCATAACACCTAAAAACTCGCTAGAGACTCCTGCCCGAATAAGAACAGATTCTTTGGTATGGGGGTGCTCAAACTTAAGCTCCGATGCATGAAGTAACATAGTCGTCATATCCCACTGCTCCTTAAAAAAACGGTTCTGTTTGTTGCAACCATGTTTTCTATCCCCAATTATCGGGTAAAAAATATGCGCAAAATGCCTACGCAATTGGTGCATCCTACCCGTCAGCGGCGTCGCCTCCACCAGCGAGTATCTGGAAGTTGCATGTTTACCCAAAGCGAACGGTATTTCAGCATATTGAAGGGTCTTAAAATAGGTAAAAGCCTCCTGCATCATGCCATTTTCCTTCATCAGTGGATAATCTATTTCCATTTCTCGAGGTGCATAACCTCTTAATACAGCCAAATATTTTTTCCCTACCTGATTACTCATGAATTGTTTGTGCATGGCAATCTCGGTGTCCTTATCGAGTGCAAAAAGCAGAACACCACTGGTCTTACGATCTAGACGATGAACCGGGCTTACATGCTGGCCTATCTGCTGCTTTAACGTTTGAAGAGCAAACTCGGTTGCATCTCTTGCAATAGACGATCGATGCACCAACAAGCCATGAGGTTTGTTAATAGCAATTAAGTTTTTGTCACGATATACTACTTCAAGCATCAAATAGTTTTATGCGAATGTAAACATATCAAAACATTTTATAAACAATTCATTGTTCAAGCTGTTCTACAATTAGAGAACTAACTCAATATCAAGGTCTTTTAAAAAAATATTATCAACTATAAATTACATGTCATGAAAAAGTTATTATTCAGCTTCATTGCTGCCATGTTTCTTACATTGACCATCCAGCAGGTCTATGCGCAAGAAGAAAAACCAACGGTTCCGGACACAACGAAAAAGGAAAAACTTCCTGTAGTCCCAGAACCTGAAGTACCGATGCCAACGCCGGAAACACCAGAGACACCGAGTACACCAGAGACACCGAAAGTTCCGGAAACGCCGAAAGTTCCGCAAACCCCGGAAACACCAAAAGCACCGGAAGTACCTAAGGTACCAGAAACTCCATTACCGCCACCACCGCCACCAACTCCTCCTACGATTTCATAGCAAACGGATACAGGAATTTTCAACAAAAAGAGGCTCTTGTGAAAGCCTCTTTTTGTTTTATCGATAGAACTTTTTGCTTTTGACCAGCATCCTATAGCTACTCCTTTTTAGATTAATCGAACGCTGCAACTGTTGGTCGGCATACCTCGCTTTCCTGTAAGCAGCAAATACCAAGGTTGGTGTCAATAAACCGATAGACTGAGATTTTTGGTCACGACGAACGACCGGGATCAGATCTGTATGGTAACGATCCATCATCTCAACAGCAAAGCTTAGTCGGCTTTCCGGATAAATATAAATTTTCTTTGTGTCGACGATGCTCTCAACCGTCTCTGAATCATCCAGATCAGTATTGTGCAGATCTTTTAATTTTAATGTCCCTGCTAAATCACCATCTTCTTTTTTCACAATCAACATATGTCGGCCTGGTTGATTCAGTCTTACCCAGTCCTTTACTTCTCCGATACTTTGACTGATCGTAATCTGTGGCTTTATATACTCCATTACATTACCTACATTCATTTGCTGGAGCACATCAGGTGCATAAGCATCGGGCGTATAAATGCCTCTCCGTTTAATTTTCTCCGTCATAATCGTACCCTTCATTAAAAAGAAGGAAACAAAATAAGCTGAGGTGCAGGCTCCCAACAGCGGCAATAAGCCGTGAGGCTGCATCGTCGTCTCCATCGCGAATACTATTGACGTAAGAAGCGCTCTTGCTGAGCCGGCAAACATGCTGGCCATACCGATCAACGCGCAGGTCGGCAAGTTAATATCACTTCCAGGAAATATCCACAATATCAACATTCCCATACCCAGCCCAAGAGCCCCTCCAATCGTAAACAAAGGAGCCAGGGTACCGCCTGATGTTCCGCTTCCTAAAGAAACCGACCAGGAAATAAATTTTAAAACCGATAAGCCGAAGATCAACTGCAAGGGAAGATTACCAGTAAGCAAATCAGAAATATTTGAATACCCAACGCCCATGGTATAAGGTGCAAAGTAACCCACGACACCGACTGCAACCGCACCGATAGCCGGCCACCACATCCAGTGGATCGGAAGCTTCTCAAACAAGTCTTCAATCAAATAAATGCTCTTTGAAATATAAGCTGCTAGAACGCCTATAATAGCTCCCATAATAACATAACTTATCAATGCTTTATAAGTGGGCAATGGAATATCTGGCATCCCGAACATCGGCTCCGAACCAAAAAAGAGTAGATGCATGGCTGCTCCGGAGGCACAGGCTAGAGCTACAGGGATGATAGAACGTGGAGAAAACTCAAATAGTAGCAACTCAATGGCCAATAACACGGCAGCCACAGGCGTTCCAAAAATAGCTGCCATACCGGCCGTGGCGCCAGCGGTCAGCATGATCTTCCGCTCGTTTGGCGTTATCCTCATTATTTGTCCGGCGAAAGACCCTAAAGCTCCCCCAGTTGATATAATCGGCCCTTCCGATCCAAAGGGTCCACCACTACCAATGGAGATAGCCGCAGACAAAGGCTTTAGGATCGTGATTATGGGCTTAATCTTACTTTCATTCGTCAGTACCTGTTCCATCGCTTCAGGAATACCATGTCCTCTGATGGCCGCTGAACCCAGTCTTGCCATCAAACCGACAATCAGTGAGCCTATAATAGGTATAAAAATAACCAACCAGCCTAACTGATGGCCTTCGGGTGTATTTTCAACAAAAGAAAAATCGCCGTAAAAGAAAAGATTGGTTATCAAATGGATCAACTCAACTAACACTTTGGCTATTACACCAATGATCAGCGCATTGATAACTGCCTGAATACTTAAATATAACACCCTCCGCGATACAGACAAGCTCGTTGGCTCAAATTCGCCACTTACATCAAGACTAGGAGCAATCGGGATAGATTCTCCTTTTTCTTTTTTTTCAAACATGAATATTTTTTTTGCAAAAGTATGATCTTAATCATAAAATTAAGCACATAAATATAAATTATTTACCATTTTATATTATATGTACAATACTATTAGAATATTAGCGATTGAAATAATATTCGCTATTTTCGCATATGAAAATACACTCGCATTGTTTTTTATGTCAGCATTGCCTTCCGGAATGGCGTCTATTGATCGACACGAAAGCGACGATACATCAATATAAAAAAGGGGAATCAATCTTCAGAGCGGGAGAAACGTTGAATGGATTCTATTTTATCCATGAAGGAAATGTTAAGATTCATAAAAAATGGAAAAACAACCGAGATCTTATTATTAAATTCGCTGGCCCAGGTAGTGTCTTAGGTCATCGTGGTTTGTCCGATCATGTACATCCGGTTTCCGCTACTGCCCTTAATCGGGTAACCCTCTGCTTTGTTGATGCCGATTTTTTTGCTACAACCTTATTGGTCAATCATGAACTGGCGCACCAAATGGTTCTGTTCTTCGCTTCAGAATTGCAAAAAACGGAACAAAGCATGTCAAACATGGTACAAATGGATGTAAAGAGCAGAATTGCACTGTCACTATTGGATATATCGAACGTATTTGGAACTGACCAAGAAGGCTTTATCAACTCATCTTTAAGCAAACAAGATATAGCCTCCTATGCAGGAACTACGTATGAATCGCTTTTTAAGACACTCAATGAATGGAAAGACAAAGCTATTATTGATCTATCTGAGAAGAAGATCAAGATAATTGACAGCAGGAAATTCAAGGAGTTGACAGCAGGGTAGTTTAATGATAAAGTAACTTGCCATCCTTAATTGTGGCAGCAGATGTGTAGGGGTGTTCCTCTACTTTTTTATCAGATAAAATATGCAGGACTGTCCAACCTTCCAGTTTCAAGACATCCGCAATCATGCTTCGGTGACAGCGCCACCATACGGCTTCTGCACACATCAGGCATACATTTTCCGTAGCAGCTTCTTTTTCAAGATCTTTAAGTCCCTTTTTAAACTCCTTGGTTTCCATATAATCGGCATAACCTCTAAACGAGTCATTACGCCAGGCGGTATTGACTGAATCTTTATGAACTTTTCGCCTTCCACCAAGTATCAGCCAATGTTGATAGGAAATTCCTGATTTTAACAAATCACTCTCAAAATGTTCTTTGTTAAATTGTGGGAATTTATTAGAACCCGGTAAACTTCGTACATCCACCAAAAGATCGATCGAATTGATCTTCAATAATTCTATGAACTCGTCCCAAGACCGGGTAGAATGCCCTATCGTCCAAATCCGTTTCTCTTTCGCCTGTGTCATAAAGCAGCTATATCCTATGAATCAACAATTTAACATCCCCTTCTCCGCGATTTAATATATATGTCTGATAATCACTTTCTACTATTTCTTCCAAGAGATACAGTGGCACACGTTTATGATTAACATACAAAAGCTCGTTATCTGCCAGCTCAGGAAGAATTCCTAAAATGGTTTCCATCGGCCCGGGCATCTGCAAGGCTCGCACATCAATCTCCTTAACGTCTGAAAACTTAGCGTGTATTTCTTTAAAGTCAGACTCGCTTACCATTTTCACTTTTTCAGTGCTGCCAACAGTAGCTGGGTCTTGACTTAAATCAACCTCAGCAGCAGACTTGTAAAAATACGTATGATATTCTTCGGAGCCTACACTTTGTGTAAATGTTTGTACACCATCTTTTTCCAACAATCTGATCAAAGGAACGGGAATAAACTTATTGACAATACATAAGGCTTCATTTTCAGGAACAGATTTAAATTTCTTCAAAATATCTTTTAAAGGGTCGTCACCTCCTTCCAAGATATGACGAACATCAAATACAAGGATCGCGCTTTCAGGTAAACCTTCAAGCCAAGAAGGAGTCTTCTCTTGCACTTCATTTTTTTCTTCTACAAAGCGCATAACAAAACCTAATGGACGCAATACACGATCAAAATCATCAAGCGTACAGCCACCCATCTTAGCTGCTTCTGTAATTGTAACACGCGAAGCCATTAACTTCCTTAGGATTGGGTTTCTTAACTTTTCCAATGGTTTAGAAAGACCAGCAATCGCATCAATGCTCTCCTTGTTCCATTTGATCAGGTCAGCAATCCGAGTATTCCCGCTAACTTCCAGTGTATCCATCGTTGCTCTAATTTAATTGGGTACAATATCATAATAGGTGATTAGATAATAGAGTGCCCATCCAAAAAAACCAATTAAAATAATCCAAACCCAAGCGGGTATACTTTGTGGGGTTTCACTTCCCTCAATATAAAATTCACTTGAATTACCTTTGCCGTATGCATTGATCATCAATGGTAACACTCCGTCAACAACTGCATTTTCCCTTAAACCTTCAATTGAGATTGCGGGACCGTTTCTAACTTCAAATGGCACAATCCGCACTCCTTCTTTCCCATTCGGGTCCTTGCTGACAATTTTCAACGTATGTTTACCGTCGACCAACCTTGTTGTATCCAATTCAAACTTTACGGGCGTCATAAACGATGCAATTGGTGTCGTTTCTTCATCGATAAACAGCAATATGCTACTCTTGTTTTTCATTATATTCGATGATTTAATCGTTTGTAAGTATAAAACGTTTGATATGTTTTTTAGACTTTTCACCTGGTTTCACCAAAAACTTAATCGAAAAGAACAGGGTTACGACAACGATGATCCCAATGAACCAAACAATTAGCATATCCCAGTTACTTTCCGGACCCGCACCATGCGAAATCCCTCTTAACAATTTTGGCTGTTGTTTTTCACAGGCAGGACAAGCCAAACTAGCAAGTGTTGGCAACATCAACATGAGTGATAATAAATACTTTTTCATACTTGAAACATTTTCTGATAACACTTACTGTGTCACCATATCCATAATTTTTTGAACTTCATCAGCGGTTACCTCTTTTGCGTCATTCCCCCAACTAGTACGTTCGTGGTTCATAATTGCGGTTATTTCGTCAGCTGTCAGTCCCGCTGTTTGGCCGACAGCCGGCATCGGCCCGTAACCTTCATTTGCACGCGCGTTGTAACCGTTCATAATAATATCGACGAATATTTCAATATCATCATCCAATACAACCGAACTTCCTTTCAAAGGCGGGAAGGCGCCCGGCAACCCGTTTCCATTAGGCTGGTGGCAGGTCTGACAATGTGTTGCGTAAAGAGCTGCCCCGTCAATCGAACTTCCCTCCTCTACTGCATCTCCTGTATTTCCACTCTTTGCCGAACTGGTAACGTTCCCACCTCGTTTGTACAAGAACTCCGGCATTGGATCTCCCGTTGGCAGTTCAGTCTGCTTAAGTGATTGCAAATAAGCTACCAAATTCAGGGCATCTTCAGTCGCCACAACCTTTCCCTTTTTGCCTTTTAAGAACTCTTCCGGTACGGCGACAACAACATCATCCAGACCCACATGTTCTTTCAGCTCAAACAACCAAGGGTACGCAGGCATTACCGACTCGCTTACTACCGCGCGCGGATTGTATAAGTGAACTAGGTTCCACTCCAAACTCGGTTGACGATTCCCCACGTTGATTAAATCCGGTCCGGTACGTTCCGTCCCCATGAGCGTTGCTGTGTTCCGCCATAAATCCTGACGTTTTATATCTGCATAATCTGCTGAAATACTTGGTCTTGTACCCCACATTTTGTCCATTTCTACATTCCGAACCTGTTGTGTGTGGCAGGCAACACAACCATTAGCTATATACAAAGCCTTTCCCTTTCTAGCTGCCTCACTTAAAGGCTCTGCATTAGGCAATGGAGCGTTACGCGCCTGATTATCCAGCGCAGGCATAATTGCTACAAACAGCGTAAGAACAAGAAACAGTACCGCTGTCGCAGTAAAAAGACTCTTATGATTATTAAAAAATTCCATCGTAACTTACATTATATTATAATTATTCAATATTCTTAGCTGCTCCTCTTTCCAGCTCACGCAAAGCAAGGTCTTTCACATCTACTTCAGAGCGGCTGAGCCACATCCGATAGAGATTATAAGCAAAAACCAAATGCGATATCCACATCAGACTCCCTCCAATCGCTCTCCATAACCAGTGAGGAGCCATCATCACGACGCTATCAATAAATGGTTTACCTTCCATCCATGAAAGCCCGCGCATAGTTCCGCCAATCATTAAGGGCACTGAATAAAACATCAAGCCTATTAAAGCCAACCAGAAATGAGCACCAACCCAGATTTGCGGGGGTTCTTTTCCTGTCAATCGAGGCACAATAGCATACATACCCGCCCATAGGAAAAAGGTGATGATTCCGTACATCGTTAAATGGGAGTGAGCAACCGTAAAATCAGTGAAGTGCCAAATCAGGTTTGTTTCCCTAAAAGCCTCTGCAGTGCCCTGCATCGATCCTGTAAAATAGAATACGATACCAACGATAAAAAACGGCAGGGTATAACTGTCAGATACTTTGTACCAAGCGCCTTTGAATGTCATTAAGAAGTTTGTTGTACCCGCTACGACTGGAATAATCATTCCTGCGCTACCTACAATTGCCACAGTTTGCAACCACCAGGGAATCGAACTAAAAACAAAATGGTGTGTGCCAATGAGTGTATAAAACAAGATTTGTGTCCAATAGGCCAATATTCCCAGACTATACGAATAGATAGCCCTGTTAAGCTGTTGGGGAAGATAGTAATACACAATCCCTAGTGTAAACATCATAAACCACATACCCACCCCTTGGTGCATATAGTACCCCTGGACAATTGTTTCCCCTAGACCGGTTTGCCAAAAAGGCAAATAAGCTACCAAGGTGATTACAATCGCAAACATCAATCCGGCTACCATATACCAATTGGAAATATAAATTTCCTTTGTCTTTCGATTAGCAATTGTTTTAATAAAGTTGATCAGCGTGATTACCAGCGCGACTGCAAAAGGTAACATAACTGGCCAAATATATTCTCTGAACTCGCCACCGCCATTATTCACGCCTGCCATTAAAGAAATTGTTCCGGCAAGAACGGTAATATTGATCAGCACAAGAGTTATCCAACCCAATTTAACGCTATAAAGCTTGTTATTTCCTACTCGAGGAACAGCGTAATAACCTAAAGCCAGCATACCGAGCGAAGCCCATCCCCAGAAAACTGAATTGGTATGTACTGGTCTCAATCGCCCAAAACTTAACCAACTGCTCTGGTCAATATCGGGCGCTACAAACTTAATTCCCACATACTCACCCACAGTTGTACCAAATATCAGCCAAAAAGTAGCTGTCAGTACAAACCACAAGACGAGCTTGCTAAGCTTCGGATCAATCGGCGGTCTCTTGGTCGCCCGCTTTTTCACCGCCACTACAGGCAAGGAAGGATCTGGATTCTCCCTGATCAAACCTCTACTGTCCTTAATTTCATAATTCCCAGAAAGTTCCCGATGTGACAGCTCATATTCAAGCGCCGCCTTCATATCTTTAATATTTTTTTCTACTTCGTCGTCAGGCAATGATTTTAGATAATCCGCTAATTGTTTCGCCTCATAACGCTGCGACTGCATATGCACTTTCCGTACAGATCGTCTAATTCGGAACGCTAACAACAATAGAGCTACAATAACCGGAATAGCAATCAGAATAACAGTAATAATGATCCCTCCGCTTGTGGCCAAATTGCTCGTATCTGTCTGAACCTGACCGACTATCAACAATCCCATAGCTTTCTTTCCAGCACCAGGATTTAATACTCCGCGTTTTCTCAAATCTAACAAAGTCGAAAGTTGCTTCGAATCAAAGTTTTTTAAATGATGATCAAACCGGTTTTCAATAGGTGCTGTGTCCAGAAAAGACTGCTCCTTTATCTTCCGTATTTTTGACATGATTGAAAAGGAAAATACAAGTAAAATGACTACGATAAGTGTTAAAAATATCACCAAACCCGTTAACCAGACGTTCAGTGAAAGAAATATGACTAAGGACATGATATATGGTTTTGAGGCAAAGGTATACAATATCAATAAAAGAGTAAAAAGTATTTTAATATTTTATACTATTATTTAACCCGTTGCGCAGAAAGGGTGAAAAACAAAAATCACTTTCGGGTACCTTGGCAAGACCTTGTAAAGGGTATTTAGCAATTAGTTACCTACTAATTCCCTATTCTATCCGTATAAATCGACGAAAATAGGTACATATCAGCAAATAACTCGGCAAAAATTCACCTATAAATCCGAACAAGGTTTTAAGGGGACCCCTGTCTCAATACGCTTTATCAGAGAAATGAACAACTTTTTACGCCCTTTTATTAATCTAAATCATAATGCACAACGGGTATTATTTACTTAATCGGTGCCGTTCTTTGTACGAAAACGAACGCCTGGTGTTCGTTTTCGTACAAAGAAAACCATTTCAGAATACCCATCGTCGTGAGTCTTAACTAATTATGAGGAATGGTATATTTGTGGATAAAATAGATTTCATGATCCAGACACGTATACTTATTATCGACGACGATCCAGATGTTTTAACCGCGGTACACCTGTTATTAAAAAAAACAGTATCGGAAATCATCATCGAGAAAAATCCCGAAAAGATTCCTTCCATTCTACACAATCAGCGCATCGATCTCATTATGCTTGACATGAACTTTAAAAGTGCAATCAACAGTGGCAACGAGGGACTATATTGGTTGAGTCGCATTAAAGAAATCAAGAATGATATTCCTGTTATTATGATCACAGCATACGGGGCAATTGATTTGGCGGTTCAAAGTCTCAAACAAGGTGCATCAGACTTCGTCGTAAAACCTTGGCATAACGAGCATTTACTAGAGGTTGTTAAAGATCTGATTTCAAATAAGAAAAAGGGCACTCACAGCAATAATCAACTTATCCTCAACGACATCATCGGTGAATCCGAGATCATGAGGTCTCTGTTTCATAAGTTAACAAAAATTGCTCCGACAGATGCCAATATTCTAATACTAGGAGAAAATGGGACGGGGAAAGACCTGATTGCATCAGCTATTCACAAACAATCGAACCGATCTAAAGCTCCTTTTGTGAAGGTGGACGTAGGGGCGTTAACTGACAGTCTTTTCGAAAGTGAACTATTCGGACATAAGAAAGGTGCCTTTACAGATGCGCGTGAAGATCGGGTCGGACGTTTTGAAATGGCCGACAAAGGCACACTTTTTCTCGATGAAATTGGAAATATTTCCCTGCTACAGCAGTCTAAATTACTAACCGCTTTGCAAAACAGGCAAATTATCCGTCTAGGCAGCAACCAGTCGGTTGAAGTCGATATCCGTCTTGTCTGTGCTACCAATGTACCTTTAAAAGGTTTAGCCGACGAAAACCGTTTCCGTAAAGATTTAATTTACCGGATCAACACCGTTGAGCTTCAAGTACCTCCCCTTAGGGAACGAGGCGACGATATCCTTTTACTGGCCAAACATTTCATCAAACGGTATGCAGAAAAATACAATAAAAGCATTCCCGACCTTGATCCAGCCGCTCAGAAGAAATTATTGGGATATCATTATCCTGGAAATGTCAGAGAGCTACAATACAGCATTGAACGAGCCGTTATTATGGCTGAGACCCCGATGCTTACAAGTGATGATATTATTTTTTCTCCACTCGAAAATCCGCAGACACAGACTTCAACGAAAACCGAACAACACAATTTATTGGAACTTGAAAAAAACACTATTCTTAAAGTAATTGAAAAACACAATGGAAACATTTCCAAAGCAGCCAAAGAGCTAGGCATTACGCGGACTGCACTATACAGACGGTTAAGTAAATATAACATCTGATCTAATGAAAAAGTTCCGCAGATTAATCCTACTGAGAGCCTTCCTTTTGTTTGTGGCACTCACCTTTTTTGCCTGGCTTCTGTTTAAAGATGAGTATCTGTATTCCATCCTGTTTTTTCCACTGTGCGTTTGGTTAATGTGGTTTACAATTCGATCTCAAATTCGCACTTATCGGGAACTTCAGGATTTTGCGGAAGCCGCCAGATACCGTGATTTTACGAGGCATTTTTCACTTTCACATGCCAGCATCGAAGTGAAGCCTCTCCGCTCGGCATTTAACGATATCAACGATGTTTTTAAAAGCATCAGCAGTGACCGGGAAACCCAACATCAATATCTCCAAAAAATCATGGAGCTGGTCGATACCGCTATTATTTCCTATGAGGAGAAAAGTGGGAAAGTAATGTGGATAAATGATTACTTTAAAAAACTATTCAACATTCCCTATATATCAACTATATATGCTTTAAAAAGACGGAATGCAGTCCTATTCGAAAAAATATCGGAAACAGCAGCGGGACAGAATGGACTTTTCTCCTTTGATACCGCCCATGGCAGGATTAAACTGCAGCTCTATGTAAGCAGCTTCCAGACGGGACAAGGAAGTTTCCGTTTAATCAGTTTACAAAATATCAACGAAGCCTTAGATGAAACTGAAGCAAAAGCCTGGCAAAAACTACTTAGCGTCCTTACCCATGAAATCATGAATTCCATTGCTCCCATTTCTTCTCTCGCTGATACCTTAAAAGATCGGTTAGCTTCACTACCCTATACAGAAGAGCTTGAAGATATTCGAACGGGTGCCGAAACCATTAAAAATCGTAGCGAAGGCTTGTTAAAATTTGCTCGGACTTATCGTACATTGAATAAAATCACCCAGCCCGACCTGGCCACCATTCGAGCGGCAGATTTGTTTGAGAACCTGTACATCTTATTAGAACCTTCACTGATCCAAAAAAATATTGATCTGAATATCATTCTTAAAAGACCTTCACTTGAACTAAATATTGACATTAACTTGATCGAACAAGCGCTTATTAACTTGCTACTAAATGCTGTCGAAGCCGTAAAAGACTCCGACAACCCGACCATCAACCTTCAGGCCTTAGAGGATAATGGCAAAATACAAATTAAAGTAGAGGACAATGGTCTGGGCATGAGCCAGGAAATTCTCGACAATATTTTCACACCTTTCTTTACGACCAAAAAGAGTGGAAGCGGGATCGGCTTGTCCTTAAGCAAACAAATTATGCTGATGCACAAAGGAAACCTATTTGTCAGTTCGAAACCTGGCAAAGGAAGCACATTTACCCTGCAATTCTAAAGCACATTTACGAAGCTTGAACCTGGCCGTCCAGCAGCTCAATGATCCTGCTTCCATATTCGGCATTCTTCTCTGAGTGCGTTACTTGAATAATCGTGACGCCATCTTCTTCGTTCAATTTCTTGAAAAGCTCCATGATCTCCTCCCCTTGTTTCGAATTCAAGTTACCTGTTGGTTCATCAGCTAACAAAACTTTTGGTTTAGCAGCCAGCGCACGGGCAATTCCCACAATTTGTTGTTGTCCGCCCGACAGCTGGTTAGGGAATAAATCTTTCTTTCCGACAATACAAAATCTGTCGAGCATATCCGCCACAACGGCTTTACGTTCAGATGATTTTAACCCTTTATAAATCAAAGGAGTATCGATATTATCTGCAACAGTTAGTTCATCAATCAAATGATATGCTTGAAACACAAATCCCATGTGTTGTTTATAGATTTCGGCTCTCCGCTTTTCTTTCAATTTAAGAACATTCTCCCCTTGAAAGAGATATGCACCTTCATTAGGTTCGTCCAGTAAACCGATGATGTGTAACAGGGTAGACTTCCCCGAACCTGAAGGCCCCATAATGGAAAGGAACTCCCCCTCCTGAATCTGCAAATTAACGTCTTTCAAAACAAAAGCCCGGTTTCCACCAACGTTATACCATTTAAAAATATTGCTTAATTCTATCATGCTTATAATTTATATATCAGTATTTTATCATTCTTCATGCAGCGCAAGTACCGGATTTGTTGTAACCGCCTTTCTGGCGTGATAACTTACGACCAAAAAGGCAAGTAAAAGTAAAAAGAATGCACTCAATAGAAAATACCACCAATGGATTTCGACCCTATAGGCAAAACCTTGGAGCCAAAGGGATGAAATATACCACGCAAGCGGCGTAGAAATTAGCAGAGCGACTAAAATCAATTTAAAGAACGGCTTATTTAGCAAGATTAAGATTTCGCCGCCCGATGCGCCCAAAACCTTCCTTATCCCTACCTCCTTCTGACGCGTACTCACATTGTAAGCTGCCATTGCAAACAAACCCATTAGGGCGACCCAAATGATCAATACAGTAAACGTTGTAAATGCTTGATGAAGCTGATCCTGTTTCGCATGGAGCGCTGCGAACTTCATGTCGACAAATTCATAAATAAAATAATCACCACTTAATTTATTGATCGAGCTCCATTCTTCAGCAAGAGCTCTCAAAGCTGCCTGCGTGTGAGCCGTCTCTATTTTTGCCAAGATCTCTACTTTAGCACTTACTAATGGTAGCCCCACATGTTTTATACTGTAAACTGCAGGCGATACCATCTTTTCAAACCCTAGGACTTTACTATCTTTTACGACCCCAACAACTCGGAATTCAGTATCCATACCCTGAATCATCTTGCCAACCGGGTTTTCTATTCCGAGCCTTGCTACAGCTGTTTCATTTAGAACTACTGAGTTGACAGAATCTGCCGGGAAAGCCGTCGAAAAACCTCTACCGTCAATGATATCCATACCTAATGCCTCAAAATACTCATAGTCGACACTCGTATAGTTTAATTTCAATTTTTTATCGATATATTCAAAATCAAATGCATTTGGCGGATTTCCACCCGGAACCGAGTTTGCCACTGTTACATATTCTATACCCGGTATGGCTTTCATACGGTCACGGATAGATACAAATTTCTCCGGTTCATTGAAAAGGGCGAGGTTTTTTATGTAAACCACTTGGTCCCCATGAAACCCTTTGTCTGATTTTTTCATAAAGTCCATCTGCTGATGAATAACCACCATAACGCTGATGAACCCAAAGGCCACGACAAATTGTACAGTCAAAAGTATTTGACGAAAAGGTTGATTTTTATAGCTCGATTGATAATTTCCTTTAATCATCTGAATTGCACGATTCCCGGTCAACACAATCGCCGGATACAAACCCGAAACCAATGAAATGATAACGACAGCGGCAAAAAGCTGATAAATTAAGGTAGCATCGACCTTGAAATAATTGAGATCGTAACCAAAGTTCGTTACCAACACATTTATACCGATATTCACAAGAACCACGGCAAATAGCGCGGCAACAGCAGTTTGAACAAACACCTCAGCAAGAAATTGGTAGATTAGGCGAAACCTGCCTACTCCAAATATTTTCTTCATACCAATCTCCTTCGCCCGTTTTTGAGCCTGAACTACCATAAGATTAGCAAAGTTGATTCCTGCAAGCAAAAGAATGGCAATTGACAAAACACTTAAAGCGAGCATAATTTTGTAACCAACAGAAGATCCATGTTGTGGCTGCAAGTGTAAGTTTTTCAATGGATCTAAATAAACGGTACTCTTTGCAAACGAAGAGTTCACATGATCGTATGTTTTGGCAATTGTGCCATGAAAAAGTGTGTTGACTTTTGCTGTTAACCTATTAATATCCGTACCTGGTTCTACCTGAATAAAAGTCTCCACATCGTTCCCAGAAGGAGTACCCTGACCCAATTCGGGTACAAAGCCAATGCATTCAAAATTCATGTTCGAAGGAATGGACGAAAGATCAGCTTTACCGCTTATTTGCAAAGGCATGCCCGCTCCTTCACTTTTATTACCCATCATGACCATCGCACCATGAATGTTCGCACTATCTGGGAATAACTTCTCAGCAATATCATTTCGCAAAAAAACAGTTTGACTATGTATGCTATCCAGATTCGCTCCGCTGGTCTTAATCTTAAAGATTTTTGCTAAAGAAGCATCAGCCCCCAGCCACTCCCTAATAAAGAACACGTCCTCATCTGAGTGAAATGGCACTTCATAAGGAAAACGATTCACCCTTCCCATTTCAACAATTTCAGGAAATTCCTCCTGGATCGCCTTTCCTAAACCGATGGGAGTCAGATCTGACGACCCTTCTGCACTTTCTAATCCTACAAGATATATATTTTCGTAATCCGGATTCCAGGCATCGTAACTTTTCTCATGATTAATGTACATGTATGCCAATACGAAGCCGGCAAAACCGAGGGATAATCCTAATACGTTAATTACGGTAAACAGCTTGGTTTTAAAGAAAACCCGCCATGCTATTTTTAAATTATTGTAATTCATCTTAACAGGCTTTTAAAGTTCATATTCGATGTTGGTTATTCTGTTCTCAGGGATTTCACCGGATTAGCCATAGCTGCTCGTAGTGATTGTAACACGACAATTAGCATGGCAACCAAGAGCACGATAATTCCTCCTGCTAACACCAGCCATACCGATACGTCAATCCGATAAGCAAAATTATCCAGCCATCGGTTCATTATCAACCAAGCTATCGGAGCTGCCACAATAAAAGCAATAGCAATCAACCTGACAAAGTCGCCCGACAGCAATAGCACAATCGCTAAAACTTTTGCACCCAATACTTTTCTTACACCGATTTCTTTGACCCGCTGGTTCATCATCAACAGTGCAAGTGCAAATAAACCCAAGCAAGAGATAAAAATCGCAAAACCGGCACCGCTCACAATAATCTTCGAAAGCCGTTTTTCCTTTTCATACATGCGCTGCGTATTTTCATCTAAAAAAGAAGGCGTACTTTCGTATGTTGGATTCACAGATTTCCAAATCTTTTCGATCGACGCCATGGATTGTTGCAGAGCATCCGAGTTGACCCTCACGAAAATATAAGAAACAGGCCAATCCGAAGGTTGCAGACACATGGTTAGCGGCCCAACTTTCGAATGGAGCGTTTTGAAATTAAAATCTTTGACTACACCGATAACCGTTAAATCTTCGCCACTAATATTTAGATTTTTCCCAACAGGGTTCTCTTCTCCCAATAGAGCTGCCATCTGTTCGTTGATCAGTAATGATGTCGTATCGGTGGAATATGCTCTTGAGAAATCCCTGCCTTCCAACAAATCAATTTCCATGGTTTTCAGATAATCATAATCAACACGCAGCCAATTTGTCTTGATATTTCGTTCTTTATAATCGAAACCCATCTTAGACGTCATCGAAGCACCGTCTCTTCCCATGCCCATATTAATATCCGTACCCGTCACGCTCATCACTTCGGGTAATGCTGCTAACTCCACACGCATGCGCTGTAAAGCCACTTCCGAATCTATGTTATTTCCAATCGGAATGCTGACTACTCCTGATTTATTATATCCGAGCGACCTGCTATTCATAAAGTTGATCTGCTGCATAATCACCAGCGTAGATATTACCAAGATAATAGCAATAGCAAATTGTCCTACTGACAGTGCTTTGCGTAAGTTTTTCCCCGAATCCAGTCGAATACCCGTACCACGCAACACGTCCATCAGGTTAAACCGAGTCATTACAAACCCGGGATATGCACCTGCAGCCAGCGTTACAGCAAAGAATAAGAGCAAGAGAAGCAAGCTGTTCCGGAGGGTAATTAACTCACCAAACTGAAGGTTATAAGCCATCAAAGCATTAAATTGCGGCAAGATTGCCCAAGCCAGTACCGCACCAACTAGGGAAGAAAATAAACAGATTAAGGAGGCTTCCATCCAAAACTGAACAACCAATTGGAGAGGCCTTGCCCCTAAAGTCTTCCGCATGCCAATTTCCTTGGTTCGTGTGAAAGAACTGGCGAGTGATAAGTTGATAAAATTGGTACACGCAATAAAAAGAATGAAGGCACTTATGATCAACAACATCCACGGGAAAAAACTAGCGACATTGCTACCACCCGGACTCATCGAGTTAAAATGCATTTCATGGATAGGCAAAAGCTTTAACGACTTGTAAGTTCCATCATCATTCACTAGCGCGCCGTCACGCTTCAGGTTATCAATTTCACTCTTAAAATACTTTCCCACAAATGCCTTACTATCTTGCTGAAACTGAGCCACCGAAACCTTGTCTCCCAACTCTACATAAACCGTGTGGTTTCGCCAGTCCCATTTATCCATGCCCTCTAGGTAGCCCGGATAATTTTCAAATCGTACGAAAGCGTCAAACTGGAACGTTGAGTTTGCGGGAAAATCTGCCAACAAAGCTGAAACCACAAAAGGCTCCCATACACCTTGAATGTTTAACTCGACCTGCATACCGATAATGTCTTGGTTACCGAAAAGCTTTTCTGCCGCATATTCCGTTAATGTGATATTTTTCAAGTCGCTCAAAACCGACGATTTATCGCCCTGCTTTAGCGGAAAGGAGAACATATCCAGAAAAGACGGATCAACAAAGCGAGTTGTAATACTGATCTCCTTCTCACCATGCCGTGCTAGAACTCCACCTCCATCACCATAGCGAGTTATATTTGCCAGACCTTTCAACTCCTCTTTTGCGGTTGGCGCAAAAGGGACAGGCATGGGAGCATCTTCTTTCCTACCGGTGACAGGGTTTGTCTCAAAATACACCTGATACAGCTGGTCTTTCTTAGTATGGAAGTTATCAAAAGAAAGATCGAACATCGCTGCAAGGAACAAGACAACGGCTATTGCGAAAGCAATTGTCAACCCAATTATGTGCACACCTGTAAAAAGCTTATGTTTCAACAAGTTTCTCAATGCGATGGTAAAATAATTTTTTATCATGTCCTATAACTCGTTGCCCAAATAGTAATCAATTACTTTCGACCTATATAGCAGATTATACTTGCTGTTTATAAAGTCGAATTCCGCTTTATTCATATTGGTCTGTGCTGTGTTCAATTCAATCGAAGTTGCCAATCCCACCTGGTAGCGCTCCTGAAACACCTTAAAGGTCTCACGCGTAGAGATAAACACCTCTTCTGATGATTCATACTGTTGTTTCGCCGCGTTTATGTCCAAAACGGCCTGATTAACTATTTTATTCAAGTTATTTTTTGTCTGTTTCTCAGCTACCTTCGTGTTTTCATAAATAATCTTCGCCTTCCGAACGCTGATTCTTGAACTTAGATTATTAAAAATAGGGATACTTAATGAAAGACCAATGTAGCGACTGTAATTATCTCGCAGTTGCTGCCTGAATGGAAAAACATGACCATTCTGATCCAGATAAGAGCTCGTATAACCTGTACTCAGCCCGCTCGACAGCGACAGAGTCGGAAAGTAATTCCCTTTAGCTATATCCACATCTTTTTCGGCCGCCAGTGTCCTAAATTCAGCCATGCGCACTTCCGGAAAAAAATCGATCGCTTTTTCAAAAACATGGGTTGCCGTATAATTTGTCATCACATTTTCAACCTCATCTACTTCCGGACTCTCCAGAATAATTTCCTTTTCGGAATCCATTTCCATCAACTGCTTTAAGGTCAGCAAAGACAACTCATAATCATTACGTGAAGTTGTTATATTTAACTGGTCAGTCGCAACCTGACTTTTTGCTTGGGACACATCCGCTGAAGTTCGATTTCCCACTTCCAGCTGAACTTCTTCTGCTCTTAACTGCTCTTTTGAGAGATTTAACTGTTGCTCACTGGCCGACCAGAGTGCTTTATGAGTTAAGGCTTCGATATAAGTTGTAAAAACCTGTAGCACCAACTCATATTCTACCTGCTCCGCATAGCTCCGGTCTGATTGCAATAACAGTTTATTTGCTTTGATCTGATTGACCCGCTGAAACCCCTGAAAAAGTGTTACAGAAAGGTTCAGGCTACCGTCGACCGACTTATTCGTAGTATTTCCTACTTTACCGGTTTTCTCATCAAAGTAATTACCACCGCTAATTCGACCACCGGCTGATGCCCCCAAGCTAGGTAATAAGTTCATTTTCGATTGCAGGACATCCTGATCGCTCAAAGCAGCCTGATACCTCGCCTCTCTGATTTGGAGATTATTTTTCAACGTGCTGTCAATTGCAGATCGTAAGGTTATCACATCTTGGCTACTTGCCGTCTGGGCAAAAAGGAAATTGAAAAGAAATAAAAAAGTCGAAAATCGAATGGTCATCATATACATAATCAAGAATTTCTTTACAGCCTATGTGCCACAACACTAAACAACTAACAACCAACATATTACAAATGGACAAAAAGAATAAACTGTTCATTTCCGAACAAAAGCTGTTCATTAACGTACAATCAAAGGCATTTCCTTAGATTTGTATATACATCAACGAAAAACGAAACATGGAATTAGGATTGTGCACCTTTGCCGATATGCGACCCGATAAAGCGGGAAGTGGAGTCAATGCTCATCAGCGTATCAACGATTTATTAGAAGAAATTAAGTTAGCCGACGAACTTGGGCTTGACGTATTCGGTATTGGTGAGCATCACCGTCCGGATTATTCTGTCTCTGCTCCTGCTATCATTTTGGCCGCTGCCGCAACGATTACAAAAAACATCAAACTCAGCAGTGCCGTAACCGTTTTAAGTTCAGATGATCCAGTACGTGTGTATCAACATTTTTCTACTGTCGACCATCTCTCCAACGGTCGTGCAGAGATCATGGTTGGTCGAGGCTCTTTTATTGAATCCTTCCCCCTTTTTGGTTACGACCTGAATGATTATAATGAGCTATTCACGGAAAAGCTTGCACTTTTACTTCAAATCAATGAAGACAATCAACATGTAAGTTGGAAAGGCCATTTACACCCATCGATTGAAAATCGCGGAGTCTACCCCCATTCCTATCAAGAAAAATTGCCCATCTGGATTGCCGCCGGTGGCACCCCGGCTTCTGCCGTTCGCGCTGCAACCTTAGGATTGCCGCTGACATTGGCTATCATCGGTGGTCTACCGTCACAGTTCGTACCCTTTGCTAATTTATATCGGGAAACCGCTAAGAAAAACGGACAAGACCCGACTACCTTACAATTTGCAGTCAATTCACATGCCTACGTAACCGAAAACTCTCAGGGCGCTAATAAAGAATTTTACCCCTATTACGCGGCTATGATGAATGCTGTTGGAAAAGATCGGGGCTGGTCAGCTTTCACCGAAGAACAATTCAACTTCGCGCGCTCACCAGAAGGGGCATTAGTGGTGGGCAGCCCTGAAGAAGTCATTGACAAAATTCTTTACGAACACGAGCTGTTTGGGAACACCCGCTTTATTGCACAAAGCAGCTTAGGGACGCTACCTCATAAGCAAGTAATGAAATCGATCGAACTTTTTGGCACAAAAGTAGCTCCCGTAGTCCGAAAAGCCCTCCTATAACATGGATGCTTTCACTGCTTCCGAGCCATATCGTCCCCAGTTGCCTAAATTCTTTTCAAGAAATGCCTTCAGACCTTCACGATCTACATGATCCGCTCGTCTGGGTTCTTCGGGATTGTTAATTGGACCTGGTTTGTCGATTTCCACCTTGGTTGCAAACCAAGTCACATTCTCGTGCGGCAGAGCTACACCTAAGATCATTCCCGGTAAGCCGGAAAAAGACTCCGGTCCGCCAGATGCCAGGATCTCATCTGTATAGAAAGCTACCACATAGATCGAATCCATCATCAATCCATTCGCACGTTTACATTCAAACCCTGCAATCTCTCTAACTTCATTGGTGTACTTCCATAAAATCTCGCGTTGCTTATCTTTCAATACAAAGTCCTCACCAAATATTTTCTTCACAGCCACTACGTCTTCTGATTCAAAGTTAGTCAGAATTGTATTCTTGACCATTATCCAAGGCTCATTACTAAACCAATTGCTAGCCGTTTTGGGCTCTTCGGTAATCTGATAAAGACTCTGGTTTTTATTAAAAGACAGTGATGTTTTCATGGTTACAAATTGAGGCTGGTTTTTACGATAGTCTTCATAAAGTTTTTTCATAAAAACATCGTCTTCTGTTATGCGACCCTTTATCTTCGCAAACATGTTCACCCGCTTTTCATATTCAATTTTTCCACTTTCAGCGAAATACGCATACTGTCCATAACTTAATTGGGTTCCTAGTAGTATAAAAACTACTGCAAAAAGTGCATTCACTATGTTTTTCATTGTCTTATTCATCGTATTTTTATTTTGCTTTATTACCCATTTTGTTAAAGTCCCATATAATCGAGAACATGAAATATCGACTGATGGTTGTATAATCTGTTTGTGTAAAGCCTGTAGCGTGCGCATTCCTGTTAAAACCCTTATTCTGATCCAACAGATCATTTGCCTGAATTTTCAAAATCAATTCATCCGTTTTCAAGAATTTCTTCTGCACACTCGCGTTCCAGATCAAACGTTCAAAATCTTCCGCAAAAACCTGTGTCGCCTCGGAATAGGTGTAACGAGCGTCAGAAGCTACCTCAATTTTGGCAGGCAGAAACACTCGGAAATAAGCGCTTGAATTAAAACCCCACCCCTTACTAGAGGATTCCTGTAGTGAAGCCACATTTGATGTATACGATGGGCCAGCATACAATCGGAATGAATATTTATCTTTTTCATTTTTACTCAGATTCAACGCAAACGAGATGTTATTGCTTTTCGTCTCGTTCAACTCTGAATTAATAATGTTATAATAGGTATTTACCCCATAGTCAGCATTTCCACCCCAATCCAAATCGAGGCTCTTAATTTTACTTCCGAAATACACATAACCAGAGAAGTTCATGGGCTTCTTATCTTTTAGATTTTCATAACTGTAAACACTCTTCCCTGCTTCATCGGTAAGTGTATTGTTGATAATCGCATTATTGGTTACTGAGCCATTGAAGTATAGACCGATATACTGTCCACTTAACACTTTATAAGAATTATATCCTCCATTGAAGCTATGTCTGAATGATGGATCTAGATCCGGATTACCTACTGATATATTCATGGGATCCGTATTGCTCTGTACCGGCTGGATCTGATGAACCGATGGTTGAGAAGTATTTCCGTAATAACTTAACCGAAAAGATTTCTGATTCGAGAACGCATAAGTCCAGTTCACTCTTGGATTTAGATTGATAAAATCCCGATTTAAGATATCGTCGCTAAACTGATCAATCTGCTTAAAATTCACGTTCGCGGCTGACATCGTCATGTTCAATGTGTTCTTATCTTTTTTGAAATTCAGTGTAGCACCCAGTTCATTTAATAATTGATCGAGTTTGAAGTCATTACTAAAGGTGCTGTCCAATTCGTTATAACCCCCTCCATTCTGGTTGTAAGATAAAAGGCTCGACTGACTATTATTCAAATTAAAGCGATAGTTGACAGATAGTTTCCAGAACTCAGATAGAGGTTCGGTATAAGCAATATTTGAGTTAAAAACCACACTCTCTGTGCGATTGTTCTTTTGCTGGTCGATGATCTGTATACTATCTATAGCACCGTCTTCTCCATAAAATTCATTCTCTGACATTAGGAATCCCAATGCATTATCCTGACCGACGCGTTGATCCAAGCCAATGGAAATAGTTCTTCCTTCCTTTGCTAATTTCTTATTCCACAATGCACTTGCATTGAACGATTTACTGTCGCCTTCATTGGTTGTTCGGCGAATACTCCGGTTCAATGGGTCATAAGCTTCATCAAATGTAGCTGATTCATTGTCACTTCGTGAGCGGCTATCTTTCAGCATTCCATCGACGCTAATTTTTAAAGTCGAGGTACTATCGAAATTAATCTCATATCGTGCATCAGCTTTGTGTCTGAAAATGTAGTTGTTAAACACCTCGTTAGAATTTCGGTTAATCTTTCCAGTAGGCAATGCGTTCTGGCTGATCGTTGATCGGTCACCATCTACTTCCAGATCTCCTATTTTATAGTTGGCATTGATATTTTCTTTTTTGTCGTTCCATTTATTATCATAATGTACACCTCCCGATCGGGCGAGTGGTATACCCTGACCGTTATACTGACCGCCCCAGGACTCCAGCTCGTCGTTGCCCGAACCACCGTCAATATAAATCATTCCGTCGGAAACATTTAAATTCGTACTTCCGTACTTCTCACTATCCTGCCAATTCAGCCCAATTTTACCCGTATTGGCAATCGTACCGTAAGCAGCTATCTTTTCACTACCCTTAAACTTATTAAACATCACCTGCCCTTCGTACAGCTCTTCAGTACCAACGCCCGCATCCACTTTACCGAACATACCATGCTTGCTATCTTCTTTCAGCTGAATATTTATGGTTTTAGTCTTTTCGCCATCGTCAATACCGGTGAAAGTTGCCTGATCACTCTTTTTATCATAGAGTTGAACTTTATCTACCATATCACCACGTATGTTCTTGGTTACTAACGTTGGATCATCACCAAAAAACTCTTCTCCATCAACTAAAACCTTGCTGACCGTCTCCCCTTGTGCCGTGATGTTACCATCTTTGTCCACTTGGATACCAGGCAATTGTGCCAACAAATCTTCCACCTTATCATTTGGTTGTATAGTGTATTTACTTGCATCAAACTCAATGGTATCACCTTTAATTGTAATTGCATTCCTGCCTGTAATTACGACTTCGCTCAACAATTCAGACATAAGCAACATATTCACTTCGCCCAGATCCAGTTCGGTGTTTGTTAAATCCAAGGTAAAACGCTCGACAAAATCCGTATACTTCGGATAGGAAGCCATTAAGATATATTGCCCCGTATCCAGATCATCGATAACAAAGCTTCCGTCTTCGGTAGCTCGGGTATAATCAACAAAAATTGAATCTTGTGCACGAAGGACGGTGATAACCGCGTTTTTCAATGTCAATGCAGAAGTTGTGTCGACAATAGAACCCTGCACCTTGTAAGGTTTTTGAGCGTACGTGGCTAATACGACGGAGAATAGCAGCACCAGCAATAAAATCGGTTTACGCATAATAAGGTTTGAATTAGTAGTGGTTATATCTTAAATTCATTTCTGATTAAAATCTGTCTACAAGTATACGATAAAAACAAACAAATACGAATATATCGTAATATATTTTTCTTATAAATGATTAATTATACCTATTAGACACACAGAACACTTTTTGTTACAAAACAAAACAAATTTTAATTCAATGAAAATAAAGCTTTTGATACTTGATTTTCATTTTTTTAACTATTTTTAACAAAACCTTAATTATACATGACGAAGCTAAGTACAAATTTATCCAGAAGAAATGCAATCAAATTTGCAGGTGTTACTTCTGCTACCCTACTGGGTAGCGGTGTATTTAATCACATTTCAGCAGCCGAAAACATTTTACCCACCGAGCTCAAAGGAAGAGTAAACCATTCCGTATGCCGCTGGTGTTATAATTCCATACCGTTAGAAGATCTCTGCATTGCAGCAAAGGAAATTGGATTAACATCCATTGAATTAATCGATCCTCCTGAATGGCCAATCCTTAAAAAACACGGATTAACCTGCGCGCTTACACAAGGAGCAGGATTGGGCATCGAACGCGGATTCAACAATCCTGACCTTCACGATGAATTGGTAAAAAGCTTCGAAGAGGTCATCCCTCAAGTTGCTGCCGCTGGATATGATCAAATCATCTGCTTTTCCGGAAATCGAAACGGAATGGACGACGAAACAGGACTCAAAAATTGTGCAGCTGGATTGAAACGACTAATACCAATTGCTGAAAAATATAAGGTTACCATGGTTATGGAGCTTCTAAACAGCAAGGTGAATCACCCCGACTATCAATGTGACCATACGGCATGGGGCGTTGAACTTTGTGAGCAGGTCGGGTCAGAGCAATTTAAACTGCTTTATGATATTTATCATATGCAAATCATGGAGGGCGATGTAATAGCCACTATCAAGAAATACCATCCTTATATCTCACATTATCATACGGGTGGTGTACCTGGACGAAATGAAATAGATGAAACCCAAGAGCTCTACTACCCTGCCATCATTAAATCCATTCTTGATACCGGATACAAAGGTTTTGTTTCACAGGAATTCATCCCTTCCCGACCCGATCAGCTTGCTTCATTAAAACAGGGAGTGGAGATATGTGACGTATAAGTTTTCTAAAAAGCAAAAACAACTAAATATTTAGTTTGAATATTAAAACTAAATATTTAGTTTTACAATACATATCAAATCCATACCGCTATGTATTGTAGAGTCGCCGTGATTTTTCTCGTTTTATTTTCAGCTAACTACTCTGTTCACGCTCAAGATTCGCTTAACAATGATCATCTACTGAAGTTATATCAGGCGGGCGACTATGTTCGGGCTGCCGAATATATAAAAAGCGCTTCCGTTGACACTGCGGATCATAATATCCTTAACAATCTTGGTTACGCGTACCGGATGGCGGGCAACCTCGCTGAAGCTGAAAAAACTTATCAAGCACTTTACCAACAAGACAGCCTGGCTTATACCACGATTATGAATTTGGCCAGTGTCTATTTCAACCGCGGAAATATCAAAAAAGCTTCATCATTATACCAACAAGCATTACTCATCGATACCACAAATATCAAAGTATATCAACGTCTCTCAGAAGTAGCCATCAAACGTAACGAAACCGAATCGGCATACGAATATCTGCGTAAAGCCAATATTCTTGATCCGATAAATCCGTCAGTTGCTTACAATTTAAGCATGGTCGCAATTTCTCTGCAAGATTATTTGTTCGCTGACTCCGTTATTCAAGTAGCACTAGAAGATGACTCTGTAAACATCAATCTTCTTTATGCAAAAGCGGTGACAAAAGATTATTTAAAAGAATATCCAGTAGGTATCGAAACTTGCGAAAAACTAATGGAGCTGGGCTGTGATTCTCTCATGGTCATGCCCATGATAGGCGCTATGTACTATTACAATAAAGACTACGAGAAATGTATTGAAACACTCACCTGGCTAGAGAATGAGATTGTCGATCTCAAGGAAGGGGACAAATATTATTTAGCAATGAGTTACCTAAGAACCAAGAGCTATGACGAAGGCTTCACTTATTTGGATGCCGCGATCGAACAATCTATTTCTCCAAATACTGCTCGTTACTACCGAGATAAAGGAGAATTTCAACACTATAACGGTCATCACAAATCGGCAGTAATCTCCTATTTGCGTAGTCTGGATTTCGGTCCTAGCCCATCGGCCTATTATCAGCTTGCCCTGATAAATGACTACCAGCTAAAAAAGGAAGAGGAAGCTCTCATCTATTACAAACGTTTTATCGAACTGCAAGAGTTTCAGCCGGCTCAATCCGATATACTTGAATTTGTTGAAAGCCGCATTCAAGAAATTGAAACGCGGACAAAAAGCGTAAAACTTACTGATTCGTCAGCTCGTTCACAGTAAACGATTTCTGTCGATCACCATATTTATTGCGTATTTTAATAATATCCGGACGGCTCACCTTGGAAGCCTCATTATTCCAACTTTGTCTGATAAACGACAATAGCTGCGCTATCTCTTCATCCACGATATCCCGGTTTGACCCAATCCCCGGCATTTCACCGACAATATCGTCATATGACTTTCCATTTACTTCAATCTTTCCACTTAAACCGTACAATACCAAAGCAATTAAACGATCTTTATCACCAGTCACCCATTCCGAGTTGTTTAACGGCGGAGCCAACTGCTCAATTCCATCACCGTTTTCCCCGTGACAAGTTTGGCAAGTATTTTTGAACAACGCCGCACCACGCGGATAGCGACTAACCAACGGATTAACTGCAGGTCGGTTTTTATTCTCTTCGATGTCAATTAAAATCTTTCCGAATCGTTTCTGTAGCAAACTCGCTGTATCCAGTTTTATATCAGCCAGCCTTCCCTTAAAGTCAGCTTCCCGGTTATGAAGATTACTGATAATCGCATCTGACACATAAGGGTTATCAGGAAAAGTTTTCGACAAAGACAGCAACAACTCTTCTGCTGCCGGCTCATCAAACTTGCGGATCAAATGACTTTGGAAAGCAAGATAAGGCGCCGCTAATGAATCAGCATTTGCCACCATCTCTTGTTGAATAGAAAGAAACTCCCCGTAATTATCCTTATTCACTACTGCTCTCATAGCCACCAGCGCTTGTTCTCTTAAATTCCAGTCGTCCGACTCCAATAATGTTAGAACCTCAGACGCCTCCAACGAACCTAAACCTTCCAATGCCCACAATGAATGAATTCTCAAGAGTGGGTTGTTCGCTTTTTGTACATTTTTCTTTAAATCAGGAACAAGGTTACGTAATTGCCTATCAACAATAAGCTGCTGTGCACGATCACGCACCCAGCCATTTTTATGACCCAATAACTTAAGAAGATCCTTCGGCTTATTCGAAATCTTCACAGGTTTCGGATTACTTCCTTCTGGCACTACCTTATAAATACGACCGTAGGTCAATGGATTTTCCAACGAACGGGCAGTAATCTCCTTTCGCAAATACTCTGTAATGTATAATTTATGCTGAAGAATACCGCGATACATATCGATAACATATAAGGCTCCATCTGGTCCGTTGTAAAGAGTAACCGGTCGAAAACGCTCGTCATAGCTCGCTAGAAACTCGCGTCCTTCATAAACTTGTTCCCCTTCAATTTTATTTCCGTTTCTTGACAGCACATTCCTTTTAATCAAATTAGCTGATGGTTCACCCACAAAAACATTCTCATCATACGCTTCGCCAAACAAGTCTCCACGGTACACTACTGGACCACTTGCTGCCGTAAAGTTTACCAATCGCAAATTTGAATCAAGTGTACCCGACTGGTACCCGCGATTAACGCCGGTCGTCTGCCGAATCGGGTATACGCGATTATTTCTAACAATACGCTCATTGTAACCCGCAACACGGCGTTGATTTTCATTTTCACTACCCAGAGAAGGAGAAAAATAATCGCCCAAAACATTCTGAGAATTGTTATTATAATAAAGGTGCCCGTAATTATCTTGTGTAATCCCCCACTGTCCGCGCAAATGTGTTTTTTCAATTACCCATTCCCCATCTATTCGCCTATAACGCTTGTCCTGATCACTATTGTATATCCAGTTATCCAAACCTCTCAGCAAACCGTTGCTTTGGTGCTCCACATTATCACCCGACGCATAGGTAGAGTCAACCAACTGCTTATTAATAGGCCGATCCTCGTCAATATCATAATACCACAAATACGGTGGCTCGGCAACCAAAATCCCGTCACCGACAAAACTCAAAGCACGCGGAAGAATCAATGAATCTAAAAATACTTTTCGGTCATCAAAGTCCCCATCTGAATCTGTATCTTTCAAGATCACAATCTTGCTCGTTGGCGCCCTTTCACCTTCCCCTTCGATATCGGGCATAAAACTCGTCATTTCCAATACCCACGCTCTTCCGTCATTATCAAAGGTCATGGCGATTGGAGAATTAATAAGCGGCTCAGATGCAACAAGCATCACATCAAAACCATCTTCCACCACCATAGCCCGCAATGCGTCGCCGGGACTCAGCGGTGGTGCATACTGCACCAAACTATCAATAAAAGCACTGTCAAGAGGTGTGGATTGTGAACTTCTTTGCACATCTGTTCCGCACGAACTGAAATAAATTAAACACAGGAGGAAGGATGCAAACGCAAGATATTTTTTCATTTTCTAGGTCCTAATACGTTTAGGGTCTTAAATATAGAATAACAAATGTATTCTTTTTAGACTATAACAGAAATATTATTAAAAAAACACCCCCAGACCTCGTACATGATCTAGGGGTATTTGACGAATCGCGATTAACAATTCATTACAATCGAAGTATCTGTTTTTCTTCCAACAATTTTGACTCCAATACTTTATAATCAATATCCTGTACCGCGTTATCCTCGTCAATAGCTTGCGCCGCAGCAATCGCAGCACTTTGACCCAAAACCATAAATACAGGCTCCATCCGGATCGATCCAAAAGCGATATGTGAGGCGGACAATGCTATCGGCACCAACAGATTTGTACATTCTTCACGTTTTGGGGTAATGGCACGATAAGAAATCGAGTACGGAGCTTTTACGCGGATCTCAACATTCCCTTCATTTTTAACCATCCCGTTCACTACCAAACGGTTCACATTATGACTATCCATCCCATAGGCTCCCATGCCTATCGGATCGTCAACTACTGCTTTTCCCGTACAGTTATGCTCCGTCATCACATATTCACCAACCATTCTTCTGCCCTCACGAATATAAAGCTGCGGTGTAAAATGATTATTATCCACATACTCATCTTTCGGGTAACCCCATTGTGAAACAAAATTCTGCAAAGAGTCAGGAACACGCTCGTCACTGACAAAGAAATACAGTAAGCCCTTTGTATAAGAAAGGTGCTCTTCAAAAATCTTCTTACGCTCCTTAAAGCTTGCTTCCGGCCAATTATGGTTCTCCCCGATCATATCAGTAGAAAAACCACCACGATTATTTACATCTGTTTTTCTGTTCGGCATTCTGGTCCAGATAAAGTATTGACCAATTTTACGCATATCCGGCTGCGCCTCAAACAAGCGAACAAGTAATTCATATTTTTTCGGATCATAATCTTTCGGCCGTGTAATCGGGATCCTATTTTCCGCACTGTCTGTCAAGCAAATACGAAAGTTGTATGCCTGAACACCTTTATCACCAACACCATTTTCAACTGGCTTCATATCACTTATCCCCCATAGCAAACCACTTGAAGGATCATCCGGATCGACATAGGGACTAACCCCATCGGGAAACTGATGATATCCTGACACCTTATGGTACTCAGGCAGGTGGAAACCGCTATAGGTCTCACCATATTGACTATTGTCTTCCCTGCCTACTGTATAGGAAACCCCAGCCAATGCCAATAGATCGCCTTCATAAGTACAATCCAAAAACACATCGGCACTGATTTCTTTTTTCTTTCCGCGCGAACCGTACGTATTTACCAAAACGACAGATGTTATCTGTTCGTTTTCTTTCGAAACGCGATCAATCCGCTTATTGTAAATCACAGGCACGTCAGCTTCCGAAAGATAATCGCTAAATACCTTGGAAGCAGCACTAGGTTCAAACTGCCAGGTTTCTTCTTCGCCATAGATATCCCCCAATCGCTTATAGAAATCACGTGATATACCGCCGATAGCCTGCTTATTACCAATATCCGTTTGTCCCAGTCCGCCCGAAGACAAACCTCCTACATGTTCATCTGTAGCAATCAGAATCACTGATTTACCCATTTTCTTCGCTGTATATGCGGCCACCACCCCCGAAGAGGTAGCACCATAGATCAAAATGTCATAATGTTCGGTATTCTTAGAAGCTCTTACCGTCGATGTTAACAAAAAACAACTTAAAAAAGTCGTCAAAAGGAAAGTTCTCATAATTTAAAAGTTTAAGTAGATATTATTTGTTCGTAACTAAAGGTTTCCAGATGATCGCGTCTGCTGTAACGATCCCATCTGCATTTCTATTTGATACTTCAACGTAGGAGGTTTGTCCCTCCGGAAGCTTGTAGGTTCCTAGACTTACCCATTCACTGGCCGATAAACCCAACTCTTTGATCGATTTCGTTTCAAAAACCAGATCATTTTTATTAGCTCCGTCAAAGACAGTATATTCGGTTCCGCTTGTTCTCCGCGCATTCTTTGTCATAAACACAAAGATTTCATACTCTCCAGCCTCGGGTATTTCTGGCGTAAATTGTGCGCTGACAATTTTATCAGAAGGCTTGGCCAGCAATTGATTCGGACCATAACCTCCTCTGAGTTTTTCCCAGTTGCCCTTGAGAGTAATCCCTTCCGCGTCATCGTTATCCAGCAGGATATCAGGTCGTGTTCCATCGACCAACGGGTTATCCCGAAGTTCCACTTGCAATGCAGACACGTCCACATCCTGTACGGCCGTATTTCCGTCGATCGCGAAAACAGCAGCCGTTGCGGCTGATTGCCCCAGTACCATAAACACAGGCTCCATTCTGATAGAGCCAAAAGCAATATGCGAAGCCGAGACGCAGACTGGGACAAGCAGGTTCTTACATTCTTCAGCTTTCGGTGTAATTGCACGATAAGAAATAGGATACGGTCCAGCGACAGGTTTTTGAACATCGCCTTCATTCTTCACCATACCATTGACCACAATGCGCTGACAATTATGAGAATCCATCCCATAAGCGGCCATTCCCACATAATCTTCTACTACTTCTTCCCGCTCACAATGTTTTTGTGTCATCACCAATTCGCCTATCATCCTTCTCGCCTCCCGGATATATAACTGACTCGAAAAACCGTTATGATTCTTAAACTCGTTCTTCGAATATCCCCAGGTACGCATTTCGTTTCGAATATGTTCCGGCACACGCTCGTCATGACTCAAGAAATATAACAGCCCTTTGGTATAGTCTTCATGAGCTTTCCATATCTCCTCTCGCTTTTTGTAATCGCCTTCCGGATACTCGTAATTCGCACCGATCATATCAGTTGAAAATGCACCAAAATTGTTAAAGTCCGTGATCCCATTCGGCATATCCTTGATCAAGAAACCGCCCGAATGCCGATAATTTATCTCTCCATTTTCGAGCGTATCCCTGTGCAGATTGCTGTGAATTGTCGTCCACTTTTCATCTTTTATAACCCGCGCCAATAATTCATAATGATCCGGGTTATAGTTATCCGGGCGACTAAAAGGGATTAACTTATCTTTATCCTGCGTAAGCGCCAATCGGAAATTATACGCTTGTATTTTCTTATCCCCTGATCCATGTGGCGCAAGCGTATCCGAACTAATACCCCAAAGCAAGCCGCTGTTCGGATCGCCTGGAACGACATAGGGATCAATTCCGTCATTAAATTGATGAATTTCCAACAATTGAACCCCATTAAAAGTCTCTCCGTACTGATCATTGGCTTCCCTACCAACCGCATAAGAAACTCCGGCTTTAGCCATTAGATCCCCCTCATACGTACAGTCTATAAACATTTTCGCCTTTACACGCTGCACGACTGATCCATTTGGGTTTCCTGCATCCTCCAATGTGATCTCTCTAATCCATTCACCTTCCTTATTCACATTCAAAAGGCGTCTGTTTGTGCGGATATCCAAGTCTGCTTTGGCAATCAAATCATCGTAAACCTGACTGGCTACATGAGGCTCAAAAGTCCATTGTTCAAACTTATCATAGTACTGCCCCACCCTTCGATAGAAGTCTTTCGCCAATCCCGTAATCGCGTACTTATTCCCAATATCCGTAGCACCCAGTCCCCCTGTAGTCAAGCCCCCCAGGTGAGTTCCCGGTTCAATGATAATGACAGACTTACCCTGCATCTTTGCTGTATAAGCAGCAATGATACCGGCAGAACTTCCTCCATAAACACAAATATCCACTTCGATGACCTTCTCCTCTTTCTCGCCATTACAGGAAAACATGAATAGTACACAGATAATAAAAATTATTTTTTTCATAATCAGTATCGATCCTTTCTTTATTTAGTAACCCGGATTTTGAACCAAAGTCGTATTAACCTCTGTTTCCAACCTAGGAATCGGCCATAAATAATCTCGGTCCTTATTAAAGATTCGTGTTTCGATTACACGCATCTGCCCACTATTTGAAACATTCTCATAATGAGGTGTTCCATTTTCATCGATCCGCGGCGCACTCGTTAAAAACGCGTCCCGTACCCTTCCCAACAATTTACCAGGCATTACCTCATGCGCGATGTTCCACCGACGGATATCGAAAAAACGAAGACCTTCAGCAGCAAATTCATACTTTCGTTCTTTTCTTATAATATACCTCAGATCCTGTTGACTCTTTCCAGGTGCAATAGGTGGCATTTCGACAGACGGGCGCTGGCGAACGGCATTTATAGCATCGTATACCGTTTGATCGATCTGGTTGAGCTCCACTTTTGCCTCCGCATAATTTAGCAGAACCTCGGCGTAGCGAAACAGCGTGACATTGATTTCCGAGTTACTCGGGTCATCTTTGTCGGCCAAATCCGCATATTTTCGCCATAAATAACCCGAGAACGTTGCGTAAGCGTTTGTAACATCCGTATTTGACACCCTAGTCGGTGGTGTCGTGTTATAATTCCAAGTCATCAGACTATCCGGGTGCGTTTCGAACATATAATTGATATACCTGGTTTGTGGTAAAACAATCGTATAATTCAACCGTGGATCCCTATTTGCAAACGGTTTTTTCGGGTCGTATAATGGCGATTTATCAATTGCTAGCCCGTCCGTACATTCATACGAGTCTACCAAAGTCTGAACAGGAATTTTGTTAGAGAAACCTTTTGCTATGCGCGAATAAAACTGAGCCGGGATTGGATGAACCTGTAGGCCTTTCATATACTGCACAGCAAAGATAATCTCATTAGAATTCTGTCCATCATACAAGAAAAGCTCGTCGAATTTTGGATGCAGCTGATAGGTGCCACTATTCATAATCGCTTGTGCTGCATCTGCAGCCTCTTGCCATCGCTCGTTATATAATGCCGCTCGTGACTTGAGCGCCAAAGCAGCACCCTGATTTGCTCTGCCCTTGTTTATACTTTTTGTCTCAGCAAGTAAATTTGGGATGATTGCGTCCAATTCAGAAATAACAAAATCTGTAACTTCCTCTTTTGTATTCCGCGGGGTTTGCGATTCAGCCAATGAAACCGTTTTTGTTATTAGAGGTACGCCTCCATACAATTCATTCAAGTAAAAATAATAATAAGCGCGCAGGAATCTTGTCTCTGCGATCAAACGATTGTAGGTATCCTCCGGCACGACTTCTTTTAAAGGCTCAGCTTTGTCGAGTATATTATTGCAACGTGCGATACCTCGATAAAAAGCTGTCCAAAAGCCACCGGTAAACCCATTGTCAGAATCTACCACCCCCAAACCCAATGCTTGAAGATCTGTCGTGTTCCGTTCCCAGCCAATGTCAGATGCATAGTCAAAAGTTATTGCAAACGGTATTGAAATCCCACTCGGGTGATACCAAAGTCCATTATATGCTCCTGTTACCGCCATGTCAAGCTCCGCTTCATTCGTCAAAAACGTCTCATCTGACGGGCTATCTAAGGGGAACCGCTCAAGATATTCCTTATTACATGCTGCCATAATCAGACAACAGCTTATGATAATATATGTATATAACCTAGTTTTCATTAGAATTTCCTTTCGATTAGAATTTTACATTTAGACCGATCGTGTACACCTTCATCTGCGGGTACCAGCTCCCATTACCTACTGGCCCTTCCGGATCATAGCCTTCCCAAAACTTATCAAACGTGAACAAGTTCTGTCCGCTCGCATACACCCGAAGATTTTTGATATGAGCTTTCACATTTGCTGGTAACGGGACAGTGTAACCAAGCTGTACATTCTTAACGCGCAGATAAGCAGCATTTTTCATCCAAAATGTTGAATTCTGAATGTTATTTGTCTCGTTAAATGCCAAGCGTGGGAAAGCAGCATCAGTATTATCGGGCGTCCATCGGTCTTTATGTTGTTCCTGAACAGTTCCACCTTCATAAAACGGCATAATACCTTGCCCGTAAAGATAGCCGACACCCTTACCAACGCCTTGCAGGAACAACGAGAAATCAAGTCCTTTATAAGCCAAATCGATGTTTCCGCTATACGAATAGCGTGGCAAATGACTACCCATGATAATTTCATCCTCGCTGTTTATTACCCCATCCCCGTTCTGATCTTTGTACTTGATGTCGCCCGGCGCCAAATTACCAAACTGAGTTGCGTGGCTACTCACATCTTCCTCTGATTCAAAAAGCCCAATTGCCTCGTAACCGTATAACGAATTAATCGGATAGCCTTCATGGTTCACTTGTAAGCCTGTACGAGCTACACCCCTCATATCTAATACTTTGTTTTTCACATCCGATACATTCACAGTCAGGTTATACCTAAAATCACCGATCTGGTTGTTATAGCCAAGTGAAACATCCCACCCTCTGTTTTCTACCACACCTGCATTTTGAAAAGGTGCACCGAGCCCAATCGATTTTGGAATATCTAATTCCAATAAAATATCGGTCGTCTTGCGGTAATAGTAATCAGCAGTGATACTTAATCGTGACCAAAGAACCATGTCGATACCGATATCCGAAACCGTTGTTGTTTCCCAACGAATATCTGGATTAGCCATTTTATTAAGCGCAGCACCTGTATAAATCCGGTCATCGAAAACATAATTATTCCCTCCAATTGTCACGAATGCCGCAAAAGGATAAAGACCGATATCCTGATTTCCTAAACGACCCCACGAAGCTCTGATCTTAAGATCACTAATTACGTTCGATCCTTGTAGAAAAGATTCTTGAGACATCCTCCACCCAGCAGAAAATGAAGGAAAGAATGCATATTTATTATTAGTACCAAAGCGTGAAGATCCATCGTACCTCGCATTCGCCTCAAAGAGGTATTTTTCCTGATAATTATAATTGATTCTACCAAAGAAAGATCTCAAAGCCCAATGCGACGCATTTCCACCAGTTCTTTCATTTTCTTTATTCCCGGCATCGATTTCTTGATATTGTGGTAAGAGAAAAACCTCCCTATATGCTGATAGTGAATTATTCTTTTGATCTTCTTGTTGAAAGCCTCCTAATACAGTCAAATGATGATCTTCAGTCAAAGCCTTATCAAATGTAAGGAGCGCACGAATATTATTATACCAATATTTACTATAGCTTTCCGACAATGAATTTTTAGTTGGCTTAGCATAGCTCTCCGTACCGTCCCAGTTGTAGGTTTGGATAATCTCTGCGAATGACTTATTATGACTTATTTCGTATTTCGGCGAATAAACCAGGTTAGCTGTTAACCATTCTACTGGTTTATATTTGATATCCAAATTAATAATCGAACTAAGCGGCGAAACAAGGTTTAGTCCACCATCTCGCGATTTTGCAATTGGGTTATCACCGTTCCAGCCCTCACCATATTGTCCGGTCGACAGTAAACCAGCCTGATTAGCAGGGATTCTCCGCATCCAGTGGAAAACACTTGCCGTCCCCGATGAAGGTTCCACCAAATCGGTTCTCAATAAGTAAAGGTCCATCGCCGTGCTAAGTTTCTCCGTTAACTTTAAATCGGTGTTTAAGCGAAAGCTGTAGCGCTTAAAATTAGTATTCGGAATAATACCATCTTGATCGAGGTAGCCTAAAGAACCTAGAACCCGTAGCTTTTCACTCGCCGAACTAATACCTAAATGATGGCTCTGCATAAAGCCACTATTATTCATTGTCAAATCGCTCCAATCCGTATCCGGATAACGGTCAGGATTGGTCGCGCGACCTGCTGCATACTCTTCGATCACAGCGTCAGAATACAATGGACTACGACCTGTATTGGTGTAAGCTTCATTGATTAAGTTCATATGATCCAAGCCATTCACCATATTGGTCATATCGGTCGGTACTTGCCATCCCCCGTAAGTATCATAACCTACCGAAAAGCCTAATTCATTGGCCCGTTTCGTTGTTACCAAAATCACACCGCCTGCTGCCCGTGAACCATAAATTGCGGCCGACGCTGCGTCTTTCAAGACAGAAATACTTTCAATTTCATTTGGGTCAACATTATTGATATTGGTCTCCACTCCGTCTACCAATACCAAGGGGCCCATTCCATTTCCCATCGTCCCTACACCCCGAATCAATAAATGCCCATTGTCACGACCCGGTTGGCCAGATTGTTGTCTGACCGTCAATCCCGGAACCGCTCCCTGCAACGCTGCTGATGTCTGCCCTACCGGTTTCCTCGCCAATTCTTCGCCTTTCACTACAGAAACAGCACCCGTCAGATTCACTTTCTTCTGCACACCATAACCCACAACAACCACCTCTTCTAACCCGCTGACTGTCGACTTCAAACTAACCTTTTTCGGAACACCACTTGTAAAAGCCTCCTCAACTGTTCCATAACCCAGAAGAGAAAACTGCAATGTCACTTGCTGTGAAGATACCGTTAATTCAAATTCTCCTGACTCATTAGTTGACGTACCCAATGAACTCCCAGTCTCCGTCACAGACACCCCCGGAAGAGGCACACCCTCCTGATCCACCACGACACCCGTCACCCGCAACTGTTGAATTTCTTTTCTTTCAGCAACAGGCGTATAAGTCTTCACATTACTCAGGTCTTTTTTCTTTGATCGAATAAGGATTGTTTTATCTTCAATTGTATAGACAAATGAGCGTTCATCTAAAACTGCATGAAGATACTCCTTGACATCCGCATTCGTTACGTTCAATTTTATCGGCTTTAAGCTGGCAACCTCCTTATAGTCATATAGAACTACATAATCGCTCTCTTTTTCCAAAAATTTAAATGCTTTTTCTAAGCTTATCGACTTTGTTTTCAGTGTTAGGGTTTGCGAGAATGTCTCCGCACGGAGCTGAAAGCACGATATCAATATCAAAAGATAAGTCGCTTTTAAATACATAATTAGTCGCCGAATTTGCAGATAATGTATAATTCGAAATCGAAAAGTGTTTCCACAGTTCAATTTTTGATTATTTTTCATAAAATTGTAATTGTTAAGGTTTATGATTCTATTAATGATTCAGTGGAATTCAGAACTTAACTTTGCGGGGGAGTGTCGTTACCACTTCCCCGTTTTTTGTTCTATACTCATTTTAAGTCGGGAAGAAATTTTTCATAGGCATATCATTTAGGTTTAACTGATAGATTTAGTTTTATATCGATTTTATTATTAGTTTTCCTTCAGAAGGCATTTCCGCTGATATTTCGAAATTATCCTGCAAAAAATGCAAGAACGTTGACAACCTAACACCCCTTCCCATTTTTCCACCCAATGTAATCTCAGGTATAGGCCCATCGTAATAAACATCAATATTGTACCATCTGCTTATTACCTTCATACATTCTTCCAAACTTAAACCCTGTAGATTGAACACCCCTTCTTTCCACGAAAGAACATCTTTGGCATCCACATGTAACATCTCAGACGTCTTTGTTTCGGTATCCACAATCAATTGCTGATTCGGTTTCAGCAGGTGGGTCTGAGAATTTGATTTAATCTCGAGAGCCCCTCGTTCCAATGTTGTTGTAACCTGATTATCACCAGGATACGCTTTGACATTAAAAGCTGTACCCAATACTTTAATTCTTTGATCGTCGTTTATCACATAAAAAGGCATGTTTTTATTCTCAACAACATCAAAGTAAACCTCTCCTTTGACAGATACGGAACGTTCATCCCTACCAAAATTTGATTTATAGGTCAGTTCACTTCCCGCATTCAGCCATACTTTGGTACCATCACCCAAAGTAAGTTGATATTGCCCGCCATAGGGGGTAACAATCTTTAAAGTCTTCGATTCCCTCGTGGCCAAGATCGGCGTCCCGTCTCCATAGAATAAGCTATCTTTTGAAAAGACAACATTTTTCTTTTCCGAACTCAGTTCATATTCTTCTCCATCGACGGAAATGATCGCTTTATCCGTTCCCGGCATCGCGTCATAGGCAAAGCTCTCTGCAGCAAGTGGCATATCGCGCTGTTCATGTACAAACCAATAGCAAAACATAAAAAATGCGGCTAGCGTAGCAGCTATGTAAAACCAGGACTTCTTATAAAATGGGGATTTACTTTGCTCTTCGGGATTTTCGGTCTGAATGATTGATTGAATTTTCTGTTGCAGGTGGAGAACCCGCTCTTCGACATAAAAATCATCAATTCCGTTTGACTCACTATTATCCAATGTATCCTTAATCAATACATTGAGCTCATCGTGTTCCAAGCCATCCGTTAATGAAAGTAATTCTTTCAATTCTTTTAACGTCAACTTGTTATTAACGAAGCGTTCTAATAGCTCTTTTATCTTTGTTTGTTCACTCACAATTGGTTAGCATCTAGGTAAAATGATCTCGACATTTACCTATATATACGAACCAGAAACAAAAACACACTATTCGTTTTTCAAAATTTAATAAAAAAAGTGACCAAGAGTCCGGTGACAAATTCACTTTTGTAATTCATTTCGATGTATCCCTTGATATCCTTCATGGCCTTAACAAGCTGATTGCTAACCGTTGACACGGAAACGCCTAATATTTCGGCTGTTTCTTTATAACTTTTTTCTTCCAGCTTGCAGAGAATTAAAATTTGCTTTCGTTTTGGTGAAAGCGTTTCTATCGCCTCTTTTAAGATCGTAATTTCTTCATCTTTCAAGACATTCTCTTCTAAATGAAAATAAAAACTAATAGAAGCAGCCCACAATTCCATTTGGAGCTTTTTATCCCGACCGATCTTTCGGAACAAGTCGATCGCTAGGTTATCCGACATGCGGAAGATAAATGTTCGAAATCCCCTGTCCGGAATAATCTCATCTCTCTTATCCCAAACCTTCAAAAAAACATCTTGCAAAACCTCTTCGACAACCTCGGGATCTTTCAGCAACCTCAGCAATCTCTTGTACAATTGCGGAGCATAGGTAGTATAGATTCTATTAAAAGCTGTAAGACTACCATCACTTAATTGACTGAGCAACAATATTTCTTCTGGGTCAGCTTCAACTTTCATAATAGGCTATTTGCTTAATTAGTTTCCTTCCCCACCTTATCAATCAATCTTCAAAGTAACAATTTTTTATCGAAATGCACTTTTCTCCGAAAAATACTTGTTCAATTTTCGGTTGCTGACGTATTAAGATATCGGGATCTTTGTTTCATGAATTTCAAAGAATTACATAAGCATCCCGAGCCGTTACTGATTGGAAACGTCTGGGACGTAACTAGCACTAAAAAGTTCGAAGAGCTAAATTATCAGGCGGTAGGCACATCGAGTGCAGCAGTAGCGAGCATGCTCGGCTATGAAGACAACGGTTCAATGCCATTCAGGGAACTGCTCTGGATCGTCAAACGCATTGCACAGGCAACTAGTTTATACCTCTCGGTTGACATAGAAAATGGATACGCGAATACACCTCAGAAACTTGTCGATAATATCCAGAATCTAATCGACTTAGGGGTGAATGGAATCAATATCGAAGATTCCATTGTAAAAGAAAAACGGGAACTAATAGCCCCAGAACAATTCGTCGAAAAACTTCAAAATATCTCTCGATATCTTTCAAGAACTAAACAATCGTTGTTTGTTAATGCTCGTACAGATGCCTTTCTCCTCGGTCGGGAAAACGCACTTAATGAAACTAAACAGAGAATTTCACTTTACGAAAAGAACGGCGCTGACGGTATTTTTATTCCAGGCATAACTGCAGAAAAAGACATAGCAGCCATCGTTCAGCACACACATTTACCTGTTAATGTAATGTGCATGCCCGAGCTACCACCTTTTCAGACTTTAAAAAAACTCGGTGTTAAACGAATTAGTATGGGTAATTTTCTCCATCAAAATATCTACGATAAACTTGGAGAAAATATCCAAGCTATTTTAACAGTCAAATCATTTAACCCTATCTTTGATTATGCGAGTAAATAACCCAAAAGAAATCAACCGGTTATACCAAGCACTTCTAAGAAAAGATGAGCAGTTTATCGGTACATTTTTCGTTGGTGTAAAGACCACCGGTGTCTTTTGTATTTCAACCTGCAGGGCTCGAAAACCTAAAAAAGAAAATGTCGAATTCTTTACGGAAATGAAAGATGCATTAAGAAATGGATTCCGACCTTGCAAGATTTGCAAACCCACCGAACAAGCCAATCAGCCGCCTGAAGATATTCTCCGTGCATTGCAATTGATTAAAGAAAATCCGGAGATAAAACTAGCCGATTGGCAACTGAAAAAAGAAGGTTTGCAGCCTGAGAAGATCAGACGCTGGTTCAACAAAAACTATGGAATTACTTTTCAGACTTATCAACGCATGATTCGGATAAATTCTGCGTTTCAGGAGTTAAAGAAAAACAAAAAGGTCACAGACTCAGCTTTCGAATCTGGTTACGAATCACTGAGTGGCTTCGGTTATACTTTTAAAAAACTTTTAGGAGCTTCTCCAAACGATATCGAGAATAAAAACATCATCCTTATCAGTCGGATCAATACACCTCTCGGACCAATGTTTATTTGTGCCACAGAGAAAGGGATTTGTTTATTGGAATTTACTGATAGAAGAATGTTAGAGAGCGAATTTGCAGATTTGCAGAAACGGCTACAAGCAACGATACTTGCGGGAGAAAACAAACACATCATTCAGTTAAAAACGGAACTCGAGGAATATTTTAAAGGCGAACGAAAAAATTTTAGTGTCACACTCGACACTCCAGGCACCAAATTTCAACAATCCGTCTGGAAGATACTTCGAGAAATCCCTTATGGCAAAACCCGTTCTTATCAGGAACAAGCAGAACAATTGCAAAATCCGAAAGCTATCAGAGCAGTAGCTACCGCCAATGGAATGAATCGTATCTCAATTGTTATACCCTGTCATCGGGTAATCGGAAAAGATGGAAGTTTGACCGGCTATGGTGGCGGACTCGATCGTAAACGCTGGTTACTTGAGCACGAACGTAAACACCGGCCAGTCCTTTAGCACGTCTTCTTCTACTCTGGCAGCCTCCTTATCGTTGATCAACAATTGATTAGCAGTTTGCTTTTCATCAAAGGAAATTTTCAATTCGTAAGGGTCATTATCTCCGAAGCGAATAAACATCTTATTATTAAACTCATTTTTCAATCCATAGACATGCGGTAAGACTACGGTATAGTATTCAAATTTAATGTCTTCATAAGTAAAAGGAGGGCGAATTGAAAAAACCATGTCAACCTGTTTCCCGTTTTTATCGACCCCAAAAACTGTGATCTCTTCTTTCGAATAAAACTCATCCCTGTCTTCATTCAATAGATCATCACCCGCTTCGTTTTGAACTACCAAGCTGATGCCCGGCGGCTCAACTGGTGAACAAGCACATATACCTGGCTCTACGATTTCACTTTTCATACAGCCCATCATGGCCATAAACATGATCATACTTACAATAGCAATCTTTTTCATTTTAGTTTATAAAGGGTACAACGAATATACTTATAAAAACGAAAACGATTTGAATTTGCTACAGAAGCACGATCGTTAGTCCAAAAGCTACAAACATGTTTGAAACAAACATAAAAATGTTTGAAATAAACATTTTTATGTTTCATCGCGTCCAACCACCTATTTCATCCTATAAAATACCCATTTCATATAAAATATTTGGACATTTATAGACGCGGGCCATACTTTTGCTCATTTCATATATTAGTACACTAACCAACGTCCTACCTAGGTTGATAAATTTTAATTTCTAGATTATGGCAGAGCATTATAAACTATTATTTCACCAAGAACCTTTCAGCATAACAGATGCTACGGATAATTCTCCGCCCTGGAGCGGGTATCCAATGAAAACCGCACAATCATCTTCATTGTACAAATTTGACAATACGGAAATGTTAAGACAAAAGCTCTACATGGATCGATTTCATATCGAACTGTTCGAGCTCCAAACGAAAAAAGCATTTGAATTTCGCTACCGAACAACCCGAAACAGGTTATTTCTCTTCTTTATGCTCGATGGTGAAATCAGGTTCTTCACTAATAGATCTGAATCTGTCACCAAAGTAAAGAAAGACAACTTTTACCTTGCCTACAATCAACCTGCAACATATGGGGTACGCTTCCCCAAAAAAGGAACGACAGCCGTACTGGTCATATCTATAAACCTTGAATGGGCACAGGCAGCCATCCAGAGCCATCCAAACTTACGAAGGGTATTCCAAGACTTCAGACCGTCAGGCAAACATCTCAATATAATGCCCCATTGCCGCATGGAAACAAGGGTGAAGGTGTGGCTTCGTTATCTACAAGATGCTGCCAACACAAACATGAAAGCGTTGAAATCAATACTTGAAGGTCACATCAGTTTGGCTCTCACTTACTATGAAGAGTTCTTGAGCACCCACAACAAGCGAGACATCTACCGCTTGAAGGAATATCTAGATCTAAATTATCATGATCCAGAGCTATCGGTAGAAAAATTAACAACCTTGTTCCCGTTCACAGAACGATCTCTTTACAACGCTTTTATACACCAGTTCCAGACAACTGCAGTTGGCTACTACACCCGTCTCCGCATGGAGAAAGCAAGGCAGCTCATTGAGGAAGCTGGGCTTCCTCAATCCGAAGTATGGCAGCTGGTAGGATATAACGATCAAGGGACATTCAGACAGGCATACCGAAACTTCAAAAAGCGCAATTTTTCCTAGTACCCTCTCTTAATCGGTGGTTTTCGGAACGATTTTGCCAAAAATCGATAGATATTTTCCGAAAATCATAAAGATTGCTTCAATTTTACCCTGACCTTTGTTTATAAGGTTAAACCATAAATAAAACCAAACGAATAAAAATATAGACAGCGTACCGGGTCGCCGTGCCATTGTTCCCAATGGCTTACGTCCCAGACAAGATAGCCATTAGGCAGTGAGACCAGCTATCCATATCCGTCGGTACGCATCAAAGGCCAGAACGGATGTCTGGGATACAGGGACGCGGGTACAGCGTTAAAGTGCAAACAAACCCAATGGGCAGGGGGTGCCAAGGCGCACCGCTGAACAGTAGGTAAATGGGCATGGTTAAAAATGGATGCAATGAACAAGAAAAACTCAGCAAAACGATCAACAGAATTCCTTCAGAACATAGAGGAACTGTTCCAATCTGTATGGATATGGCTGCATGTTCGGTTCATGCGAATATCCATGATGTCAGAATCAGCCGATATTATCATACCAAAGCTGGTTGATGTTATCAGGTCGGTAATGGCATCACCTGGTCGAATTACCTTAGTCCAGAAGAGAGTGATTAACAGATTCAGGTACCCTTTAAAGTTTACCCTATTCAGGCTCAGCCTGGCCCTTCGGATTCCAGGAGCCCGACTGGCCACTACTTAGGATCCCTCAAATGCATATCTGCGAGGCAAAACCGATATACATCAGAAAAAGATAGAACTATAAACTTAAAAATAAGAAGTATGAAAGCTTTAACAAACAACTGGCTACGTGCCGGTATAACATTGATGATTTTAGTATTTGGGGTATTCTTTATTGTGAAAGCGATGGAGAAGAAGGAGAAGCCCGTACCGCAGACGGAAGTCTTAAATACTGGATGGTTTGAATTTATGGGCGGATCTGGTGATGATCCAACTGACGAGAGTCAATATCGACTTCTTGATCCAAATGAGCCCCTACCAAACTGTCCGGGAGGCGGCGAGGTATGTGCTATAAACGCACCTTTGGACTCTAGCGGTCAACCTATTATAGATCAGGATCTAGAGGAGGAGATCGAATTAGCAACACAGAAGAAAGAAAAAACTACAAATGTTCATGTTAGACAATAAACGTTTAAGTTTTTTCTAATATAAAAGAGCGGTTTATCAACATGTAAGGATGTTTCTTGCATACTGACAAACCGTTCTTTTCGATCTGATTACTAATTCTGTTCCAAATTGCTATATTCGATCACATCTTCGGGGATTTTGAATACGTAATTGACGATGTCGTCAGCTGTCAATATATACTCCTCCCCGTCGACATTTCGAGTCATGCTCCGATCAAATTCACCCAAGATTATATATCTTCTCATATCCGTCCACCTCACGCCTCTAAAAATCAATTCCCTTCTTCTTTCTCGTTTGATGAATTCCAGTGCCTGTTTCTGATCACCAAACTTTATAGTAATAAAATCTTCGTCCCTGAATCGTTTTGATCGTAAATGATTAAGATCTTCAGCCGCTTTGTCCAATAACCCTTTACGTGCGTTGGCTTCTGCACGTATAAGATACATTTCAGCGGTCGTAGTGCCCATAAAGAGACTTACGGAATTTCTTCCATTATAAGACCCTTTAAATTGCACGTCACCTTGATCATCAAACGAAAAAAATGCCTCTTTTCTCAAATCCTCGTCTTCATAATTATTATATTCAAATGGGCTAACCCGAAAGGCTCTTGAACTAAGATGGGAGCCACCTCTTAAAGCTGCGTCCAATAAAACTTCTTTGGTCCATTTATCAAATGGAACCGTAGCCTCAAGATCAATATCTACCTCGTAATCCAAAAGCTCTGAATGAATGGATAATGCAGAATCAGCATATAATCCAGCTTTCTCATGATCACCCATAACGAGATATACCCTCGCCATCTCCGCATAGGCTGATACCTTGCTGGGGCGTGTTGGAATCTCTTCGCGGTCAGACAATAAGGGGATGGCTTGTTTGAGATCATTGATGATAAAAGCATAGCACTCTTCTACAGTACTTCTTTTCAGCTCCTCGTCCAGCGTTGCCTTCACTCGCAAAGGGATTCCCAGTTGATTGTTTGTAATATTCGGATCATAAGGCTTGGCAAATACCTGTAAAAGATTAAATAGCTTGTTCGACCGGTAGAATAGCGCTGCACCCTTTAGCCTGTTTGCTTTAGTTTGCTCATTAGCAGAAACATCGATTTCAGGAAGGTATGTTAATACAGTATTTGCGTACATGATTGCACGATAAGGGCTAGACCATTCTCCACCAACCGGACTTGCCGGTAACCACAGATAGTGTTGTCTGTCTCTCTCATCCGACATTGCCGCCCAAGATTGCTCCCTCAGGAAATAACTGTCACTAGCAATCTCCCCCATACCGCTATTTGAAAAAGTCATTGCGACATCACTATTGTCCAACAACCCCTGCAAGTCTTCTAAGGTGCTTGGCACCATAAAGCTATCATCCGGTTTTAGACCGAGGTAATCTGCACAACTACTTAGCACGATCGATAATCCTAATAAAACTCCTATATATGTATTTTTCATCATCATTAATTTAAAAACCAATTTTAAACCCACCAGTTATCGTAAGCGGCGGTGGGATTGAGGCACCGTAAACAGGGTCAATACCTTCGGGGTTCAGCGTCCATATCAAACCTAGATTTGTACCTAATACAAAAACCTCAATATTCTTTAACCCGATGTCGGGTGCACTCGTGCGATAGGACAGTCGGATATCTCTTAATCGGAGATGATCACCACGCCTAACAAGTGCCTCGCTTAAACTGTAGAAGCCTTCGCGGTTTCCATCCAAGGGATAATACAGTGCCGGGATATCAGTATGTGTTTCATCACCGGGCACTTGCCAACGATCGTAAAAATCAGCATGTCCCCGCCAATCTTCGAAGAAATCCGAATAGTTAATACTACCTTTACGAAAATAATAGGAAAACTGACCACCAATGGAGAATCCTAATTCAAAATTCTTATAACCAATTCGGTTTCTGAACAGAATACTTGATCGTGGTCTACCTGGTCCATGGAAGATCAAATCTTCCTCGGGCGTCTCCCGCACTAGGTTTCTATAGTTTGTAGATAGTTCACCGTTATCAAAACCCTGCGGAGCTCCATCTTCCGAACTGAGTCCGCCCCATTTCAAACTAGCCAACACGTTGTGTTCACGCCCAATAAAGTTAGCAGAATGAATAATCGTACTCGTAACGGTCGACAAAGTTTCACGGTACTTTTCCAAGATAGTTTTGTTATAACCTGCCCTTAACAAACCGGACCAGAGCCAATATCCACTTCTCAGATTAGTTCCGATACTTATGTCCACTCCTTTACCCTTCAATTCAGAAGCGTTGGCTGTAACTGCACTCGCTCCGAGTGTCGGGTCTATTAACATAGAACCCAATAAGTCCTTTGACCATTTATTGTAATAATCAATCGAAATGTTCAGCTTATTTTGGATTATCCTCATATCCAGAGCAAGATTAAATATCTCCATTTTCTCCCAACGCAAAGTAGGGTTCTGTAAGGATACAATGCTATTGTAGGACAGGTATGAATAAAAATCAGGATAATTCGAGTGTTCGATAACCAGTTCTGCCGGTACGCTATTGTCGACATTTCCACTATATCCAAATGACGACCTAAGTTTCAGATAATTCAAAATATCCGAACCGAAAAACGGCTCTTTTGAAATCTCCCAACCTCCACCAACCGACCACAACGGAGACCATTTGTCTTTAGTCTCAACCCCAAAGATATTGGAGGCATCGTTCCTGGCGCTCGCCGATAAAAAATACCGATCTTTGAAAGCATAATTAATGTTCGAGAAAAACGACACGAACCGGTTGGCTGTTCTACTGAAATAAATGCCATCAGGCAAATACCCGCTACCTCCAATTCCAGCCATCCTCCGTATCGGCGACACATGATCAACTTGCGTATAATAGGTTCTCCCTTCATAAACGCCGTAAACCCTTCGAGACGCAGAGCTATTGTTGATCTCCCTCGCTTCCGCACCTATTAGCCCTTGTATCATGTGGTCATTTGAAATTTCTTCCCGAATGTCCAATTGCGCCCGAAGCGCATAACCCCAAAGCTTAGCATTATTGTCATCTCGTATACCACCGGCCGGGACGCCATGAGAAAACTCGTCACCTTCAATCGTCGTAAAACTATTGAAGAGGTCTCTCGTATAATAACTATCCTCCGAAAACAATGAGGATGATTCCGACATTGTACGGAACAGTTGCGAGTGTCCGGACAACCTCACCCCATCAACAATTTCGTAATCCAGATTAAGACCCATCACCACTTGTTGGCTTTCTGACAGGTTTCCATCTCTCCCAAGTTCGTCAAGGGGAATGAAGTCCCAGCTTTTAGTAATAAATTCTTGGTTCTCTTGAATAAAAGACTCATCGTAATCGATACGGAGGACCGTGTTGTCACCCGTTTCGTCTTTTAATTGAGCATAGGGATAAAGTTTTTTATTAAGTATACGAATCTGATTATATGCTATTCTGTTCCCCGTGTTATAAATAGATTTATTCAAGCGCGTGAACGACAGATCAGTTGACAACGTAAGCTTTTTAATAGGCATATACGATTGATTAAAACGCACTGTCAACCTCTCCTGACCATTCGTCGGCATTGTATAATCGTTTTTACTATAACCTAGGGATACTGAATAAGCCGTCTTGTCACCACCACCACGCAAAGATATAGACGTATTATTTTCAACATGGTTTCGGTATACATATTTCAGAAAATCATCCCGCACGTCATAAGTACCCAACAGATCAAGCTGCCTTCTAAGTTCTTGGTCCGAGATGCTACCTTCGTCATGGTCCATTAATAAATGTACCACCGGGGACAGCGGAGGGTTTCGCCAGTTGTTGATTTCACCGTCGTAAAAGCCCTGCTCATAAAGATAACTCTCCATATCAATAAAATCTGCAGACGAAACGATCCGATCTGCAAAAAGATCAGGCTTACTAGCGACCATTAAGTCAGATGACACGTCAACAGTCAATGGTTGGTCAAGACGACCTTTCTTTGTCGTAATCACCAACACCCCATTCCCCGCTCGTACCCCCCAGATAGAGGATGCTGCCGCATCTTTTAGGACAGTGATACTTTCGATGTCATTCGGATTGATATTCTCAATATCACCTTCGTACGGAAAATTATCTACTACTACCAGCGGAAATGAACTACTTCGAATACTTGACTCACCCCGAATAGTTAACTCCGGTTGCTGGGCTCCTAAGTTGAAATCATATTCCGTCCGATCTAGATAAGCACCCGACACAAGACCGTCTATTCGATTGATCAGATTGCTGGCTGTGCTATAACCAAGCTCTTCGCCGTCGATCACTTCCACGGAGCCTGTCGATGATCTCTTGTTCAGTTTCTGATAACCCGTATTAATTTCAATCTCCTCTAAGACGTTCACACTGGGTTCAAGTTCGAAATTATGATTAGCCGCATTGGCGAGACTTACGGATAGGCGTACGGTTGTATACCCCAAGGCCCTTACCTGAAGGGTGTCCTGAAGATTGCGCGGTCGTAGATTCAACGAATACTCCCCTTCGCTACTGGTTGAAATGGACATACCAGTAGCCTCCAACGTCACTGTAGCACCGGCGATCGGCACCCCTCTCTCCTTGTCGGTCACCCTGCCTGAAATTGTTATTTCAGTCTGTGCCAAAACTGTCCAATAAAACAACACAAAAATAATGGTCAATAAACTTTTCATCTGTCACCTCCTTCCTCTTTCCGGTGCGGACTTTCGCCTATTACCTCTCGCTGTTTTGACACAAGACCTTCAAAATCCCCTTGTGCAGCCCGCTCGAGATTTTCTTGGTTCAGGCTGGGGTTAAAAGTAATCCCCATCACCTTGCCGTCCTGTATCCAAACGATGTGGGGGACCGAAAAAACATCGAACACCGAAGAGAAAACAGAATCATCTACAATTGAGAACGGTCGATAGTCACCGAACCAGTGCTGTAAGGACTTAGCCTTTTGGAGATCCTCTTCGGTTTGCGAAGTGATCGGGATAATGGACACCGAACTAGGCAAGTCCATCTTCCTGATCTCCCTGATGGAGTTCAAACAACTGCCACACCATGTGGCCCAGAAATCTAGGATGATCAGTTTTTCCCCTCTATAGTCGCTAAGCTTTATAGTTTCCTTTCCTTCAGGGTGGTTTACGACCTTTAAAGGGATATCCCAAAGCTCTTCGGGTATTTTGTCGCCAACGGAAAGAACCATCAGTTCTTGGTTGATGGAAGCTGGCGCAGATGCTTGAGCAAACACCTGCTGCCAGGCAACCACACACATAAAACAAAAGATTAATGAGGTAAATTTGTTGAGTCTTGCTGGGCATGACCAGTTAAAAGATGTGTAAATCTCATTATGTATAGGGAACTGTTTGTCAAAAAAATTCCATAGCATTCCCTTGACGCTGTAAAATAGCTTCATAAATAAATAGGTTTATAGTGTTTATAATGATTTAAAAAAACAGTCTATATCAGCAGTACCGACGACGTTGGATTATGAGTGAATCACTCATAAATTTTATAGCTTATTCAGGTGCTGAGATTAGGTTTTTGAGGAATTGTTTTTCTAGGTTCATAATAGTTCGTCTTTTCACAACGAACTCTTTGTAGGAGAAGTCAAAAAAGGGGTTGACTGCTCACTCATCTTTGTAGCATAGGTTCTGGCGGAACCTTTACTCATCGTCTAGGGGCGACTTTCAGTACCGACGATTATAAATCGCGGAGCGATACGTAGATTAAGTAAGCGTCAACCCTACCCTAGAAAAAAATATTTTCAAAGATAGGATAATTGACGCATTACTCACACTCGTATCGCTAAAACCGCCAGATCTTGCTACGAGAGCTCGTTATTGATTCAATTATATTCTTCTTATTTTATACTCAATTTTTATTAATCTTAAGCAAAACGTAAATATTCATCTCAAACATAGCAATTAATTTAAATAACTCCAAATATTACGTATTAATATACGGAGTGGTGTCTTTGTTTTCTTTTATCCTTCTTTAGGAAATGAAAACTCAAAAAGATTTTATTCAGTTAGATTTAGAAGTAGAAAAGAAGAAAATAGGTATGCGTTTTAAACAATTACGTAAAGAAATGGGTTATACAAGTCATGAAACCTTTGCTTACGAAAACAACTTGGATCGGGCTCAATATGGAAAAATAGAAGCCGGTTCCGCAAATCTTACTCTTAAAGTTTTCGTGAAACACCTCAATGTCTTGAAAGTTTCATTTCCCGTTTTCTTTAACGAAGATTACGATAAAATCGAAGCAGGAAGTTAATGAGAATTAATTGTAGTATAGTAATAATAGACATAAGCAATCCAGAAAAATACTATTTTTTTAGCATACAACCTAAAGATTGCTTGTCTTTAGCACATGACCAATAATAGGATACCAAAGCCCCATCGACAGAACGATGAGCTGCTGAAGGGCGCATTCGTCTTGAATTGGGGAGAACCCATGCTTCTCGGGGGCATACTGGTTCACAAGAACCAGCGGTTATATTCATCGACATGGTTTTTGAACGTATATTGTTTATTGTTTCTTCGAACTCCCTACCAGACAAAAGGACTTCTATCCCAGAATCGTTTTGCCGCCCCTCTCTGTGGACCATTCCTAAGTTGTCGGAAGTTGACGTCGTATTGTATAATCCCGCCCTCGAAACCATCGATGGAACTCCTGTCATAATTCTTGACCAAGAAACACAAGTTATCCTCGACATTATATTTAAAACCGATAAACTACAATATTATTCCAAACGAATTTCCTGAAATCCTTATCTGTGTCTAGATGGTTACTTAATCAATATATTTCTAAAAACAATCTAACGTCTTAGCGCATAGATTCGAGGGATTGACATATATAATTTGATAATGCCAATCTTTTAAGAAGTTACTCTGGTGGGTAAATGAGGTTCTGTAGAATTTTTTTTAGTACAATCCAAATGAGAACGGAAATGGCTGATAAAAACTTGTGGCTTAGATTTCATTAAGCCTAATTAAGGGTTCTATAGAGAGGCTCATTGGAATACTTCATAACTGGGCATAAAAAGACCTCGCAAGGTGTGCATTGTTAAGAGGCTTGCAAGGGTCTAACACCACAAATACAGGAAAAATTAAATGATATGACAAGAAAATACTTTCCTACCTCTTGCAGTCGCCTCTCAAATGTTCTGACAGTTTCTTTAAGTATGTTAGTGCTATATTAAGCCAATTTGAAGAGACGTTCAATTTACTAAAATAGGTAGTGAAAACATGAGTTTATGACATCCTAACATCTCTGAATTTGGAACGAAAAACCAGCAGTATAATCACTAAAATGGCCGCATTTATTCTTAATTCTTGCACGTAAAGTAATCATAAATGGTGTTGAAAAGTTACTAAAAGTCACTGAAATTCCTGGGTTTACTACCTGGTTTGATTGACAGGCGTAATAACCAGAATTGTTCGTGATTTGAGCAGTAGCAGTTCCAAAATTATAAAACTCCCATTGAACCGCGGTAATGCCATGATCATAGAGATTGCACCCATGTGAACCAAGATGTACTAACCCAAAAGAAATGGATTGTAATGGGGAACTCAAACACGACGGTCCATTTTTTTGAATTTGAAGATCAGATATCGAAGGTTCCCGTCCGTGACTTTCGATAGACTTTGAAATAACTTTACTGGCTCCGCAAATATTAGAAATTGTAGCTGTCAATACTACGCTACCATTATGAATTGGGTCTAAAGTCGCAGTTTGATTATTTGTAGTTAGTTGTACGATGTTTGTTGGCGATATGCTCCAAACAACGCTTGTATTAGGCGAGATATTTTCTACATAGTAATTTTCAATAGAACATAGTGTGTCTGCGCCACTAATCTTCGAGGCAAAAATAAGAGATAGTGCGTTGCAAGCGTTTAACCTTCCAAAGCCAAGTTCTTCGGACCAACCACTACTATTATAGTTATATCCTCCTACTTTGTCCGCTGAATTAGTTAGGATTGACAATACTTCATTCCATGTTAAAGAATTGTCTATTGCAAGGATTAGCGCAGCTGCACCCGCTACGAATGGAGCAGCAGCAGAAGTACCGCTAAATTCGCTAAAATAATCTCCGTTCGGACTCGGCGTTTTGTTATATCCATTTGTGCCTTGTCTATCTGTAGTATAAATATCAACCCCAGGAGCAGCAATATCCAACCCTGTGCCATAATTTGAAAAACTTGCCCGATTATCATTTGCATTGGATGCCCCAACTGCAATAACATTGGGCAAATTAGATGGATAAGAAATTGAATTTTGACTTTCATTCCCAGACGCAAAAACTACAACGCAACCCAATCCACTTCTCCCTGTGGTTGTAGCGAGATCGATAGAGTCATCGATAACCTGGTAGGGAACAGCAGATCCCCAAGAATTCGTTATTATTGAGGCTCCGTTTAATCTGGCAAAATTAATGGCGTCTGCTCTTTTCATTCGCGAGTTTGGAGTCGAGTTTAATGAGTTACTGATTGACATTAGAGTCGTTAATGGCGCAACACCAGCCACTCCAAGATTATTATTAGCGGTCGCTCCAACTATACCCGCAACTGCGGTGCCGTGATCGCCAAGAACCTGGCTGGGAGATGTTCCTGATTCACTGTCAAAGCTAATTGAAGATATATTGTTGAAGTCTGGGTGGTTTAATTCAACTCCTTGGTCAACAATTGCTACAATAACATCTGCAGAACCACTCGTGATTTCCCAAGCACTGCACATTTTTATGTCTGACCCAGATGTTCCACCAGTTTGACCTTGGTTCCGTAGTGCCCATTGTTGAGGAAAATAAGTATCATTAACACATTTAATGAGCAAATCCTCCATTAAATCTGGTTCTGCCGCACTAAACAGACCCGTTTCAAAAAAATAATTGGCCATTTCAAGTGCATTTCCCTTCGAGTTTTTGTCACATGAAAGGACAATCCAGAGTGGCATATATTTGTTACGACCCTCAATCCTTATATTGTTTTCATGAGCCAATTTCTTGATTTTATCTATGTCTTCTTCTTTTTTTAATTTTACATAGAATAAATGTGACAGTGTCAAATCTTTATTCGACTTAGAAAAGAAGCTAGGGCCAATATATATGATATTTGATATGCCACTATATAATTCTTGATCGGAAGTATCAATAATAGTCCAGTAGCGTTCATCCGGTAATGGAGCGAGATCTGACGTGAGACTTTCTATTATCTCAATACTCCCGAGCTCTATTTCTTTAATCTCCGAAACTTCCTTGTCGTTTTTTATAGAATCTTCAGATAATTTTGTTGCTCCGACCTTAGAATCAAAAAGTAAAAATTTCTTTTTTGGATTAGGTACAAGTGATACTTTCTCGCCTTTATACCAATAATAATGCTGTTCTGTCATAATTTATTGCTTTAGTATGTTATCCGAAAGTCTATTTCATGGTTTATATAAGATAAGGGCACCGAAATCATGAAGTATACTGTGTCCAGTTTTTGACAGTCCTGAATATCAACATCGATTTGATACTGTAGCTTTCGGCCTTTTACAGTTAGGCTTTGATTCGTAAGGTGAGCACATGTATTAAAAGCTCTCCATCCTCCCAGTAAAAAATGTGTATCAAAATTGGCAATCGGTGACCTGTCTTTGCATCCGGTTGCCAATTCGTATTCACTTTGAGATGTTATTACGAACGTTTTCTCTTCCATTCCTTGATTCGGTGTTATGGTTGTACAGAATGCATCATTCACGACCTCAAAATTAACTGGAGTACCGATGTCATTCTTTGAACATGATATGAAAACGATTAACAAGATAGTCTTTAAGAATATATATATTTGCCTCATAATTCGATAGGTTTAAATTATAGTTTAATGTCCTGACATTTCTTAATTCAGGATTGGCATTTTTGGGTAAAAAACTGGCTCAAAGCATTAAATAGTTGTATTCCGTTGCTATAAATATATAGATTTTAATTTGCGATAGCAAGAAACACTGTATTTAGAGGAGATAGAGGTATGTGAAATGGGTTTAATTGTTCAATTTTTAGACAATGTAGAGTTTGGTGATAAAAAACTGAACGCTGAAAAATAAGGACGTCAAACCTAGAGCTTGTAAAAACTTTGGAGTAACGCTCCCGACTTGAACCGAAAAATTCCACTATGATATGCATCGCAATATGTCCGGTAATAACTTTATCGGGCTAATTATTCATCTCAAAAGAAATAGGTATGCCTAAGCTTAACATGATTCAGTGCATTTTTTGCATTTCATCCTGTCAGATCACTGTTTCATCTCGATAAAAACGCATTTCATCCAAAAAACTGAATTTCGGCACGGTGAATTTTTACCTCTACATAAACAATTATTTTGTTAATACGCTTGTATCAGAACATCCGCCGGGATGTTCAACTTTTTAGTTAGTTTACGAATCATGGAAAGACTCAGTTTTCTTTTGTTGGTACAACTAAAAGCTCCTTCCCGCTGGCGGTAATATCAAGCCATGAATCTTCCCATATGGGAGATAGTTGCCGTTCTTTAGGTTTTTTCTTGTCGATATTCCGAAAATGCCAGAGCTTAGCCGACTCTATTGTAGCGGTAAGTTGCCCTTCTGGTTTCTTGGCGAGATAATCAACTTCGGTTCGGCAGCCAGATGTCAGTAGTGTGCTAAATAAGATCGACAATATGAGAAAATTAGTGTTTTTCATAGGTTTGTTATTAAGTGACAATTGGTTACCGTAAATATAATGAATTAAAAAAACTTACTACTTTTATATAAATTTAAATAACAAATACTGACCAATAAAAACCAAACCATGAAATTCTTGAAAATAGTTGCTGGAATAATTTTGGCGGTTGGCATAGCCATTGGTGCATTTTTCTTATGGCATAAGGTGCAGATGGTGTCAGCTAAATCTGATATTCAGGATGCCTTTATGAAGTATGACCTTGATAATAGTAGCACTTCGTCACATAAGGATTTATCGTTCCTTAATCCGCTACTTGAGGACAAAGATATCATTGCGTTCGGGGAAGCTACACACGGAACAAAGGAGTTTCACATTGCCTTTACTCAGTTAGCAAAACACTTAATAGTGGAAGGAAAGGTTAATACACTCGTGTTTGCAGAAAGAAACTTTGCTGACTCATGGAAGGTGAATGAATTTGTTCTGAGCCTGGGAGATTCCATTTCAGTCGAGCGAGTCTTCCCGTACTCTAGCAAGGAAGAGAAGGAATTAATTAATTGGATTAGGGCTTTTAACAAAGGAAAAGATTATCACGAACAAGTCTGGGTTGCCGGTGCAGATATGTATCATCCAAAATTCGCCGCTATCAATGCATTGCATTTATTAGGCGATGGTTATGACGATCTATCCATAGAGACCCAACATTCGCTCAACAGTTGGGCTAATTCTCCCGTAACTCTCGATTTTTTTATATCCGAAAATGAAAGCGAAACCACGAGGCAAGAGTTTCAGGCGACCTACGAGCTGTTTTCAGAACGTGTTAAGGCAGAATACTGGCGAACGAGATGGTTTACACAAAGTATAAAAATGCTAAACAAGGTCACCAGGCACATACGAACGGATCTACAAGACGGTGTAAGAGACTCTGTTATATTCGATCATATAGTGTGGTTGCGCAATATACGGGAAAATTCAAAACTGCTGATTTTCGCACACAATGCTCACATTGAGAAATATCCAAACAATACGCTTAGCGAAAATGATGCGAGATTGGGATGGTTGATTCAGGAGAAATTTCCAGAGAACTATTTCACCATTGGATCCGAAGTAAAAGAAGGAAACTACCGTGCTGGTCATGTTCAGAGTTATCATATCCCCCAAAGCTTTATGAAAATTGGCTCTATCGTCGCTAACGCGGTGGACGCCGACGCCGGATATATAAACCTCCATCATTCGGACGAAGTCCGGGATTTCTTCAACAAAGATTGGTATATGACCTATGGTGTTCTGGATACGGGCCGGCCGACATATCCGGTCAGCAAGGAGTTTTCAAATGCTTTTGACGTGCTATTCTGGGTGAAAAACTCTACTCCGCTGTCGGTATCACCCACAGACGTCTACAACATCGTAGCACCATTTAGCAAAGAAAAGAATCCGGAGATGTTCTCTGACAGCGTAGTAGTTCAAGTGAAAACCGATTTCAGTTTATTCCCAGTTGACAGTAGAATGTATGACTATCCAGATCTTATATTACTTTCCTTTTCTCATAAGAAACTTGTAGGGCATAGTACGAAGAAAATTAAGGCAACTGGCTCGCATAGCCTGACCCATCAAAATATGAGAGCAGAGGTTGACAGTCTGGTCGTTTACTTAGGCGGAGATAAATCGCAGTCGTTTACGCTGGGAGAACTATCAGTTAATAATCATCCGATAGATAAGAAGCACATTCTGTACGGGGGTCCAAACTATGAAAGTGTCGAAAAGACAAACACACTTCTACATTTAGTAATAAAAGATTAATAAACCAGTTCATACTGACGTATAAGTAGGAAATGTAAAACTCCTATAATGTTCTTTTTCATATTTCTCAACCAGCATTGAAAGAATTTCCAACTCATCAGATTCTTCCGATTTTATTGGTCTTAACAGAACTCACTGTTTTTACGTTTATTTTAACATACTCTATATGTGTTCCAAACCAGACCACAAATACGATTTTTAATCTATGTTCAATATCAACAATCAGCCGATAGGTAGAGCTCAGGGATTCCGTTTTGAAGTAACAATACAAATTCGGTATCGCCGGCACGGCTGTCCCTGTCCTTAAATTCACCCGGACTCTTGGATGGCCGGGCGGAGAGCAGTATTTTATGACGGTACCGCAGAATGTGTAACAGCTGGATAGAATAGATTTTTACAAATTTTCGGATCAATTCAACTATTTCCTTTTATCTACACAAATTTTTCGTATCAATCAGGCTAAATATATAAATTTTCCATATTAGTATTAACAATGCGTCGACAAAAGTTAAGAAATGCTAGCTCTTGATTAACTTGCCTTATAGGGCAGAACTCGTGTTCGCTACAATCCCAATGCCTTAAACGTAAAACCTCCTTTTACAGCCTTCACCTTAATGATATTTTCACCCTGCTTCAAGTCTGCAATAGATACCGGGATGTGTGTCCAGTCAGTTTCGGTAGTCGTTTGGGGAACTTGAATAAGCTCTTCGACCGCAACATCATTAATAGAAATTCGAATCGTTGAGCCGCCCTTCGGATCGGCAACGTGAAGTAATAAGCGGTTGATATCGTCTGATACAACATCCACCGTATACTGCAACCATTCCCCATCTTCGATATGGAAAACATGATACCCAGCCGTATCCTCTTTAATATCGACACCGTCATTGCGATAAGCCCATCCTCTATTGCCCTGAGTATCCATACCCGGTGTAAAGTGGTAGCTCGCTGTATCGGTATCAAAATAGGCAAATCCTTGTTTCCCCAGATCAAAATCGACCGCCTGAATGACATCGCCCTTACCGTATTTTTTATTTTTAAACGGACGGGTGTCGTCTGACTGAACCTGCCTGAACATGGCATCCACGACATCGTGACGGAGGACGTTATTCTCCAATCGCAAATTAGCAAGCCAAGACCGAAGTGTTTTCATTGCTTCTTCTTTCGAAGGCTTCGAACCCTTTCCAGACCAATAATCCAATAACCGTTTATAGCCCTCCGGCTCGGGAATCTCATAAGGCTGATTGATGCCCATCTTTTTATTCTGCCACCAAGCCCAACCAATACCATTTTCCTCACACAAAGCAATCGCCTCGGTAAACCAGGTATTTGAGTTCTCTCCAGACTCGCCAAGCCAAAGCGGAATATTGTATTGATCACGTAAATCCAGAAAATGCTGAATAGAAGCCTGAGTATTTGGATTTCCGTACTTGTGAAAGCTGAGCACCAGATTATCATCCCAGTCAGGAACAATACCTCGGTAATTATTCGCAAAACCATTACCCTCTAAAAAGATGATATGATTGGTATCAACTTCACGTATGGCTTTGGTTACATCCACCAGGAATTTCTTCAACGGCTCATTTTTGGTCTCATGAACTCCTAGCCTATCTTCCGGATCTTCAAAACCCCAATTCGTTTCATTCAGCACATCATACCCGCCAATCCATTCTTCCTCTGCATAACGCTCGGCCAGCTTCTTCCATAAGGCAATCGTTTTTTTTCGATTCGCTTCACTTTCCCAAAACGACGGCTTCTCCGGATTTCGATCAGAAATATTCAGATCATGACCCTGCCCCCCCGGTGCAGCATGCAAATCCAGAATCAAATACATTTCATTGGCTTTGCACCAGGCCAGCAGACTATCCGTCATCGCAAACCCTCGCTCCAACCAAGTCTGCTCTCCGGCTACCGGCTCATCTTCCACTGACAATGTGTAGAGATTATAATGCATGGGTAAGCGGATGGAATTAAAACCCATTGCTGCCATGGAGTCGATATCCGCTTTCTGCGTATGTACCCTCAGCCACTCGTCGTAAAACTTGTCCGTTTCTTCAGCACCGACAAGGTCCTGAATGTGCTCACGGATGCGGTATTGCTGACCAATAAAACCAAGTCTGAACATATAACCTTCCTGCAACATCCAACCTCCAAGTCCCATCCCCCTTAACAGGATGGTATCGCCTGCACCATTAACAATATGATGTCCTTGGGTTTTTAGCAAATGCTTACCAGTTGCCAGCTCCTTTGATTGCTGACAACTGATAAACAAGCTTGCGATGGCAACAAGCAAGAAAATAGTTTTATTCATTCCTATTCCTGCAAGTCGTAAACACGAACATAATCGACTTCCATCTTCGCTGGGAATGCCTCCTCATCTATTCCCTGCTGGCCGCCCCAATCGCCGCCCACGGCAAGATTCAGCAACCAGTGAAATTTCTTGTCAAAAGGCCATACCCCAAAACCCTTCCCTTCATTGTCAAAGTGGAACATCTCATTATCATCCACAAAACCCTTAATATATGCAGGAGTCCAATCTACCCGATAGGTATGAAACTCCGTTGTTGCATTCTGTATTTTCTTGGTCGCCGTTTTCTGCGTTCCTATACTATGGTTATAAGCTTGGGTATGCATGCTGATGTGAACTACATCCTGATCATAGCCTACATGTTCCAGGATATCAATCTCCCCCGAAGCCGGCCAGTCGCCATAAGCCCAGTCGGTCGGCAACATCCAGGCCGCTCCCCAGGTTCCTTTCCCCGGCGGAACCTTGGCGCGCACCTCAAACCTGCCGTACAGGAAATCTCCTTTGCCTTTGCTGACCAGTCGCGCAGAGGTATACTCAAGTCCTTCCATATCTTCACGCAAAGCCGTGATGGTCAACACCCCATCCCCCACATTCACATTGTCCGGATCCGCTTCCGTGTAATATTGGAGCTCATTGTTACCCCAACCATTATTCTGGGAACCTACATCATAGCCCCACTTTTCCGGATCGGGCAGCCCTTCATAATCGAATTCATCTGCCCAGGAAGGTGTCGCTTTAAAGCTATACTCTTTCGGCTTAATAGGTTCTGGTTCAGGAATATTCGGCTTCGGGTTCTCGTTTTCAGAACAGGCAATAGACAATAATATAATCGGAATAAGCTTAATCATTGCAATTTGATTTTTCATTTTATGTGCATCATTCATTGGTAAAAATATTAATAAGAACGCAAGGTAAATGACCACCAGCCGTCACCACCAATATTAACGCCAATTGTCAGCAGGTCATACCCTTTTCCTTCTACATTCTTTTCCATGGACAGAATATCATACAAAACATAATCGTTTACCGGACCCGTGGGCGTTTCACCACCGTTATGCGCTTTCTTAACACCAATATGTGCCCCTTTGCCCACAAGTCGCAGCTGCCCGAGTTTATTCACTCCCGTTCCTTCAGTTACCACGAAACTAAACGTACCTGAATCCCAAAGTTTTTGTTCGCCGGTCAAGTTTGTAGCAGGTTCACAGCCGGCGGTTTGGTTCCCCAAATAACCATCTGCAAAGAAATCCCCTTTGTTATCGTAATCGAAAGTTCCCTCCGCATTAAAAGAGAATGTAAATTCATCGTTAAACTCGCAACTGCGACCTTGAATATCACCAGCACCGCTAGCCCACCATTCACCATTACCCGGACCTGGTCCTACTTTAAAAGCACCCGCTTCCGGGTTTAGTTTCCACGTTTTTGTGTCGCAACCCGCAATAAAACCCAAAGCTCTATCATCCGAACAAGCCTGTGGATCGTTTTCACTAATCGAAACCGCTTTAGTCACACTGGACATTCCTCCCTGCGCTACAATACTCAGCTCCACGTCGTAATTGCCAGCAAAGATCAAATTGGCTTCAACCGTATCACCGCTGAACTTCTGACCGCTGCTCGCGACTGTCCACTGCGCAATTGACGGCGTGCCGGTCGTGTTAATTAAGCGTACTTTACCCTCACCCAGGTCAACTGCCTCAAAATCCGGTTGGGGAATTGGGTTCAGATGAAGATCCTCGCCCTCAATCTTACATCCCTGCAAGAGCGCAATACCCATCAGCGCTCCCACAAAGGCATATTTTATTTTATAATTGATTTTCATAACGTTCGTCTTATTTTGTACCACCATATTCTTTGTTCTGTTCCAATTGCGTATTATCCAACTCCAACAAAGGAATCGGCAATACTTCATGCTTACCTGCCACAAAACCACGATCACCCAGGGCAGCCGCTGCATCGCCCCAACGCACAAGATCAAACCAGCGATGACCTTCGCCCGCCAATTCAATACGGCGCTCACGTTTTATATTATCTAGCGTCGCAGCTACAGCACCCAATCCAACTCGTGCACGAACAGCATTCAACAAAGCAGCAGCACGAGCCGTATTTCCACCTCCTCTAACAATGGCTTCTGCTTCTAACAAATAAGTGTCCGCCAAACGAATATCATACATGTTTTGAGGGAAATTCAGCTCAAACGACCCAGCACCTGTCCACCGATCCGATTCCCGTCCGGCAAACTTCTCAAGAAAATAACCCGTATCCATATAACCCGGCGTATAGCTTGCTTTGCCTTCCGCTTCCAATTGGTGCATATCAATAATGGTATATGGATAGCGTGGATCGCCTTTCATAAGCTCTGCCAAATCCTCAGTAATTGGCAAGAAACTCCATCCCGACACATAATCCGGCGCACCCGGACCGGCAGAATAGCCACGCGGGCCAACCATGATATTCAGCACATTTCCTTCTGTACAGTCGATACAGCCCCAATCACCGACAGATGTATTGGTGAATGATAATTCTAAAATCGATTCGCTGTTAAACTTGTTATCTACAGCGAATAAATCGCTAAAATCATCTAGCAAGCGGTAACCGTATTGACTGGTTCCTCCTGGCTCACCGTTCACATCAGCCAGTTGTGCAGCCGCCTCCGAAAATTTCTCTTGTTGTAAATATACCTTTCCTAACAGAGCCTTAGCCGTACCTTCTGATACTCTTCCAGCCTCCGTGCCCGCCGCTACTTTAGTTGGTAAATTTGCTAAAGAAGCCGTTAAGTCGCTTTCAATAAAGGCATAGATTTCTTGCGGACTTGCCTGAACAACCTCATAAAGCTCATTACCTTGTAACGGATGATCGATTAAAGGGATATTCCGAAAATACCGAATCAGGTCGAAATAAAAATATGCACGCAAGAACCTTGCTTCTGCCTCAAAACGTGCTTTCTCGTTTTCATCCATTGAGATATCAGGCAACTTGGAAAGCAGGATATTCGCCCGGTTAATTCCCATAAAGTTCCTTCTCCACAAATCCTCTTGCGGACCAACCGCTGCGTCCAGATCATAGCTGGACCAAGCCTGGATATTCGGTATATCCGATGAACCTCCTCCACCGGCATAATGATCATCAGAAGCCGCTGAAGTCGCCAATACCTTGGTAATGTACGAAGGACTCTGGTAGCCCAGGACATCGTAAACGGCAACCAGACCGTTGTAAGCTTCCTGTCGGTTACGGTAATAATTATCCTCCAGATCGGTACCTTTTGGTTTAAGCTCTAAGAAACTGTCGCTGCATGCCTGTAGTCCGAACAGAACCAAACACGCAATTATTGATGTATATATATACTTTTTCATTGTGTTCTTTGTTAAAATGTTACGTTAAGACCAACCATAAACGACCTAGCTTGCGGATAGATACCGCGGTCGATACTTAAGATTCCGCCCCCTATTTCCGGATCAAAACCAGAATATTTGGTCAGCGTAAACAGGTTTTCTGACATCACATAGATTCGGGCTTTCTGAAGACCGATCTGATTGGTCCACAATGAAGGAACCGTATATCCCAGTTGTAAAGTTTTCAGACGGAAGAAATCACCATCCTCCAGATAGAAGTCTGACGGATTCGCAAAGTTATTGTTCGGGTCATTATCACTTAACCTCGGATAGCTACTGGACGAACCAGCACCTGTCCAACGTCCCAATGCCTTTGTCGAATAATTCGCATTGTTGATGTCCAGTCGTCTCAATCCCTGAAAAATCTTATTTCCGGCAACACCCTGACCGAATACCACGGCATCAAAACCTTTGTAGGCTACATTCAGCGTAAAACCAAATGCCCAGGTTGGCGTTGGATCACCAATAAAGGTTCTATCATCTCCGTCGATCATTCCATCGTTGTTTAAATCCGCCCATTTAAAGTCGCCCGGACGCGCATCGGGCTGAATCAAGCCACCGTCAGCGTTCGTGTAAGCATCGATCTCCGCTTGTGTCTGAAAGATACCCATGGTTTCGAAACCATAAAATGAATTAAATGGCTGACCCACCATGGTCCGCGTGATGTTGTAGCTGGAAGCCTGGAAGCTCGCACCATTGATAAAACTTACACCCGCACCGATGTTGGTCACTTCGTTACGCACATAAGAAGCATTTCCGTTCAATGAGAAATCCACTTCGCCCCAACGGTTGTTGTAACCGACCTCCAGTTCCACACCCGTATTTTTCATATCCGCTACGTTGGCAGCCGGATTGCCGATGGCGCCAACATAGAACGGAATACGTGGATTTTGCAGAATCCCGTTAGTTTTCTTATTGTACCAGTCGAACGTCACACTCACGCGGTTCAAAAAGGTCATATCAAAACCGATATTCGCCTGGCTTGTTTCTTCCCATTTCAGATCAGGGTTCGACGGTGCATTCGGACTATAGCCTACGGTATACATATCTGTCAGACCGATGGTATAATTTCGTCCGCCACCTACTGTTGAGATGTAAGCGAAATCTCCGATATTGTCATTACCAACCACACCGTATCCACCGCGGAACTTTAGCATATCAATTGCATCCACATCAGCCAGGAAGTCCTCTTTCGAAGCCACCCAACCCAAAGAGAATGAAGGGAATACCCCATACTTATTATTCGATCCGAACCGGGATGATCCGTCGCGACGGATCAGGGCTTCCACCAGATATTTCTCCTGATAGTTATAATTAACACGAGCAAAAAGAGATGATACCGTATGTCCTGCATTTTCATAACCGTACGAGTTACGTTGATCCGTCGGTATATTATAATTCAATGAAGCATCGTCAAAATTATCTACCGGTATATCATAATATGTAACGCTCAAACCGGTAGCACGGTTATCGTAATACGCCCCCTGACCTAATAAAACCTGAAAACTGTGATCTTCGATCAGTCGTGAATAAGATACGGTGTTCTCCAGATTCCAATCGAAACCTTTATCACGACCTCTGGTGAAATTGTTCTGTGCATTCTGGTTGGTAGCATTCAGATAAAATACCGGCGTAAAGCTCTCACCGCCCCAATAGGACAACTTCGATCCTAAAGTCGACCGGAACGTCAATCCTTCGATCGGAGTCAATTCAGCATACACGTTTCCAACAAAATTATCCGACCATCCGTAGTTTCCTAAGCGTGTTTGCGTGTAGGCAAGCGGATTCGTCATCTCCTGGGTAACATACTGAGAAATCCCATAGGGATTTCCGAAAGCATCCCTTACAACTGCATTCGATGCGTAAGGACGGTTCGGTGAATTGATAATATCGGGGTTTGTTTCAACCACCGGGGTTAGCGGATCCAGATTAATGGCAGCTGATAATGGCCCGCCGAACTCGCTGTTAGTATTTCCGATACCCTGACTTCTTTCATGTGAATACCCTAGGTTCTGACCTACCTTCAACCAGTCGCTTATCTTGTGCTCTGAATTCAGACGGATATTCGTCCGTTTAAAATTCGAGATATCCGTCGCGATGATACCATCCTGAGACAGGAATCCAAACGATCCGTAAAAGGTCGACTTCTCATTACCACCGCTAAGGCTCAGTTCGTGGTTATGACGCTGGGCACTGCGATTGAAAATCTGCTCCTGCCAATCGGTACCCTCACCAAACTCCTGCGGATTTGCAAAAGGAAGTGCATTTCCCGCGGCTAAAGCTGACTCATTTCTCAGGGTCGCATACTCCGTTCCGTTAAGCAGGCTGAGTTTCCGCGCCGGCTCTGAAGTCCCATAATAAGCATTGTAATTGATTCGCATCGCGCCAGCCTTACCTTTTTTGGTAGTCACCAAAATTACACCAGCTGCAGCTCGCGCACCGTAGATCGCTTGCGAGGAAGCATCTTTCAGTACTTCGATCGACTCGATATCCGACTGATTCAGGTAACTGATCCCGCCAGCATCAATCACAACACCATCCACTACCCAAAGCGGATTGTTATTACCAAATGTTGTGATACCGCGGACGCGGATCGTTGCTGCCGAACCCGGTTGCCCGGAATTACTGGCAATCGTCAGCCCCGACGTACGCCCTTGTAATGACTGCTCAATCCGCGTCACCGGCATACTCTCCAAATCGGCTGCTTTAACGCTGCTAATGGCGCCAGTTACCACGCTTTTCTTCTGCGTACCGTAACCTACCACCACTACTTGCTCAAGTTCCGTTAAATCTTCGCTCAGGCTCACATTGTAAACCCCGGATGAGCTGACAGCTACTTCTTCTGTCAGCATTCCCAGCTGGCGAAATTCCAGAACAACCTCGCTTGCTGCAATCGTCAAGCTATACTGCCCATCAGCATCCGTGCTGGTGGAAGTCGTCCCGCCCTTGACAGAAACGGTGACTCCCGGAATTGGACTGTTGTCAGCCGCTGCGACAACCTGTCCGCTTACCTGCAAGTTCTGAGCTGAAAGCTCCAGTACCGGCAAAAGCAAGCCTAATAACATGAGTACATGTAAAAATCTCTGTTTCATAAAATGAAAATGGTTAACATGGTTTAAAAAATTAGTTCTACTCCTCCTTAGGTTAGTTCGTGGAGCACTGGAATAAAAGTAGAGAGAAAGGAAAAAAAGAAAGATTTTAGGCTATCTACAATAGCCCTACAAACTGGGATAACAAACAGATATTACCCCTACATTAACACTACATGAAATTTATATCAATCTTTATATCAGTTAATTATAAACAACCGAACACTATTCTCCAACAAATTGCAATAAATAACTATGCAGATTCGTTTCCGAGTCGATTCCCAGTTTTTTGCGAAGGCGATAACGGCCAACTTCCACCCCTTTCAGCGTGATGTTCATCAGTTGGGCAATCTCTTTTGAAGACAAGTTCATCCGAAGATAGGCACAAAGTTTCAGCTCATTGGAAGTCAGGTCCGGGTGTTTCTCTTTTAGTTTGGCAAAGAAGCCCTCGTTCGCATTATTAAAATGGATGCTAAAGTTTTCCCAATCATCGTCTGCCCGTTCAGCAGCTTTCACCAATCGCATCAGTTGCTTAAAGCCAGTGGGCTCCGCACCTTCGCCATTCTTCTTTTTGATTTCTTCAATCTTGTCTTTGATTTTTGATAGTACCTCACCCCGTTGCACCAAATGCATAGTCATGCTCACCAGTTCGCGGTTTTTAAAATCCAGATCCGCCTTCAGCTTCTCATTCCGAAGCCGAACCACCTCTTTTTCCCGCTGATCCAGTTCCAATTGATGCAGATAGATCTCCTTCTCATGCTTGGCGGTCAACTTTTTCTTTTGGATTTTATAATAGTAATAGAGAACGGTTAAGAGAACCAGTGCATAAACGATATAAGCCAAGGTGTTTGCATACCAAGCAGGTAGTACGTAAAACGAATAGGAAAGAACCTCTGATTCGCTGCCCTTACTGTTTCTGGATTTTACATGAAAGGTATACATGCCCGGCGACAGGTTGGTATATTCTTTATCGCTCCGCTCGCTCCAGGCCGACCAGTTCTTGTCCAGGCCTTCCATCAGGTAACTGAATTCGACATTCCCCAGCTGATCATAAGGCGTGCTTGAAAAGACAAACTGAAGTGTATTCCGGCGATAACCCAACCGTGCATTCTCCTCTGGCAGATTCCCATAGCCGCCAAAAAGAAGCATCTCATTCAATTCATTGTCTAGCGCCTTCACGTTCCGCAATAGAATATCCGGCTTTGCTGTCCGCTCTTTATAGCGATTGTAATTCAGCAGGATACCGCCTTTATCGGCACCGACAAAAATATGGTCATCATCCACTGCATATACCGATTCATAACCACCTAATACTTTGCCATTTAATTCCGGAAAATAAACAATTGAATACGATGAATTTTCAGTCGGCCTAGAGAAGTCGAGCAAGCCCAGCTTCTTCTCACTAACAAACCAGATGTTGCCCAACCGATCTTCGTACATGTACTGCACCGGCACGCCTTGTAATGGCTTGTAGAGCTCAGAAGGAACCAGCTTATCGTCAGTCAGGCTGTATTCGTAAATGCCGTCTGCTGCTGAAACCAGAACACTGTTTTTGATAAAGAAAACAAAATTATTAAGCGGTGAACTCAAGCCTTCCCCAACACCATACTCCTTCTGCTTAATCACCTTTTTCCAGTCGTCCGATAAAAATAATTTAAATACCCCGCGATAGGGATGCGACACCCATACCGCGTTCTCACGGTCGTCAAAATGAATAAAACGAAGCGATTCATTCGAACCCTCCACTGGTTGAGGGTTAGAGAACCTACCGTTTTCATAATGGATGTGCTGAAGCCCCCAATAAGTTCCTGCGATGATGGTCTGCGACGGGTAGACTCGTGATACCGGCTTAAACAGCCAGGTTCCCGGTGTTGAATAGATTTTCTCAGCCTGATACCCGCGAATATGAAATGCCCCATCTTCGTGACCCATCAACAGCTCACCATTTACCACATCTAAACCCCATACCTGACCATCCGTACCGGGCACCTTTGAGAAACGTGATTCCGCCATTCCGATATCCCTTAAACTCTCTTGCGTAAGATCATTAGCGTACAAACCGTTGGATGTACCTATATAGAGTTTTTGTTCAAAAATATGCATAGCATAGGTACTGATGGGATTGTCCACGTCCGGATGAATAAATTTGATCGGACTGTTAATAGCGATAAAGTCGATCCCGTCGTCCAATGCCAGCCAGACATTATCATCCCGGTCCACAAAGACATCGCGGACATTGTTTTTCTGCAATCCCTCACCGTACACATATTTCTGTCGCACTTTTCCACGCTTATCCATTACCAACAAACCCGACGAAGTTGTACCCAAAGCAAAGAGCTCATCAGAAATCCGCTCAGCACAAAACACCCTGCTCGTCGAAAGCAAATCATCCACCTGAGTCGGCTTCTTGATCAGCTGATCGCCCACCAAATAAAAAAGACCATTCTTTAATGTAGTTACCAACAGCGTATCCCGGTTATACGGGAGCATATGCGTTATCGGTGAGCTTTCCAGACCCGGGTGATCAGTCAGCGGTTTCCAAAAGCCGTCATCGAAAAACATCAGACCCTGTCCCTGCCCCTGCGCGTACAACCTCCCGCCAACTTCGGCCATAAACTGCCACATCCCCTTGGGCTTATCGACCGTAACCTGCTGTCCTTGATAGCGGAATATCCGGTTATTCGTCATAAAGAAAACCCCGTCGTCCACCACCTCGATACGCCAGACATCGGCAAATTCCTTTTCCGAATCCGCAATCAGCGAAACCAAAGAATGATAACGCAACTCCCCAAACTCATTGGCTTCAAAATAACCCAACTCATCCTGCCCGCCAACAAAAACGCGATTGAGACTATCGACCGCCACCGAGCGCACAATCGTGTTGTTAGGCAAGGGATAGAGAATCCAATGATAACCATCAAAAACCATCAACCCTTCGTTATTCCCGAAATACATAATCCCATTGGCATCCTGATCTATGCTCCAGTTTTGCAATCCACCCTTATAAACCTCATTCGAGTAATTAATGATCTGAGGTACGGCGACCGTTCGCTGCGCATAAACGGCAGGAAAAGAAGTTAATAGAAGAAGTATCAGTAAGTATCGGTTCATTTAGTATAATTGGCTTCGTAACTACCCCTCAAACAACGAATTTCAAAGATATAAATTTTAACCCATTCCAGACGAGGGATTGAATTTTCAGAGATTTCGTCCTATTAACCTAAAAGAAATGTTATTAACTTGTTCAAGAAGAACAGTGGTCAAACAGTCCTCTAACAGTCCCCTAACTGTCCTCAAGCTGTGGTAAAAGGACTGTTTGACCACTGTATAACCACTGTTAAAGGAATGTACATTATAACGGAGATTAAAAAAAATGTAGATTAAAATAAAAAGGGGCCATTACGACCCCTCCTTAACACATAAAACATAAAACATCACTAATTAACCCGCAAGTTCACCGAACCGGCGCTGGTAGACGCGGATATTTGTTTTCCGCCACCATTCATGCTTCCGATAAGCTTACCCTTGCTATTAGTACCTTTAAAATTATTTAGATTGTTAGCGTTCACGCGCATTCCTTTTAGATTCAGATCAGCCGCTGCATTTCGCGGGATTGTAAGATTAACCGATCCGGCGGAGGTTGATAAGTTCACATCGCCCGGCAACTTCATCAGGCTGGCTGTCACACTGCCTCCGGATGTTGAAGCATCTAAGACACATGTAAGGCTACCCAGGTCAATGCTTCCTCCCGATGTTGAGGCATGGAGAGCTCCATCAATACGATCACCCTTGATACTCCCACCACTGGTTTTCACATCAATGTTTCCGCTCAGATTATCCAACCGGATAGAACCCCCTGATGTGGACAAGTGGATATCACCATCCAGATTATTCGCCTTGATACTACCGCCGCTGGTTTGCCCGTCAATATTACCGCGAATGTTGCTAACCGTTAGACCACCGCCGCTAGTTTTAAAATTCTGGTGACCATCAAGATTTGCAATATGAATGCTACCTCCGCTGGTTTTCAGGTTGGAGGCAACGTTTTTCCCAGTCTTCACACGAAAAGAGATATTGAGGGCATTCCGCCAGTTTCCCTGATTCTTTCTTTTAGCAAAAGCCTCAACCGTATTACCTTTCTGGGCAATGGATATTTCATAATCACGATCCAGAATTTCCTGAATTTCAGATTTTGATAGATTACGATTATTATTCGGCCGTACATGCATCTCTACCGTTGTTTCACTACCCCCGTTGCCGTCCACCTCGATAGAGCCACCCGAAGTGTTAATCGTCAGGTTTTTAACCTGCGAGCTCGAAAATTTCTTTGTCGCCATCAATACCGCATCATTCATCGTATTAAAAGCGAAGGCTGTCGAACTAACTACGAGTAGAACGAAGCCGATTATTCTTTGTTTAGCTATGGTATTCATTGGTTTATACCTAATTGTTTTGATAATTTGAGTATTGAATTGATTTATTGTTACAAATATTTTATGATTTTGCTTATTCTGTCGCAATTGCCTTAATCGGGTTGGCCTTTGCGGCTCGAATTGCCTTGAACCAGATAGGCTTGCTATATTAGCTATTCTGTAAGCCATACACGATAGTACAAACAAACGTACCAAAATTACAAAAACCTAACAATCAATAAATTAATATCTGTCTGAGTCATCAAGGTGTTCGATAACGAACAAGCTAACGTTCATTATTGAACATGGTAAGATAATTTCAAGTCCGTTAATTATTGTGTAGCGAGAGCCAACAAAAAGCAGTTCTATTTGTAGGTTTAATAATATTTGATGAAAAACTTAACGTTATGAAGCAAAGAAATTGGTTTAGCGCATTGGCAATTGTGATGGTAGCAGCGTTATCTGCATGTGGCCCCGGTGGCGAAACAATTAAAGGAATATATACTTATGGTGATCAAGCCAATATGTTGGAAGACTGTACAACGGGGAACATGTATGTGATTTCTGATCAAGAACTTGAAGAAAAATACATTTCATTTAATTTTGAGGACCCCTATGTACCGGTTTACGTAGAACTGAAAGGCATCATCCGAGAACCCAAAGCGAATGAGGCGGATGAGATGTCATATATTGAAGTTAAAGAGATTGTTACTGTTAGTGAGGATACCAGTCTTTGTGGACAATAGCTGCTTATAGCACACAGCTTTTACCTGTTTCTTGTGAGATATTCTTTTGCTGTGAATATTGGGATACTTTGTCTTGTAAAATCTCTTTTATTTCGTGTAATGATCATATCCACATTATTTTCTATAGCAGTATAATATTGAATTGCATCTTCACAATCCCTTAAATCCGAAGTGAGTGCTAAATCTATTATCTTGTCATCCATCAGCAATACCTCCACCAGGACTTTGAACTTGGCTAAGACTTTCCTTAGATCGTCGGTACTATAGTGCTTCGTAAGTATAAAGTGTGTATTCGCTATCGTTAACGACGAAATAAACAGTTTAACCTTCCGCTTGTCCGCCAAAGTAAATAAACCCTGTGCATCTTCGTAAAACTCTGCCCGCTTTTGAAGCAGATCGATTACGATATTAGTATCTACGAAAAGGCGATCCATTAAGAGTATTTTCTATTCAAATAATCATAATAATCTTCCTTATGGTCATTTACACTGTCACTGGGAATTATCCCGGTCAAGCTTTCTACCAACGGACTCACTTCGATATCTTTTTTATTTTTCCTGGTTAAAGAGCTTAAATAATTTTCAACAAGTTGAGACAAACTTATTTTATTAATCTTAGCATAAGCTTTGGCGTCCTCAATGACGTGCTTTTCAATATTTAATGTCAGCTTTGTGTTCATATCTTTGCTATCCGCGCTTTACTATACGTACAAAAATACAAAAATATTACGTATAACGCAAAATAGGTAAACGCAGTCTAATATGATTGAGAAACAAGCTTTCTATTTATCTGACACAACGACCTCTGATACAATAGTAGCTCTGAAATCAGCTATTCCCGTGCTATTTTGATTTGATATTCAAATATTTGTATATTTGTGTACCAAAACGTGTACACAATGGGCATCATAGAGACAACTAGCAGACAGTTTAGAGAACGTCAAAAGGACTTTTTCGACATGGCAGATAAAGGTGAAAAAGTGGTTATAAAAAGAGGCGGCAAACAAGCTTACGTTTTAACCCCCGTATCAGACGATGATATGTATTTCACCCCTAAGATGGTTCAGCGAATCAAGGATTCAGAGCAAGAAGTCAAGGAAGGGAAAGGTATTACAATAAAAACCAAAGAAGATTTAGACGCCTATTTCGATAGTTTGTAATGTATACCGTTATTATATCTCCGAATGCTGACCTAGATAAAAGCGCTAAAAAGGTCTGAGCCGCAAGCTTATAAGAAGGCAACATCACTTATAAAAGAATTAGCTGAGCATCCGAAAACTGGCCGAGGCAAACCCTCACTTAAGAAATATGGTTTAGCTGGCCCCTATGCGCGTAAGATTACAGATAAACATAGGTTAGTTTACGCGATCGATGACGAAAGCATTACAGTTATCGTTGTAGCCGCACGTGGACACTATAAAGACAAATAAACCCTACAAAGCCATGCCATAGTCCAAAATATCGCAATTTACTTTTGTAAACGACGAAAAACAGCAAAAGGCCAAACTAACAACAGCCTGACCCCGGAGTACAAGAATTACCGATCGACACCAATTGAATCTTTGGTTTTTCGCTTGACTCAATTGGGGGAACGCCACAAGCATCTTCAGCTAAACAAGCAGTTTGCTTATTCTTAAGAATGAAATGTTTACCGTTAAACTCTAAATCGTACTTACCGATCGTTTCCGCTTGATACTCCACTTCTATTTCAGCGTCTTCGATTCCTAATTTATCTTCTGATAGCTCGATGATGTTCAGAAGTTTACCTGGTTTTAAGCGGTGTTCAAGGTCATTAGCGTTCCACAATTGAAAGTTGACAACTTTCTCATCACGGACAACGCCGCCGCAGTCAATAAACTTTTTGCTTATCTGTCCAACTTCAGTAACGTGAAAATGCTCCGGAACAAAAGATCCGTTTTCTAGTTGGAACTCGACATTTTCCAATGTCGGTAAAATTTTTTTGATTTCTGATAGTTTCATAATAGAGATATTTTAGCAGCAGGATTTAACCGTAACATCCTGCTCAAAGAATGTATGAAATTCGTTTTTTATTTGCTCCCAGACATGCTCATCAATGCAATAACATACCGACTTTCCTTCTATCGTTCCCTTAATAATGCCGATCGACTTCAGCTCTTTCAGATGCTGGGAAATAGTTGCCTGCGCTAAACCCAGTTCATCGACAAGATCGTTGCAGATACATTTATGCTGATTAATAATGTGTTGAAGGATTGCTACTCGAGCTGGATGACCTAGAACTTTGAAAAGCGAAGCGATTTTGTTCTGATCATTCGTGAAGATCTCGGTCTTGGTAATTCCCATGATGGATGTTTTATAATCGCAATATTACGATAATAAAATTTATTCTAAAACATTTTTTTGAGATTGCATGTGGATCTCTCTATTAATAGAGTATCATTTCGTAACTTAGTGTATGTTATTGCGATCATAATTTCATTAAATTTTCTATGAAATATTTCGACCTATTAGCGTATTGAGTAAATCATCAAAACCGAAAAGAAGTTGAAATAAGGAATTGGCGGGGGCGCAGTTCAAAGTAGCTTTGGGTCAGGATATGAATGTTCGCACCTATGACTATGGTCTATTCGCAGGTTCGATTAAAGAACCGATTCAATTATTATTACGGGATTCGCAAGGAAAGACGAAAAAACATACTGTTTATCGAGTAAAATCAGAAATGCGTTCTAAGAAATTGGTGATACCTGCATTTGAATATAAAATATTGGCCGACAGCATTGCCTATGTGGTATTTAATTCATTTTCTACTGATTCTGCTGAAAACGCATTTATCACACATTTCGAAGAAATCTCAAAATCTAAAGCCATCATCTTTGATATCCGGAACAATGGGGGCGGCACTACACCTTTGAGAGCCCTCCGTTACCTTATTCAACAGCCTCAGACGATCCATAAGTGGTATACGAGAGTCTATAAACCAGCATTTCGAGCCTGGGGACGGAAACAGGAAACTTACGGTGGCCAAAACACGCTGAATCCGAACGGTGAATTTATTTATGACAAGCCAGTAATCGTACTAACTAGCGTTAGAACATTTTCAGCCGCTGAAGATTTTGTCGGGGCATTCAGATCTCTCAACAGAGGATTGTTAATTGGCGAAGCAACAGGAGGCAGTACCGGACAGCCTTTAACGATTTCCTTACCCGGAAATTTAACCGCTCGTATCTGTACGAAGCGGGACATGTTTGGAAATGGTGAAGATTTTGTAGGCAAGGGAGTCATACCAGACATATCTGTTGCTCCAACAGTATCTGATGTCAGGAATGGCCGAGATCCTGTATTAGAAGCTGCAATTCTGGAATTAACCGGAGATAATAAATAAATCGTTGTTTCTAAATGAACTTAAGATTTTTATTAAACGTAGGAATCCGACCTAATTGCTGGCTGAACTTATGTAAAGACATGAAACATCTTTAATTTGCTTAAATTTGTGGGGATGACGAACTCTCGAACCTTTATTCTATCAATCGCTTTATTCCTTGTCTCGACTTCTAGCAGCAGTTTATTAGCTCAAACCCATTACCCCTCTACTAAGGAAATACGAAAAGAACAAAAAGATCGCAATTTAAAAATATTGTTGATTTCCGATCTGAATGATAGCTATGGATCGGTGACTTATAGCGAGGAAGTTCATGACGTAATTGGTAAAATTGAAGAGATCAATCCCGATATTATTCTATGCGGCGGCGATATGGTAGCCGGACAAAAAGCATCCTTATCAAGGTCTGAAATTAATGCAATGTGGAATGGATTCGACTCTTCTGTCTTGACACCTATTTATAAACTGGATAAGCCTTTCGGCTTCACTGTCGGCAATCATGATGCTTCTCCTAATTACCATAAAGACCGCGCTGCAGCGTCTGATTTTTGGGTAGCCAACAAAGACAAGGTAAACCTGACCTTTGTTGACGACAAACACTTCCCCTACTTCTTTTCTTATATTAAAAACAATATCTTTTTCATTAGTTGGGATGCTTCCTCAGCGCAGATATCAGCAGAGGTGAAAATATGGATGGAACAGCAGCTGTCCTCTAAAATTGCTCGTAAGGCAAAAGGACGCATCGTATTAGGACATCTGCCTCTTTACGCAATTGTTGCATCAAAAAACAAACCGGGTGAGGTATTGGACAATGCGGATGAAACATTAGAATTTCTTAAAGACCACAAGGTCGACATGTATATCTCGGGGCATCAACATGCCTACTTCCCTGCCACAAAACAAAAAGTAACTTTATTACACAGCGGCTGTTTAGGCGGCGGACCAAGGCAGCTGTTAGGTGACGATCATCCAGCACAAAAGACTTATGCGATTATTGAGATCAGCAAAACTGATGACGTTTCAAATGCTCGGATCACTGGTATACAAGCAGAAGATCATACAGAAATTTCATTAGATGCTCTGCCCGATTCGATACGAGGGTTCAATGGTGTGGTGAAGCGAATAATTGAATACTAAAACATTTTGCAGTTTAAAAACTACAGTTTTATGTATATTTTGTTGTTTTAAAACTGCAATTTAATGTATATTTGTTGAATAGAAACTACAAAATGCAGGCTTTAATAGATTTTCAAGACATATTGCTTCAAAACGTTGACAATAGCTTTCGTCGCTTTCTCCATCAAAAGATAAATTGGAACCAACGAATGATAGGTATAAAGGGCCCTCGTGGAGCAGGGAAAACTACACTTCTTTTGCAGCATCTTAAGTTTGACTTAAGTAACTTAACCGATAAGGGGCTCTATATCACTGCAGATCATACTTGGTTCTATAACCATAGTTTATTAGATACTGCAATGGACTGGTATCAGCAAGGTGGAAAAGTTTTGTTGATTGATGAGGTACATAAATATCCAAACTGGTCGAGGGAACTAAAAAATATTTACGATGGGATTCCTCAACTTCAAGTTATATTTTCAGCTTCATCGGCATTGGATATCTATAGAGGACAGGCAGATCTTAGTCGTCGTGTTATTAGTTATTCGTTGCCGGGTCTATCTTTCAGAGAATATCTAGCTTTCACTGGCGTGTCTGTATATCCGACTATTTCTCTTGAAGATATACAAAGCAGACATCGAGAATTCAGCCAAGAAATCGTAGCGAATATCCGCCCCCTACCGGTTTTTCAGAACTATTTAAAAGGTGGCTATTTACCCATTTTTACTGAAGGAGAAAGTGAGTACTTACCAAAACTGGATCAGATAATTAACACAGTAGTAGATACGGATCTGGCCTATATATCTTCTTATAACGCCGGAACCGCTGTTAAAGTAAAACGGCTTTTAGCAGTAATTGCTGAGTCGGCACCTTTTAAACCCAATATATCGGCACTTGCTGGAAAGCTAGACATCTCACGTGATAGAATACTTAAATACATCTATCAATTGCGTGATGCGGGTCTCTTAAACATTCTATCTATCGAAGGGAAAGGAGTCTCACGCTTACAAAAACCCGACAAGATCTTTCTGGAAAACACGAATCTATCCTATGCTCTCCGGCCGAGCCCCAATAGGGGTAATTTGAGAGAAACGTTTCTTCTTAATCAATTATTGAATGCCGGCCATGATGTTTCAGAACCTACTAGCGGAGACTTTCTGGTCAATGGAACTACGATTGAAGTTGGCGGAAAAAACAAATCTATAAAACAGGTTCAGCACGCCGAGTCATATATCATAGCCGCAGACGATATTGAATCTGGATTTGGAACAAAAGTCCCCTTGTGGGTGTTTGGATTTATGTATTGATTAATTATCAGCTTTATTTTACTCATCCCTCAAACTATCCACTGGGTTAGCGATAGCTACTTTAATGGCTTGGGAGCTAACCGTGACCAAAGCAATCGCTAAAGCAGCCAAACCCGCCAAAACAAACATCCACCATTGCATTTCTATTCTATAAGCAAAATCGTCAAGCCAGCTGTTCATTGCCCACCAGGCTATCGGAGATGCAATAACGATAGCAATCAATACCAACTTGATAAAATCCTTTGAAAGCAGGCTTACAATCCCGGACACGGATGCCCCTAGCACCTTGCGAATACCGATTTCTTTACTTCGCTGCTGAGTAGTGTAAGCAACAAGTCCTAATAGACCGAGACAGGCAATTAAAATGGCAAGTCCAGAAAACACAGAAGTTAACGAGGCTATTTGCTGCTGTTTTGCAAATTTCCGAGTATAAGCTTCATCGGCAAACTGATAGTCGAAAGGGTAATTGGGATTGTATTTCTCAAAGATTTCTTTCATCTTTTCGATATTACCCAACATATTGTTATGGGCGTTCAATCTAATATGTATATACCTAGCCCAACTCGGACCAAAGATCATCATAGGCTCCACTTCTTCATAAGGAGAATTAAGGATAAAATCTTTGACAACACCCACAACGTGCCAAGTCTGTGGATTGTCATCTTCTATGTTGCGATGTATTTCAGCGTTGAGAGGATCGGTTAACCTCATACGTTTTACGGCAGTCTCATTTAGCAAAATAGCCTTTGAATCTGAAGGATGCTTATACACATCAATATCCCTCCCTTCTTTCAATGTCACACCCATCGTTTCTACGAAGTTGGCATCCGAAGTCATAGTAAAAAACACCACGTTGTAATCTTCCGGCTTGCTATTAGCCCAATTATAGCCCCAACTATCCATATTCGGTCTCGTTATCGATCCTGATGAAATGTTTACACTTTCAGCAACATTGGAGCTTAGCAATTCATTTTTTATTACTTCATAATTTTTCTCTAAATCGCCTTGTAATGAGATATACACCAGGTTATCTTGATTATATCCATTATCTCGATCTTGCCCGTATTGAATTTGTCGTGATACGATGAGCGTACAAATAATAAGGCAGATTGAAAAGGTAAACTGCAAAACCACCAAGATTCTTCGTGGTGTGATGTTACCAATATCAGAAGTTGAAGTACCCTTGAGGGTTTTAATTACTTTAAACGAAGAAAGGAAAAACGCAGGATATATTCCCGCAAAGAAACCCGTAAATAATGTAAACACAATAAATAGTATCCAGAAAACTGGTTGATTGAAATTAACAACCAATTCTTCACCCATAATCTTATTAAAAACGGGAAGACTTACTATGGTCAACATCAAGGATAGAATGGCCGCAATACTCGCTAATAGAATAGACTCAGAAAGAAACTGTCCAATCAGCGAGGTTTTACGAGCCCCAACTACTTTTCGCACACCGACTTCTTTCGCTCGCTTCTCACCTTTGGCTGTACTCAGGTTGACGAAGTTGATACATGCTATAATGAGAATGAACACGCCAACCAGAGCAAAGAGCCGCACCGTGTTTATTTGACCAGCGACCATCTCGCCGTTGACTGACTTATCGTACAAATGCCATTTACTGGCGGGGTGCAAGAAAATCGTAGCAGCTGTTTCACCGTTTGAGTGATCAACTACTAGATTCTTAATTTTCTGGTTCACTGCGTTGTGAGAGACCTTACCATTTAATAATACAAAGGTTTCATAGTTATAGCCAGTCCAGTACTGATAGTTTACAGAACCTCGTTGATCGAGATAGGACCAGCTACGAAAATACTCTATCTGATGAAAGCGTGAATTATGAGGGATGTCCTCAATAACTCCGGTGACGGTCAAACTTGCGGTTGTATCAATTTGAATGGTCTCCCCGACCACATCTGTTTTCCCAAAGAACTTGTTTGCTAAGGAAGCGGTGATAACTACATCATTGGGATTTAGGATGGCTTTCTCACTGTTGCCATGAAAGAATTTAAAATCAAATAGCTTAAAAAAGGACGAATCAGCCGCCACTCCAGCAGCATTAAACCGTTTGTCCCCGATATGCAACAATCCACCAATCCGATAAGTCCGTACCACCTCATCTATTTCAGGATGTTCTTGCTTGAGAACCGGGCCTAGAATACCTGGTGTAGCACCCCAAGCATGCTTTTCCCCGTCAAACTCGTCGGAAGTAAATACCTGATACAATCGATCCGTAGTACCATAGAACCGGTCGTACGTAACCTCATTCTGTATCCAAAGAGCAATCAACGTTGACACCGTCAGACCTAAGGCTAGCCCGAAGATGTTAATAGCTGAGAAAACCTTATTCTTCCAAAGGTTCCGCCAAGCTATTTTTAAATAATTCCTAATCATAATTGGTTTCTTTATTCGTCTCGTAAACTATCCACCGGATTCGCTATAGCAGCTTTAATTGCTTGCGAACTTACCGTAATCAACGCTATTGCAATGGCTAATACTCCTGCTACACCAAACATCCACCACTGTACTTCTATTCTATAAGCAAAATCTTCCAGCCATTTATTCATTGCCCACCAAGCTATGGGCGAAGCAATGAGGATGGCGATTAAAACCAGCTTGACAAAGTCGATTGAAAGCAAGCGCACGATTCCCGAAATGGACGCACCGAGTACTTTCCGAACACCGATCTCTTTGGTTCGCTGAAATGCTGTCAATGTAGCCAAGCCAAAAAGCCCCAGACAACTGATAATGATGCAAACCGTAGTTGCAAGTGTTATCAGCTTAGCCATCTTTCTTTCCGACTCATACAGGTTCTCGATGGTATCATCATAGAAACTGTATTCAAAAGGCGTTTCGGTATAGATTGCCTCCCATTCCTTTTCAATCAATTTAATAGTCTCGCTCCATTGACCGGGGTTTGATGCGGCAAGTTTGATATTGATTGAATTTAATTGGTTTTTTGCGGCTACGATAACCACGGGTTCAATCTTAGATGAAAAGTGATGTTGATGAAAATCTGCAACAACCCCAACAATGGTGTGTAAATTTTGATCGCCGTCAGCAAGTACTTGCCCAATAGCATCTTGCGGGCTCTTATAGCCAAAGGCTTTGATTAATGTTTCATTGACAACATACTCCTCAAGGCTGTCTTTTACGACGCCTGACCTTCCGGCCAAAAATTCAAATCGATAGAGATCAGTATAATCTTCATCTCCAAACTTAAAATTAGCGCTTACTTGGGTTGTTACGGTGTCTACCTGCCGGAATAGCATATCACCCCATCTGCTGTTATTTAATGGTCGATGGCCGAGCGAAACCATCGCGATTTCCGGATATTTTTCAAGCGCATGCTTAAACACAAAGGGGTCTTTATCCTTATCGGTATATTTGTAGGGTAAGGAAGCTGTAATAATGGCTTCATGGTTGAAGCCCATGTCTTTGTTCATCGAGTACTGCAATTGCTGACCCATAATCAAAGCTGAAACGATAAACACCTGTGCAATTATGAATTGAAAAACAATCAAGCTTTTCCGCAATGTCAGTTTGGTACCATGTAACTTCTTATCTGTCTGGCCTTTTAATACTTCAACCGTTTGAACGCGGGTGATTAGCCAAGCGGGATAAACGCTTGATATAAAAGTTATAAGCACTAGCAATCCACCGACAAAAAGAATGAGATTAGGGTAATTACTAAAATCGTTGAAACCATCAGGGATGAATTCAGTAAAGGTGGTAATAAACAAGATTGATAGCGGAACCGATAATAAAAAAGCAAAGAAAACAATCACAAAGGTCTCTAGCATAAAATGAGAGATAAGTGTTCTCGGATTACCTCCCAATGTTTTGCGGACACCAATTTCTTTGGAACGCTGTGGTAACTGCGATGTACTTAGATTAATGTAATTGATGCCCGCCAGAATCAATAGAAAGGCAGCAATGCCTATCAATCCATAAAGAACTTTTTTATTGGCTGTCCGATCGCGTCCAGCGTATTGAGGTTCAAAATGCTTCTCTGCCAGTGGCAAAACTTCATACCAGTTTTTGAATTTATACTTTTCCCGAAATTCGCGGGTGAGCTCTTCATTCTTATTATTAATAAAATTTAGCACATACGGTATACTTTGACTATCCTTGACTTTAACAAACAATACATTATCAGAATTCATGCTAGACCAATTGGTTGCTGTCAAATAATCTTTAGTAAGGCCTACAAATTCCTCTGAATCGAAACTGCTGGGATAGTCAAGATCCTTTACGATACCGGAAATTACGCGTGTTACCGTATCACCCATGGTATAATAAGTTAGGGATTTATGAGCGACGGATTCAATAGTTTCACCCGGAAAATATTCACGTGCTCTACTCTCCGTCAGAACAACCTTGTCAGGTGCGTCCAACGCGGTTTGAGGACTTCCTACTAACCATTTATGTTGCACCATTTTAAAATAATCGGCTGTAGTCGCGGTTAAGTTTTCAGGCTCTTCAAAGACGAGATCTGGTTGCCCGTTTTTCTGTGGAGCGTCCACTTTTACGACGTAGCGATGATAAACTGGTACTGCCAGCTCTAATCCCTCGATACTTTTATCCAGCGCGGGATAAATTGCAAGCGGGACACCACCAAATCCGCTTTCTTCACCTTCGAAAACCGCCCGGTTAGTAATCTGATAAATCCGCTCGCCATCAGGATGTTTCTTGTCGAAGCTAAATTCATAATCGACAATACGAAAGATAACCCAACAGGCACAGATACCGATGCTTAAGCCCAAGATGTTCAAAGCTGTGAACAATCGATTTCTCCACAGATACCGGAGGGTGATTTTAATATAATTTAGGATCATAATCGGTTTCTATTTATTCATCCTTTAATTCTTTTATTCATCTCGTAAACTATCCACCGGATTGGTCAAGGCGGTTTTAATGGTCTGGAAACTAACCGTAAATATCGCTACAACAATGGCCATCAAAGCTACAAGCCCGAAAAGCCACCAAGGGACATGGACCCGGTAAACAAAGTTTTCTAACCAAGAGCTAGAGAACCACCAGGCTAACGGTATGACAATGATGATTGCAACGACAACCAACTTAACGAAGCTGACAGAAATCAACTTCATAATCGACATCATAGACGCTCCTAATACCTTGCGAACACCAATTTCCTTAACTCGTTGCCTGATAACTAAACTGGAAAGTGCAAAGAGACCTAAACAAGATACCAATACCGTTGCGATGGAAAATAAGGTCAAGATCTTAGAGGTTTGTTCTTCAGATTTATATAAGGCATTAAACTCCTCATCTAAAAAATGATAGTCGAATAACTTATTGGGATTGTGGGTTTTCCATAGAGTTTCTATTTGTCCGATAACTGATGTCATATTCTCTGTCTGATTCACTTTGACAAACATCTTTCCGAACCAGTTGTATTCAAGAAACATAACAATAGGGCCAATCTCGTTATGGAAAGAAGAGAAATTGAAATCTTCTGTAATGATTTTGATTTTCCCTCTTCGTCCATTAAGATTCGCCCACTTGCCTATGGCTTCTTCCGAAGTCCACTCCAATGCTTTTAAAGCTGTTTCATTAATAGCGAAGGCGTATTCGGGTTCTTGATCATCAGCCGACTGTGAACGGGCCACATCACCTTGGTTAAAGGGTTCTCCTGCTACGAGGTCAATATCAAAGACGGAAAGAAAATCTTTTTCTACGGGAACGCCCGTTACACTAAGAGTAAAATCACCCGCTTTTCCGTCAACCGACAGACTATATCCTCCTTTTACATCAACTGGAGAATGATAGGAGGCGGTAACTCCGGCAATAGAGGACTGGCTGCCTAATGCATTTTTAAAGGATAGCAACCCGGAGCTAGTCATGTCCGAAGCATCCAAAACCAAAACTTGCGAACGACTGATACCAGTATCCTTGTCTTGCATATAATGGATCTGACGATGAACGACGACCGTGCCTAATACAAACAACAAAGAAATACAAAACTGAAAGATAATCAATCCTTTACGAAGGATTACAGCCTTTGAAGTCTGATGAACTTTCCCCTTCAGGCTATCGGTAGGTTTGAGAGCTGATAAAACAAGTGCTGGCCCTCCTCCGGCAATGAGTGATATGACGATGAAGAGAACTAACATCGTGATCAAGAACCATCCGCCGGACCAGGATTCTAAACTGAGTGGAATACCCGTATAAGTATTGAAGAAAGGTATAAGTAAAATAGCGACAGCTAAACCCAATATTAGCGCGAGAGCAGCGGTTACAAATGATTCAAAAACGAACTGGAAGAACAAATGCCTGCGCAAGGCTCCCATCACTTTTTTTACGCCGATTTCATGTGATCTCTCGGCAGAACGAGCCATCACGAGGTTAGTAAAGTTGATACAGGCTATCAGCAAAAGCGCAATGGCCATCACGCCCAACACATAGAGATACAAGGGTTTGATACCAGGCATAACGTCCGAATGCAAACGAACATCGGTGAGCTTCTGAATTGGAAATCTCACCTCATAACCTGCAGCAATTTCCTCAGCGTATTTATCGCCTATTAGCTGACCAATCTTTTGGTTCAAACCATCAAACCCCTCAGGCGACTTAAGAAGAAGGTAGGAAATATCGTTGGCCGCTCCCCAGTTTTCTTGCTTGGACCGCGGCAACGTAGAATACGCTCCCAAAAGATTGAATTGCAATTGCGAATAAGGCGGAATATCTTCTATAACACCTGTGACTTTCCATGGCTCATCATCTATGATCAGACTTTTACCTAAAGCTGCCTCATCACCAAAATATTGCTTCGCTGAAGACTTTGTCAAAACAAGTGAATAAGGATCTTTAAGCGCTTCCGCGGGGTTACCACTGATAAAGTCGAAACTGAAAATGGAAAAGAAGGAATCATCAGCCAAGACAAAGCTCCCTTCATTAAACAGTTTGTCTTCATGTCGAACGCTGATCGTCTGCTCGCCACCCGTCCGCTGATAAATACGAACGCCATCTTCTACCTCTGGAAAGGCCTGTTTGAAACTAGGGACAACGGCCGTCGGTGTGTTGGCTGTCTTTGTAAACTCTGAATCGTTCGGGTTCTTATACTCGAATGATACATAGGCAATCCGATCTGCATTCTTGTGGAAACGATCGTAACGCAACTCATTGATGATATAGGTACTCAATAAAAAGAAACAGCATATACCAAGAGCCAATCCTCCAATATTGATAATGGAGGAAAGCTTATTTTTTAACAGGTTTCGCCAGGTTGTTTTTAAAAGATTCTTTATCATAATTCTATACGTTTATTCGTCTCGAAAACTATCTACCGGATTGGCAATGGCTACTTTGACAACGAGCAGTTAGCCTACAACTTCCATTACCACTTGCCCATCGAGCATCCGAATAATCCGATCGCTAAAACGGGCGTCGTGTTCGCTGTGGGTTACCATCACGATGGTGGTTCCTTGTTCATTTAATTCGGTAAGAAGCTGCATCACTTCATTACCATTATTCGAGTCAAGATTACCCGTAGGCTCATCGGCAAGGATGAGCTTTGGATTGTTAACAACAGCCCGTGCAACAGCAACGCGTTGCTGTTGCCCCCCCGATAGCTGTTGCGGAAAATGATTACGACGGTGCATAATCTGTACTTTTTCAAGAACCTCCTCTACTCTTTTTTTACGCTCTGAAGCGGGAACTTTGGTATAAATCAGAGGCAACTCAACATTTTCAAATACCGTAAGCTCGTCGATCAGGTTAAAACTTTGAAAGACGAAACCAATGTTATGCTTTCGTAGGTCCGAACGCTTCCGCTCGTTGAATTTGGCGACCTCAATATCGTTAAAGAGGTAACTGCCGCCATCCATATCATCCAAAAGACCAATGATATTTAACAGGGTCGACTTACCACAACCCGAAGGACCCATAACGGCAACAAATTCGCCTTTTTTAACTTGCATTGACAAATCGTTCAAAGCAATGGTCTCTACTTCTTCGGTGCGGTAGAATTTTTTAAGATCAGTTATTTTTATCATGTTTATCTGGTTATCATCTATTTAATCACGAGTTCTTGTACTTTCTCGTAGGTTTCATAACTCGAAGTTATAACTTTATCGCCCGGCTCCAATCCTTGGATAACTTCATAATAGTCAGGATTTTGACGTCCAAGCTGAATATCCACACGGTAAGCAGATTTCCCATCCTTATCGAGCTTAAATATCCAGTTACCACCTGTTTGCTGATAGAAACCTCCCTTGGGAACTAACAATGCCTTGGTTTCGTCACTTAACGCCAGGCGAATCTGGAGCGTTTGCCCCCTTCTGATACCCTCAGGTACCTCATCCACAAATTCCATATCTACTTGAAAACGCCCGTTGGTAACCTGTGTATATACTTTTTTGATGCGCAATTTATAAGACTTGCCGGCAAGAGTAAATTCACCTTCCAAATCTGGGTAAATCCTGGTAATATAATGTTCATCGATATCGGCTCTTACTTTAAATCCGCTAAGTACGTCAATCTGACCAAGACGCTCACCAGGGTTTTTATTCTGCCCAATTTCTGCATCAAAGGAAGTCAGCTGCCCATCGACAGGTGCCCGGACAATCAGGTCGCCTACTTTTTGACGCATAAGTTCAAGGGCGCTGCGCGTACGATCGTAAGTCTGCTGACTTTGTTTGAGGGACTGCTGAGTAGATACTGAATCTTGTCTTAAGATCTGTTTGGTTAACCTGATACGCTCCTTCTGATAATTATATTCGTTGACCGTTTTTTCAAACTCTTGTCTGGAAATTACCTTACGGTCATATAACTTCTTGTTCATGTCATAGATCCGTTTTGCTTCACGGTAGGCATTTTCAACGTCGGCCATCTGATTCAAATGCATCACGGTATTCTGCTGAGCATTCGTTTTGGCAATCTCCATTTGTGTAAGCAAGTTAAGAACCTGTGTCTCCTGATTTACCAAACTAAGTTCTTGATCTGTATTCGATAAACGCATAATAGGATCATCTTTTTTCAGAACAGCGCCGTCCTCAACAAACTTTTCCTCTACCCGGCCGCCAACAGATGCATCGAGATAGATGGTACTAATCGGTAACACGTTTCCGTTCACCGGAATAAATTCACGGAACGAGCCATTTTTAACCTCTGCGATACTGATACGTTCCTGATCTACATTTAACCTCGAATTTCCACTCGTAAAATAGTAGCTCGCTCCAATTAACAAGATAATTCCCGCGATACCAGCTACGGTGGTTATCCGCTTATTATTCCATTTCTTTTTGGGTAATGCTCTGTCCATACATGCTTTTTATATACAAGCTTATGCCATAATTATATATATCTTATTGTCAGCAACTTATGAAAGTCCAGGTTCGTAAAAGTGTTCGTTTTCGAACAGGCATTGTTCGAAAATGAATGCTTGAAAACAATGAAGCTACCATCCTACTCCAACTCGAAGTTTATTTTCGCGCTACTTCACACTTTCTTTATAGCTAAATTTGCTTTACCGATCGCTAATCCTTCTTCAAGGTATCTAAGGTAAAAATCTCGCTAATTTGATATATAAATGTGGCTAATTTATGCTAGTTTAAGACGGACTTCAGTCGGACATTATTCGGACCTTCTTCGGACATTGGTCGTGTGAACACGACTAAACTCCGACTTATATACGTTTAATCTCCGTAGTACTTCTGAGTTAATATAAAGTACGGGAACAATATTAATTAAACAGATATTTATTTAACTGAAACGATTTTGTTAAATTTTATTCAGTAAGAAAAATATTTTGTAGCAATCGGATGAGATTAATCGTTACGTCTTTAGTAAACGATTGTAATGATTTAAATGAAATACAATGGCGGAAGAAATTCTCAATGAAGCAATGGACAGATTCTTGGCTGGTGAGATATCTGTAAATGAACTGTTCGAGGCGCTAAGCATCGCACAGCTGGTTGTTGTCTAAAATGCGTTCGGTTTATTTATGAAAATAACTTCTTTTGAGCCTTTTTGGTTGGTCAAAAATGGCCTTATCCAATCCTACCCTTCACTTAAGGAAGACTTGAAGGCCGAGGTGTTAATTGTTGGCGGAGGAATAACCGGAAGTTTGATTGCTCACCAATGTATTGCAGATGGCTACAATACGGTATTAATTGATAAACGGGAGATTGCCCATGGCAGTACTTCGGCGACAACGTCTATGCTTCAATATGAGATCGACGTTCCCCTCTATAAATTAATCGATCTGATCGGTGAAAATAATGCCGTTAAAAGTTATAAAGCATGTTATAACTCCATTGACCGCCTAGAGAAAATTGTTCGCGAAATTGATTCTACTTGCGGATTTAAAAAGAAAGAGTCGCTCTATTTTGCAGCTTCTAAAAAGGATAGCAAATGGCTATACGAAGAATTTGAAGCGAGAAAGAAATACGGGCTGGAGGTTAGCTGGCTAACAGATGCTGATATTCGTGATCGATACCGCATTCAGAAAACATACGGTGGAATTCTATCTAAACAGGCAGCAAGTATCGATGCTTTCCAATTCACCCATGACATCTTGAAGTACAATGCAGATAAGGGTCTTCGCATTTTTGATAAAACGGATCTTACTGCAATTCGCTATGCGGACAACCGTGTTTACGCTGAAGTAGAATCAAAACAAGTAATCGAAGCCCAAAAAATCATTTATTGTACCGGTTATGAAACAACGAATCTTATTGAGGAAAATTTCGTTGATCTGTTTAACACCTATGCAATCGTGGGGGAACAGAATGAAGACGACCAGTCAGATTTAAATGAAACTTTGTTTTGGAATACGGCATCGCCCTATATTTATATGAGAACGACTGATGACAACAGGCTATTGATCGGTGGTGAAGATGAAAAATTTGGGAAAGTAACCAACGGAAGGCTGATAGAAAAGAAATCTGAAAAACTCAAAAAATATATAAACAAACACCTACCCCATTATGATTTTACAATAGATTTTTCATGGGCTGGGAGATTCGGAGAAACCAAAGATGGAAATCCTTACATTGGTGAACATAAGGATTTCCCAAATAGCATTTTTGTGTTAGGTTTTGGGGGTAATGGCATTACATTTTCAGTAATAGGAATGGATATTGTTTCCAAATTATTGAAGAACCAAACACATGAACTGGTCAATATTTATCGATTTGGGCGCTAGTCAATCAGTTTGAAATCTTGAACATCAGGGATGTCCGAAAGGTATTTCCAACTTTTTAGATGCGGTTCTTCTAATTGAAATTCACGATATTCATCTGGGTTCATAATAGGAACTCCTTTGATGATCGGATAATAACGCTTACAATAATTACAGGTCAGCATTCCTTCGTGAATATTTTCTTCTAAATCTTGTGTAATAATTTTAAGTGTTAAGTCTGCCTTGTCAAAAGGACAACAAAGTTTATCGATTGTTGATAGTCTCATCTTAATTCTTATTTAATTGTTCAATATATTGTAAAACAGCTTTTTCTGGGTCATTTGAACCCATAATACCCGATATAAGTGCAACGCCTTGGTAGTCGACACCCTCAAACGCATCCATGTTATCCGGACGGATACCTCCGGCTAGGAAAATAGGCAGGTTGGTTATTGATCTCGCTTTATGCAAAGACTCTAGGGATACGAGCTCACAACTGGTACTCGTTGTGGAAGGGAACATGGAGCAGAAAGAAAGGTAGTCTATCCGCTTGTCATCTGCCCAATGGATAATCTCCATATCATTATTACAGGTGATCCCATAAATAGGCTTATTCGACAAACTAGCTTCTAGTACCCTTTGAATATCATCGAAGTTAGCTGGTATCTCATCAAAATGCACACCGTCTAAGGGAAAGCTTCTTAATAAGCTCCAATCATTATTGATCAGCAAAGGGACATCGTGTTTTGAGCATAGTTCGATTAATTTGATGATAATGGTTTCTTTCTCTGCATCTTCTTGCCAATTATCCCAGATTTGGATGGCTGAAATGCGGGTTTTCATTGCTTTTTCAAGTCGTTCAAACAGGAGATCCCGCTCCATCGAAGGGTCTATTACCAGATAAACGCCTTCACGAATATTTCTTTTTTTTCTCATGTCCATCCCTTCTTTTTTGCTGTAAAAAATGCGGACCAATAAGGATCGGTCTCGAAATAGGGTATATTTTTCTTTTCGCCGTCTTCTATAAGTTTTATTCCATCTTCTTTTTCTGTTAGTTCTCCTACGACGGCACATTCGATCTCTGCTTCCTTCAGTCTCGCGATCACTCGTTCTTCTGCGCCATTTTCAATCGCTAACACCATCGAACCCGCGCCAATAACATAGCGTGGATCAATAGAAAAGAGCTGGCAAATTTCAGCTTGGGCGCGACCGACTGGCAATAAATCGTTTTGAATGAGCACTCCGCAATCACACGCAGTCGCCATCTCATAAATAGCGCCCAATACACCTCCTTCGGTTACATCATGCATCGCAACAACATCCGGATAACGCTCTTCTTTTCCTACCGCCGCAACAGCATCATGGATGCTGGAAGTCTGATAAAAAAGCTCGCAGCCTTGGCGATAGACTTCCTCCCCTACTTTGTTTCGAACCGTATCGGGAAAGCTCTTCGCTAAAATAGCAGTTGAGGAGATAGCGCATTGCTTGGTGACCAAAATAAGATTCCCTGGTCTGGCTTTATTGGAGGTTAAGACATGTTTTTTCTCTACGATGCTGATCATTGTACCGCCACCGGCAATGGTTGAATTTTGCCCTTCGATAAACCCGGTATGTCCGCCGACAATGGCAACACCCATCTCACTGCAAAAACGGCTGATATGATTCCAATACACTTTAAAGTCGGAACCCGAAAAACCTGCTGGCAGATTTAAAACAAATTGTGCATACATGGGAAGGTAACCTGTTGTGGCTATGTCATTCGCCATCAGGCAAACCGAAAGCCATGCAGACTCCTCAAGCCCTAAAGAGGGGATCAATGACAGCGGATCACTCGCACTTACCATCGCTAAGTTGTTCTTCAAATCGACCACCGCTACATCAACTCCAAATGCAGGACCACATGATACTTCGGGTCGAGGGTAGCCACAGCTGGAGAGGATCGCATCTTCGAAGAAATCTTTCTGTATTTTTCCGAGTTCTTTGGTCATTATGGAACATCATTAAATTTAACGTAAAGACCAAAGAAATCACCGTAAGGAATGCTCCATTGTTGAACAGGGAACCATTTCGGCAGACCTGTGCAAGACCATTCTATTGAATATTCGCGTCCTGCAAGAGCTTCATCTATAATTGCAATTAGTTTTTGAGGCGTATAGAATGTTGCTGTCACATAAAACGGGTTTTTCCCGAATGCCTGCTGGACTCTTCGTCGAAATACTTTCGGTGAATTGCGGTTCATCATGCCCATGGCAATACCGTATTTGGCAACGCGGGCAGATTCACGTATGACTTTTACCGGGTCTTTATAATATTCAAAAGTGGTGATGAATGCCAGTGAATCAAAAGTATGGTCTTTAAATGGCATATGGTGAGAGTCGGCCATCACCAAGTCCCCCTGAAACAGATGAATCGCCTGAGAGAGCATCAACGGGGAAATATCCCCACCCGTAGCCTCAATGCCGATCTCTTTCCACCATCTGGTAAACCGAGTTGTTCCGCAACCAAACTCCAATAGGGTTTTTACACGTTTATCTTTCGATACCAACTGCTCCATGACCTTTTTCTGCCATATTTCAGCGCGTTTGTACCTGCCTTCATACCACTGCTCGTAAGTATCGGTGTGTTCACGATTAAAGAACCACTCGGTTCTGCCCTGCCAGTTGCGATCGTTTTTAGGGATAAGAATTTGATCTGTTTTTTGGATTTCCATTTTAAATTTTGTTAAAAATTAAAAAGCTCCGATTCTTTCAATACCAAAAGAATGGAGCCATAAAATGGAAATTCTTACGTGCTGCATCCCTACGTTGGCATTGTCCAAATCAGGTATCGGGTATTTTCTCAGCTCACTCTAAGGTGGGCACCCCGTGCATTTATACCGCAAGGTACGAATAATTATACGATAAAAGGCTATTTCATAATCATAGGCTTTTCTTTTTGAGAACAAGTCTGCTCTTATCTGCTTCAGCTATCTGCCGAAAAAAACCAACCAGCTCGTTATATTGTTCGCGATTATACTGTCCCTGATTCATCTGGATCTTACGCGAGTAAAGCAATTCTTGCCCATTCTGCTCAAACTCCATTGAGAAAATACCAAAAGGATGCTCCAGTGAAATTTCATTAGGCAGCCGTTCTACCGTAAACCCTTCTGGCAGTTCGTAAACAATTGAGTCTACGTCGATATAACCCCGGTTAATATATAGATCGTTCTCCCTGCTTCGTAATTCCGGAGGTAGCGGACTCTGATTTACTTTATTAAGCGGAACGAACATCAGATCAGCGTTCGCAGCACCATAATTACGTGCTGTAAAACTAAGCTTCTCGACTGTTTTCGGATTATTACCCTTTTGTTGATCGACGGTGTAGTTGGCAACCGTAAGGTTGCCTATCGGGTAGATTTTAGGCACCTCTTTAAGCTGTTCGCGCAAGGGCTCTCCGATAAGAAAGTTTCGGTTATCATATTGCCAGCCTTCAAATTCGGTCACGATCTCCCCTTTGATTGCGCCTTCCTCGTTTAGGCTCATCCTGCCCGTCCTAATTTGCTTACTGTTATCGGCCAGATAACGTGGAGTGCGGACTAGCTCTCCTCCATTTTCAGTACAGGCAACGGCAAGCCGATCATCTGTAAAGGTACCCAGGTAATCGAAAGGATTATCCTTGCTTGTACAATCGACCCAAGCGGTATCTGACTCAAATGGGATTCGCAGGATTACATGATCGAATTGATTGATGCTTGCAAAATCAGGGATGGCGTTCTTTTTCTTATCACCTGATGCGACAACAACATAATCAGACGGAATACCTACAACCGCCAGAAGCCCTTGCGTATAATTAACCAGCGCTTTACAATCCCCATATCCGGTCTGATCTACTTGACTTGCAAGAAAAGGTTGAAAACCACCAATACCAACCTGTATACTCACGTAACGGGTTTTTTTCTGAACAAATTCATAAATCGCCTTTGCTTTCTCCCACGGATCAGCCATGTCAGCTGTCAAATTTCGGATATGCGATGCCGTTTGTGGCGGAATCTCATTTCGCCCTTGCAGCAGGGCATCATACATCCACTTGCCATATTCTTCCCAATTCGAAAAACTACCAGTGACTTTTTCATAGCTAAAATGCTCGGGAGCCAACCTTACCGAAGTAAGGAATGTCTCGGGAGCGGGACTATAGGGCTCGTCTTTGAGAGCTTGTTTATTCGTAGTTTCCCAGTGATAGGTTTTGATGCCGTCAGCCTCACTCGCTTCTACTGAACCGGGATAATTAACCTCTTTGTACCGTAAAGGAAAACCAGAACTGGTATTTACAACCAAGGTAGCTTTTTCAAGTGAAACACCTGATGAACCTACAGGATACCAATCTGGCAAATTCAGTGTCTGCTTAGAACGTATCTCATATTCGATCTCGAGTGTATAAGGGTACATAGTCGGGTTAGGTCTAAAAACTTTTAACCGGGAATCTAAAAACAGTGAATTGTTATCACTCGCGCTGATATCGCTAAATGATTTTTCAGAAATCTTGGCGGTTTGTCTACCAAACTGATCATAGACCGCGCCGCGGATTGAACGAATTTGGCGGCTTTTATCATACCATATACGAATAGCTGCGTCTTCATTGCCATTCTCATTGAGCACCGTAATAACACGTTTAACAGTATAGCTGAATTGATCGGTATTCTTTATGTCGATATTCATATCCATTGTGCGGATAACCGAACTTGCCCGAGCCAAGAGGTTCTTGTTGATGTGATCAACGGCATAATTGTTCTGTGCAAGAAGCGTAGCAGGAAGAAGAAAAAGAAAGAATATAAAGCAAATTTTTCTCATGATTTCTTTTTAAAAATTACATCGGTCTTTTGAAGTTGAATAATCCGGTTGAAAAGCTCCTTTAGCGCTGGATACTCCTCGGGCTGATAGATACTTTTCTCCAGTTCCATGCTTTGGGAAAACTGCACTTTGTTTCCGATAACCTCCGTTCTATTTAAAAACCTACCGCCTTTGTTAGGCAGGGCTAAGGATACATCTCGTGGCTTAACAACCATCTCATATTCTTCGGGTATGCGAAGACTGATAATAATTCGTGAGTTTATAGGAGCGCCTAGGTCTACGGGATATGTCCTTTCCGCTAATTTGAACGGGTTCTCATCCATTTTATCCATAAAAAAAGGGTTGAAAAAGAGCTGATCATAGGAAAGTGAATCGAAAGCAGCGATTTCAACTTCATAAGCTTCTTCAAGAGTCCGCTCAATGCTATCCAGGTTTGTGATCGCATAATCCAAAATCCTGATATTCGGCATGTTTTCGTCTTTGTTTTCGACAAATTCATCGATGCTGTTAAATTTCTTTATTTCATGTCGCTGATAAAAGGCCGCATAGCCCATTTTATAATTTTTGACCGAGCCGACAATCTTACCGTCGGCCTGCAATTCGAGCTCTAATGAATACACATCGCTTCGTTTTTGAGAAGCTACCAGATCGATCCATTCAGACGGCTTATTCATGCTCATGATTCTTCCCTGACCATTCATACACCTCATGGGCAATAATCCGAAAGGTAATAAAGGATCAGTGGCGTCTAACAAATAACTCCTTCCATCAATATTTACCATCGCTACCACATAATTAAAATCAGATATCACCGGGTATAACTGATGGACGACCCCATTTTCTCTCGTGGAAAGTACAACAGCGTCTGCATCTAAATCTGCGGCTCCCAGAGCAGCAATCAGAGCAAGATTAATATCCGCTACATTCCCTGCTCTATTTTCAATGGCTTTCTTCAGACCTTCGTCAGTAAAATGACCATAGCGGTTATTCCATTTAACCCGAGACTGAATGTATGAATAGATCGTTTTGGCCTTTTCCAGGTCGCTTTCATCCCCTTTAAGAATTGTCGGCAAAATTTTCTTGAAAATATCGTCGCGTCGCAGCTGTTTTCCGAAGTACTCATGCTTTTTCATTTCGTAATCCACGTCTTTCCACTCCTTCGTGATTTTTTCTTTACTGCCGTTCAGTAATGTCATTTCCGAAAGTTCAAAATTAATGGCTGAAATGAAATTCTTCGGTGATGTCATGTAATCTTCTTCAATAAAGGCAGGAACATCATTCATCGCATAGGTGAGTTCCGAACAATCGATGCGGTGCGCACCCGGCTGGAAGCACTCTTTTTTAACCTTACCATCACTTTTATCCAACTTGAGCGCGCCGATTAGCGAAACATTGTACACAAAGACGGCTGGAATAAGTGCGACATACTCACTATAGATTTTCGGAATATCCCATTGAAATTGCCAAGGGTGGTAATTGAAGATATAAGGGGTCTCGATTTCATATTCATACTCAACCACGCTCCCGTCAACGATATTTGGCATAGCAAACTTGACTAGCTCCAAGTGTTCGGAAGATTTCTCACGAATAATACTTTTTTTATCTAATTCAGCTTTTTGGAGTCCGCCATCCGGTCCGGGATAATAAACAATACCTCTTATTTTATCCACACTTTCATACCTTGTTGATGATCCCTGATATAGCGGGATAACCACGTCGCCACGGGTAAAGCGGGCACTGTTAAATACTTTTATCCGTACGTGATATCGATGCCGGATTTTATTGCCATCATGTAAGAAACTTGTCGTGCCAAATTCCCTTACTACAACGGCAGCCGCACTGGTGTCTTTATCGTAGGAAGTCATCGTAATTGCATTACGATCCATCTCTCCGAATGGAAAATCTTGAGCCTTTGATTGCAAAACTGAGCTCACTATCAAGCAAATAAGTAATAGCTTTTTCACGAATATAGGTTTATAATAGTTTATCGTATCTGGCTCGAAAATAATGTAAAAATTGATACTTTCCAAGGTATATTATCTACCTTTGCGAAAATAATATATATCAATTTGTCATTTGAAAATCTTAATCTCAGCAGGTCTTTATTAAGGGCAATCGAGACCGAAGGGTACACACAACCCACCCCAATCCAAGAACAATCTATCCCAATAGCATTAAACAAGAGAGATTTACTAGCGATAGCACAAACAGGTACAGGTAAAACCGCTGCTTTCGCCTTGCCTATTTTGCAACTTTTGGAAAATAACAATCGAAAAGGAATCAAGGCTCTTATTGTTAGTCCCACTCGTGAGTTGGCTATCCAAATCAGTGAAAGCTTCGTTGCTTATGGAAAGTATTCTTCACTTAAGCAGGCAGTTGTATTTGGCGGTGTGCCAATAGGCAACCAAATTAGCGCATTAAAAAAAGGTGTCGATATTTTAATTGCAACACCGGGCCGATTGCTTGATTTGGTGAATCAAAAAGCAGTTTCACTGTCTCAGATTGAAATATTTGTACTGGATGAAGCTGACCGCATGCTTGATATGGGGTTCATCAATGATGTAAAAAAGATAATAACAAAAATTCCAGAAAAAAGACAGACATTGTTCTTTTCAGCGACCATGCCTCAGGAAATAACGGGGTTAGCGAATGGGATATTGACAAATCCTTTAAAAGTGGAGGTTACACCTGTCTCTACAACGGCCGAAAAAGTAACGCAGGCTATTTACCCTGTCGCTAAAAAAGATAAAGCATCTCTATTAATACATTTATTAAAAGACCCACAGATTAAGAGTGTACTGGTGTTCAGTCGGACAAAATATGGCGCGGATAAAATCGTGAAAATCTTGGGACGTGTTTCGATCCAGGCAGCAGCCATACACGGAAACAAATCTCAGAATGCAAGACAGAAAGCCCTTAGTTCATTTAAAACGGGAAAAATCCGAGTACTGGTCGCGACAGATATCGCTGCGAGAGGTATCGATATCGACCAACTGAATTACGTGCTGAACTACGATTTACCCAATCAGCCAGAAACCTACGTGCACCGGATTGGGCGTACAGGTCGCGCGGGTTTAAGCGGTACGGCCTGGTCATTTTGTGACCAGGAAGAAAAACCATACCTGGATGATATTAATAAACTGACCGGACAGAATATTCGTATCGTTGAGGACCATCCATATGCATTAGTCTTTACGCCCACTCTGGCTACCAGTAAAACACAACAAAAGTCAAATAATAAAAATCGAAAACAAAACTTTCGTAAGTCGAGAAAACCACAATATAAAGAGAAAAAAAGACACGTATAAGCGAGGAATAAACACTGAACCTTCCTTTCATTGCAGCCAACTAGATACTTTCGTATTATTTCGTTTTATATTTGCCTTTGTTTGTATTATTTTATAATATTGCTTTTAGTTTCTTCTTAACAAGAAACCACATTTATACATTTCAATATATTTCGACCGGCAAATATGAAGACTCAATCTTCTCAATTCAATCGCAATTTATCTATCGAAAAACTGCAGCAGGAACCTCTTTGGGATTTTATAATCATTGGCGGAGGGGCTACTGGTTTGGGTGTCGCTCTTGATGCTGCTTCTCGCGGTTATAAAACCCTACTTCTGGAACAATCTGATTTTGCGAAAGGGACATCGAGCCGGAGCACTAAGCTTGTCCATGGAGGGGTTCGTTACCTTGCCCAAGGGGATATTGCGCTGGTGCGAGAGGCATTGAAAGAACGTGGACTTTTACTAAACAATGCCCCTCATCTGGTTAAGAAGCAAGCATTTATCATCCCTTGTTTCTCATGGTTCTCTAAGATGAAGTACTTAATCGGCTTAACCTTATATGATTGGCTATCGGGAAAATACAGTTTTGGAAAATCAACTTCCATGTCAAAAGAGGAAGTGAAAGCGGCAATACCTGATGTCAATTCGACTGATTTGAAAGGTGGGGTAGAATATTACGACGGACAATTTGATGATTCACGACTAGCCATCGATCTTGCAAAAACAGCCGCGTTATATGATGGCGTGTTAATCAACTATATGAAAGTAAAAGGCTTTCTAAAGAACAGCGCCGGAAAAGTTGACGGGGTAATAGCGCATGATATTGAGGGAGAGAATGATTATACGATTAGAGGTAAAGTTATCATTAATGCTACTGGGGTTTTTGTGGACGATATATTACGAATGGATCATCCAGAAAAAAAACCAATGACAAGACCTAGTCAGGGAATCCATCTGGTGCTTGACCGGTCGTTTTGGGATAGCGATAAAGCATTGATGATACCAAAAACATCTGACGGTCGTGTTCTTTTTGCAGTGCCTTGGCACAAGCATTTATTATTAGGCACCACAGATACTCCACTAGATGAGCATAGCATAGAACCGATCGCTTTAGAAAGCGAGATAAAATTTATATTGAAAACCGCTCGGCAGTATTTAAGCAAGAAACCCGAGCGAGAGGATGTACTTTCTGTTTTCGCGGGACTGCGACCTTTAGCAGCTCCAGATAAAGATGTGAACAGCACCAAAGAGATTTCCAGAAGTCATAAAATCTATGTTGAGCCTTCCGATCTGATTACAATCACGGGTGGCAAATGGACAACCTATCGAAAAATGGCTGAAGATACCGTTAATAAAGCAATCAAGATAGGTGGACTAGATAAACGTATGTGCAGAACCTACGATCTGAAGATTGGCGAAAACACGAATGCAACTTCGGGTAATCAGACCAATAAAACATCCGATCAAGCTCTGCATGCGAACTACCCGATCAGCGAGTCGGCTATTATTGATGCTGTCAGAAATGAAATGGCAAGAACAGTAGAAGATGTACTGGCCAGACGATTTCGAATTCTCTTTCTCGATGCTCACGTTGCGCTGCAACTAGCGCCACAGGTAGCAAAAGTTATGGCGGAAGAGCTCGGTAGGGATGCAGTATGGATCAGCAAACAAGTTGCTGATTTCAAATCAATTGCAGAGCCTTACCTAATTGAACATTTTAATGCCTTTGAGTAAGAATATGCGTCATAACAATATCCAATTAACATAATTCAGTTTTTATGAAAGGGTACCTTAATTTGTTTTTCGAATAAAAGCTAGAAACAATGAATTTATTTAAACCAGCTCCTCATATTGATGCAAAATCTCTTGACCGCATCGACCCTGAATATAAAAAGCTTAGACTTCAAGTATTCCTTGGAATTTTTATCGGTTATGCAGGCTACTATTTGGTTAGGAAGAACTTTTCTCTTGCCATGCCGGACCTGATTGACCAAGGCTTCAGCAAAGGAGATCTGGGTCTTGCTCTTTCCGGCGTATCGATCGCATACGGCTTAAGTAAATTCTTGATGGGAAACGTTTCCGACAGAAGTAATGCCAGGGTGTTTTTACCTGCCGGCTTGGCTTTGTCTGCCGTGACGATGATTCTGATGGGGCTATTCCCTTTCGCAACAGGCTCATTAACCATTATGTTTGTGTTACTATTTATCAATGGTTGGTTTCAGGGAATGGGTTGGCCTGCGTCTGGACGCGTAATGGTACATTGGTTTTCTACAAAAGAAAGAGGCACCAAAATGTCGGTCTGGAATGTAGCACATAACGTTGGTGGTGGCTTAGTTGGTCCGCTTGCAATCATGGCTGTAGCTATTTTTGGTGACTGGCAAAGCAAGCTCTATTTCCCAGGCTTTGTGGCCCTCTTTATCGCTCTCATAGGCTATCTATTAATTCGGGATACTCCCCAATCATGCGGGTTGCCGCCAATCGAAAAATACAAAAACGATTACCCTTCCGATTATTCGGAAGAGAAAGAAAAAGAACTGACAGCTAAGCAGATTTTTTTTAATTACGTTCTTAATAACCGCTTGTTATGGTATATTGCCTTTGCAAATGCATTTGTCTATTTAGTTCGATATGGCATCCTCGACTGGGCTCCCACCTTTCTTGAGGAAGCAAAAGGGTTTTCTGTTAAACAGTCGGGCTGGGCTTATTTCGCTTATGAGTACGCTGGAATTCCGGGTACGCTTCTCTGCGGTTGGATCAGCGACCGGGTGTTTAAGGGCCGACGGGCGCCTGCAACCATTATCTATATGCTGCTGGTATTAGTGGCGGTGGTAATCTATTGGAAAAACCCCGCAGGCAATATCTGGGTTGACAATGTCGCGTTAATAGCAATCGGCTTTTTGATTTATGGCCCCGTCATGTTGATAGGCGTGCAGGCGCTAGATTTAGCGCCTAAAAAAGCGGCAGGAACTGCGGCAGGACTTACTGGTCTTTTTGGTTACATGGGCGGAGCGCTATTTGCTAATATTGCAATGGGGTTTGTTGTGGATCATTGGAGTTGGGACGGTGGTTTCGCTATCTTGATATTGAGCTGTATTTTGTCTATTTTCTTTACTGCACTAACCTGGAAGAGAGAGAAACAACACTTGAATTTATAGTCTGACGCAAACATTTCGACGCTGGAAAGGTTTTTATATCATGATTTTCAATATTCATACCATATAAAATACCAATTATCGTCGTTTAACGTTAATACTATTAAATTATTTCAAGGTTTTATCTAAAACTCACTCTGCTATTAAAATTTGACAAAATATGAACGTAAAGAAAAAAGACAATTCAAATTGGCTACATGTTGCCATTTCTTGGGGGGCTAGTATTGTGATTATTGGGGTTTTATTCAAGATCCTCTATATCGGTGGATCCTTAGCCAACTATATGATCGGCATCGGGTTAGGTGTTGAAGCGATCCTCTTCTTTTTGATGGGTTTCAACCCTCCGCCAAAAGAGCCTGAGTGGGCAAGGGTTTACCCTGAACTGGATGATAACTATCAGGGTGAGTTGCCAACAAGTTCATTTCGTGCAAGCAATGTACCGGCTAACCCTCCCACCACTGCTGCCTTAGACAAGATGTTCGCAGACGCAAATATTGAGCCCGCTACGATCGAAAGCCTTGGAAGAGGACTACGTGATTTTGGGGATAAGGTTTCGGCAATCAATCAAATATCTGATGTGTCTTTCGCTGCGAATGAGTTTACTGAGAAATTACGGAATGCTTCTTCTAAGTTTGATAATCTTAGTGTTGCATTCGAAAAAGCATCCGCAAATTTGGTTGCGATGTCTAATACCAATACCGATACCACTAATTATCATGAGCAAGTTCAACAACTTACCAGCAATCTGCGCTCATTGAACAACATGTATGAACGTGAGCTAAGGGATTCAGCTTCCCATTTACAGTCCATGAACCATTTCTATGAAAACCTGAGTTATACAATGAAAAACTTCAACGAATCTTTAGACGATTCTAAAGTATTCAAAGAAGAAGTCAACAAACTCGCGAAAAACTTAACTGCTTTAAATTCGATCTACGGCAATATGTTAAGTGCAATGAACCAACCGCGCGGTTAATCAATCCTTTCATTTTATAACAAACATAGACTATGGCTATAGGAAGAGAGACTCCCAGACAGCGGATGATCAATATATTGTACTTGGTATTACTAGCCTTACTCGCGTTAAACGTACCGAACTCTATATTGGACGCTTTCAGGAATATAAATAACAGCCTGGAAACTTCTAAATCGAATGTAGATAACTCAGTCGACCAACTATTTGCTGCGTTTGAAGCAACCAAATTAAAAGAAGAACCCGAAAGAGCTAAACCCATCTACGATAAAGCAAAACAAGCAAGAGCGGTTGTAGGTGAATTGGATGAGATGATCGTTTCCTTGAAAAAGGAATTGGAGGCACAAGGTGGTGGATATAATGAAGATACGGGCGATTTACTAAGACGTGAGAATCCAGACATCGCACCTAACTTAATGATTAACAAAAAGAAAGGTGCTGAATTAAAGGAAAAGATAAATCAGACGAGAGAGAAATTATTGGCTCTCTTGGGGCCAGAAGACCAAGGTGCGGTGTCATTTTCGTTGGAAGCGAGTGACGCAAGCAAAGCAGTAAATGGGAAGAGAAAATGGGAAGAAATTAATTTTGGTAGCGGAACGCCCCTTACCGCGGCGATGACTATTCTTACCAAAATCCAAACTGATGCAACCAACGCGGAATCGGACGTCGTAAAATTGATTCTTGGAAAGATGGATCAGGCCGTCGTGAACCTTGATAAATTTGCTGCAGTAGCAGTGGCGCCTACCTCCTACCTGGTTCAGGGGCAACCCTATACGGCAGAAGTATTTCTAACGGCTTCCGACTCCAAATCGGAACCTTCTATTACAGTCAACGGGACAGAACTACCGATTGTAGACGGTAAAGGAGTTTACACTGTACCAACCAATCAGGAAGGTATATTTACGTGGACTGGAACGATTCAAGTAAAACAAACGGATGGTACAGTTAAAGAATATCGTACGCCCGAACAAACGTTCCAGGTAGCGCGACCATCGGCGGTCGTATCACCAGATAAGATGAATGTTCTTTATATCGGCGTAAATAATCCGGTATCCGTATCTGCACCAGGAACACCGACGGATAAAATCAACGTCAGTATGAGTGGCGGTAGTATCTCTGGATCAGGAGGAAAATACAATGTCCGGGTAACTTCACCGGGAACGGCGCGCATATCGGTATCCGCAGAGGTAGCTCCCGGAAAGACTCAGACACTGAGTACAACTGAGTTCCGTGTAAAAAGGATACCTGACCCAATTGCTAAATTTGCTGGAAAGACAGGTGGAACGATGGCAACCGTTGCACTGAAAGCACAAAATGCGGTCTTTGCGTCGTTAGAGAACTTCGATTTTGATGCAAAATTCAATATTACCAAATTCAGCATGATCATTGCGAAACCTAGGGCAGATGCAATTGTACTATCGACGAATGGAAATAACCTGA